>CBFHYV010000001.1:0-55134 GCA_965660085.1 uncultured Paracoccaceae bacterium
GAACCTCTGCACATCACTCCCAGCCAATAAGGCCAGGATAGTCTCTGTCTGTTGTGCTTCAGTCTCCAAAAGAAACCGAAACCCTACAAACAGTGAAGCTGTCACTCAATCATCGGGCCGAAACCCTATGAGTGCGATATACAGAAAGCCGATCCGTCGAAACGAACCAAACCGCCCGCATATCTCTTCAGTCATCCAAATTGTCAAACAGCAGAGACAAAAACAAACACCAACCACACATCAGCGTGGCAAGCGATGCCAAATCCCTCAGAAAGCTACCAGATCAAACCGTCTCCGATCCAACCCAGCGTCCCAACCGCGCCTCAGCGCCGCCGGTGAAGCGCTGTCTAAGCAATACAATCATACCTCGCAACAAGAAAATACACACAAACACCAAAAAAATGGATCTGCCGACATATAGCTGTTTCAATGAGCATGGATACTAGATGCTGGCCTGCAGCCCAGAGGCAGGCTTGATGCCGGATCTGGCACCACCTGTGGTGGCGCCGACCCTGTCACGCCAACCGCAGACGGTTCGCAGGCGGCAAGCGCAGGGCCAACAATCCAAGGATCAGCGTCAGATAAACCAGAGGTTCAAGCTGAAACCCCTTGGTCAGCAGCAGGAAATGCACCGCACCCAACAGGCCGATCGCATACGTCAGCTTGTGAAGCTGACGCCAGCGCGCACCCAGCCTCCGGACAGAGGCGTTGTTGCTGGTGACCGCCAGGGGAATCATCAGCAGGAACGCCGCCATGCCGATGGTGATATATGGCCGCTTCACGATATCGGCCCAGATCTGGGACAGGATCTGCACGTCCAGAACCAACCAGACCAGCAGGTGCAGCACCACATAGACAAAAGCCAGAATGCCCAGCGCCCTGCGGAACCGCAGCAGGTTCACACCCAGCAGCCTGCGCAGAGGCGTCACCGCAAGGATCACAACCATCAGCTGCAGCGCCAGCTCGCCCAAGGCATGTTCCAGCGCCTTGATGGGTTCCACACCCAAGGCCCCCGTCATCCCCTGTGCCAGCAACACCGGCACAGGAATCAGGCCAAGCAGATAGACGGCCCAAACCGGAAAGGCGCGCAGCCCGCGGTTCGTGACCTCGATCACCGAGGTCAAAAGAACGTCCTCAGGTCCATCCCGGCATACATGGATGCGACCTCATCGGCATAGCCGTTGAACATCTGCGTGGGCTGACGCCGGGCAAACAACCCGCCGCCGATGCGCCGTTCCGTGGCCTGCGACCAGCGCGGATGGCTGACCTCGGGGTTGACGTTGGAATAGAACCCATACTCACGCGGGTTGGCCACGTTCCAGGACGCCGGCGGTTGTTCGTCGGTCAGGGTGATCCGCACGATGGACTTGATGGATTTGAACCCGTATTTCCACGGCACCACCAGACGCACGGGCGCGCCATTCTGATTGGCAATGGGGCGTCCGTAGATGCCCGTGGCCATCAGGGTCAGCGGATGCATGGCCTCATCCAGGCGCAGACCTTCCACATAGGGCCAATCCAGCACCGGAAAGCGCGTGCCCGGCATCTCTTCCGGGCGCAACACCGTCTCGAAGGCCACATATTTGGCCTCAGGCTTCACGCCCACCATGGCCAGCAGATCCGCCAGTTCAAAGCCGTTCCAGGGCACCACCATCGACCAGGCCTCGACACAGCGGAAGCGGTAGATGCGCTCCTCGATCGTCATGCGGGCAACGATGTCTTGCAGGTCATAGTCGCCTGGCGCATCAACCAGCCCGTCAATGCGGATGGACCACGGCTCCGTGGTCAGCTGATGGGCATTGCGGGCCGGATCATCCTTGCCAGTGCCGAACTCGTAGTAGTTGCAGTAATTGGTGATGTCTTCCCAGCTGTTCGGCTCCGGCGCCTCCTGCGCGCGCGCCATGCCGGGCAGGCCTGCCGCGGCAACACCGGCGCCCATCAGGCCCAGCGCCCGCCTGCGGTTCAGAAACAGTGCTTCCGGCGTCACGTCTTCAGGGGTCAGGTCGTTTGTCCAGCGATGTGCCATCATGTCCTCCAACTCGGGCGTTGAAGGGAATGTAGCCATCGCGCCGCGCGCTTCCAAACCACAACGGGTCACGATGGTGCGCAGGGCTTGAAACATCTGCCACGCAAAACGGCCCCGGCGGATGTGCCGGGGCCGTCGCATCCATGCGCTACAGTGGCTCTGCCGTCAGTTGACGGGCTTGGCCTCCTGCGCGTCGATCTGCGTGGACCCGGCCGAGGCAATCTCGATCCGGCGGGGCTTCAGCGCCTCCGGCACTTCGCGGACCATATCGATGTGCAGCATGCCGTTCTCATGCAGCGCGCCGGTCACGCGGACATGATCCGCAAGGTGAAAGCGCCGCTCGAACGCGCGGGTGGCGATGCCGCGGTGCAGATAGGTGCGGCCCTCCTCGGGCGCTTCCTTGCGGGCTGCCACGACCAGGGCGTTTTCCTTCACATCCACGGTCAGATCCGATTCGGCAAACCCAGCCACAGCGACAGAGATGCGGTAACTGTCGGTGCCGGTTTTTTCGATGTTATAGGGCGGATAGCTTTGCTGGCCCATATCGTTGGCCATCACGCGGTCCATCAGATCGGCGATCTGATCGAAGCCGACAGTTGCACGATACAGCGGTGCAAGATCGAAACGTTGCATGGGGTAACCTCCTGTGAGCGATCCCGTTTCCATGATGCGCCCTCCTGCCGGACGGGCGCGGCACAGGGCCCGTATCGGCGCCCTGCCCGGATGAGGTGGGAAAACCACGCCGGCCTTTCAAGGGGGGCTGACGCGGCCCGCTGGCATCATCACGGCAAAGGCCCGCACCGTGTCACCATCGGCATTGCCCGCCGCGACGACCAGTCCAGCCACCGCCAGCCCGCCCGAGGCGTCCCGCACCAGCAGGGGCGAGCCTGACCCGCCTGCACCCGCCCCGCACGCAAGCTCTCGCAACCCAGGGCCGATGGGCTGCATGGCGCAGGTCCGCAAGGGCGATTGTGGCGGGGGCAACGCGGCACCGGCGGTGCGGGCCGCATCCGCCGCCATCGGCAAGGGCACCACGGTGCTGGCGGCCAGGGGATAGTCCAGCCGCAACAGCGCCAGATCCCGCCGCATCCTGTCAGGGGACACGGGCGCATCGGGCTGAAAGCCTTCGGCGATCCGGCTGTCCACCACGCCACGATAGGCACGCGCGCTGAACCCCCCAACCCGGAAACGCAGATCACCCAAGGCCAGGGCCTGGTGCGTGCCGGGGGAAAACAGGCAATGCGCCGCGGTCAGCACCAGATCAGGCGCCACCAGCGTTGCCACGCAGATCGGCCAGCCGCGCAGTTCCAGCTGCCCCACGGCCAGCGGCGCGCGTTCAGCGGCAACCGGAACTGCGGCCCAGAACAAGGCCGCCGCCGCGATGGTTACTGCGCGCACAGCGCAGGCGGTTTCGGCCCGCCCGTTGCCCAATCCAGCAGCTCCACACTGTGAACCACTGGCACCTCTGTTCCAGAGCCGATCTGCATCATGCAGCCGATGTTCCCAGCAGCAATCACATCGGGCTTGCGGGCCTCCAGCGTGCGAATCTTGCGCGCCTTCAGCTGCTTGGAAATCGTGGGCTGCATCAGGTTATAGGTGCCGGCCGATCCACAGCACAGGTGGCTGTCCGCAGGCTCCACCACCGTGAACCCGGCCTTTTTCAGCAGATCCTTGGGCGCGGATTTGATCTTCTGCCCATGTTGCAGCGAACAGGCCGCGTGATAGGCCACCGTCAGCCCGCGCGGTGTGGCCGCGGCCGGAATGTCCAGCGTGGCCAGCAATTCCGTCACATCCATCGCAATCGCGGACACTTTCTCCGCCTGCTCCGCCAAAGGTTCATTGCGGAACATATGCCCGTAATCCTTGACGGTCGTTCCGCAGCCAGACGTGTTGATGACAATGGCATCCAGCCCCTCACCCGCCATTTCAGCAGTCCAGGCCCGGATATTGGCGGCAGCCGATCGGTGGCTTTCATCCACCTTACCCATATGGTGGGTCAGGGCCCCGCAACAGCCCGCGCCCTTGGCCACCACAACCTCACAGCCCAGGCGGGTCAGCAGGCGGATGGTGGCATCGTTGATATCGGTGTTCAGCGCCTTTTGCGCACAGCCGGTCATCAGCGCCACGCGCTTGCGCCGCGGCGCCGCCGGGGCGAAGCTCTGCGGATCATCGTTGCGCGACACAGGCGGGATCTGGCGCGGCGCCATTTCCAACATGGCGCGCAGGCGTTCATCCGGCATCAGAAAAGCAAAGGGCCGCCCCAGCTTCGCCGCCAGCAGCGCCGCCCGGAACCGCATGGGATAGGGCAGGATACGCGCCAGGATCCACCGCAAGGCCCGGTCAGAGAACGGGCGTTTGTAGTTTTCCTCGATATATTCCCGCGCGTGATCGACCAGATGCATGTAATGCACGCCGGATGGGCAGGTGGTCATGCAGGCCAGGCAAGACAGGCAGCGGTCAATATGCTTGACCGTGCGCGCATCGGGCACACGCTCGTTCTCCAGCATGTCCTTGATCAGGTAGATGCGCCCGCGGGGGCTGTCCAGTTCATCCCCCAGCACCTGATAGGTGGGGCATGTGGCGGTGCAAAAGCCGCAATGCACGCAGGATCGCAGGATCTCATTCGCGCGGGCGGTTCCCGGATCCTTCAGCTGATCCGGGGTAAAGGTCGTCTGCATCGGAACACTCCTCGCGCCGGGCGCGGAAAAACAAGGGGTCAGGCGGCCATCAGGCCGGGGTTCAACAGGCCGCGCGGGTCAAAGCGTTCCCGCAACCCGCGAGAGATCCGGGCAATGGGCGCAGGTTCGGGGTGGAACGCCGCCAGCTTGGCGCGCGTGGCATCATCGCCCCGCACCAGCGTGGCATGACCGGCGAAGGCACCCAACCGCGCGCGCAGATCAGTGCCCGGCGTCATGCGCAGCCACACAAGCCCGCCCCCCCAATCGAACATCGCGCCCTCGGCGCCGGCCCGGGCGACAAGCGCGGGCGCATCCGACGGTTTGACAGACAGCCGCCAGACATCGCCGGGTTGCGCATGAAACACCGCCACATCCCGCACCGCCGCCCAGCGCGCGGCTACGGCCTGCTTGTCCGTCTCCACGCGGACCGGGCCAAACCGCTCAGCCAGGCTGCGCAGTTGCTGCGCCCGATAGGCGACAGATTGGGTGAACCCTTCGATGCGCAGCAACGTCACGGACGCGCCCTCTGGCCCATCAGGCAAATGTGCAGCACCCGTCACGTCAAAGGGTGAACCAAGCCCCGCCGCCATGGCCTGCACCGCCTGCGCATCCTCCAGCCCCGTGATTTCGATGGATGCCATGGCATCCGGTTTGGGCAGCACCTTCAGCGATACCTCCGTCAGCACGCCCAAGGTGCCCCAACTGCCCGCCATCAGCTTGACCAGGTCATATCCGGTGACATTCTTCATCACGCGGCCACCGTTCTTGACGATGGTGCCTGCCCCATCGACAAACCGCACACCCAGCAGATGATCGCGGCAGGCGCCGGTCTGGATGCGCCGCGGACCAGAGGCGTTGGCCGCGACCATCCCCCCAACGGTCGGCAGGCCAGTGGTGCCAAGCAGACCGCGATAATCCACAGGCTCAAAGGCCAGGCGCTGACTTTCGGCATCAAGCGCAGCCTCCAGGTCCGGCAGCGGCGTGCCGGCCTGGACCACCACGGTCAGCGCGCCGGGCTCATACAGGGTGATGCCGTTCAGGTTCCAGGTGCGCAGTTCCTGCGTCGGGCCACTCAAGCGGCCGATGGCGCGGGTGCCGCCGCCGTGCACATGGATGGGCGCGCGCGCGTCGCGCAGGATCTCGGCCAGTTCGGCCTCTGTCGAAGGGGTCATGTTGCGTTCCTGCTGGGCAAATGGGTCACGGGCCATGCGTCTGGGCGAAGGCTCATTGCGCGGCGATGGACGCGGTCCGCCGCTCATCCGAGGCCGCAAGGGGAAAGACCTTCGCCGGGTTCAGCAGCCATTTGGGATCAAACACATCCTTCACGGCCATCTGCGCCTCCAGATCGGCGGGGTCGAACTGATCCACCATCAGGTCCCGCTTTTCAATGCCAACCCCATGTTCGCCGGTCAGACATCCGCCAACCTCCACGCACAGCCGCAGAATGTCGGCGCCCAGCGCCTCGCATTTTTCCAACTCGCCCGGCTGGTTGGCATTGAACAGGATCAGCGGGTGCATGTTGCCGTCCCCGGCATGGAACACATTGGCCACGTCCAGGCCGTAGCCCTTGGACATTTCGGAAATCCGCCGCAGCACATAGGGCAGCGAGGACACCGGGATCGTCCCGTCCAGGCACATGTAGTCATTGATCTGGCCCATGGCGCCAAAGGCGCTCTTGCGGCCCAGCCAGATGCGCCCGGCCTCATCGGCATCGCGGGCCTCGCGCAGCTCAACCGGGTTATGCCGGCGCGCGATCTGCAGGATCAGGCCCAGCTGCTCTGCGATCTCTTCCTCGCTGCCCTCAACCTCGACGATCAGCAGCGCCTCGCACATCGGATAGCCCGCCTTGGCGAAGGCTTCGGTGGCCTCGATGCAAGGGCGGTCCATGAATTCAATGGCCACCGGCAGGACACCGGCCTTGATGATGTCTGACACGCAGGCGCCAGCGACCTCATTGCTGTCAAAGCCGATCAGAACGGGCCGCGCGCCCTCGGGCTTGCGCAGGATTCGCAGCGTGGCTTCCGTGACCACACCAAGCTGCCCCTCGGATCCGCAGATCAGGCCCAGCAGATCCAGCCCCGCCGCATCCAGATGGGCACCACCAAGCTCAATGATCTCGCCCTCCATCGTCACCAGCGTGACGCCCATCAGGTTGTTCGTCGTCACCCCGTATTTCAGGCAATGCGCTCCGCCGGAATTCATGGCGATATTCCCGGCGATGGCACAGGCCAGCTGGCTGGACGGGTCAGGCGCGTAGAAAAAGTCCTGCTCCTCAACCGCGCCGGTGACGGACAGGTTGGTGCGCCCCGTCTGCACTCGGACAAAGCGGTTGTCATAATCGGTTTCCAGCACGTCGGTCATCCGCGCCACGCCCAGGATCACGCTGTCCGCCGTGGGCAGCGCGCCGCCCGCCAGGGATGTGCCCGCACCGCGCGGCACCACCGGCACACCCTCTGCGTGGCAGATGCGCAGCACATCGGCCACCTGTTGCGTCGTCTCCGGCAAGACGGCGGCCAGCGGCGGGCAACGATAGGCGGTCAGGGCATCGCATTCATAGGCGCGCGTCTCCGCCGGATCGGAAATCACCGCGCCCTCCGGCAGAACCTGCTGTAGCAGTTCCACGATGCGGGGCTTGCGCCCCAAGACAGACGGGTCGGGCTTGGGCATTTCCATGATCGCGATCCTCCGAAACTGGTAAGATAATAATACCAATTTTTTCTGTTATGCAAGCGGCGCAGAGTCCATAAGCTGCGGCCATGTCACCTGCTACGTTCCTTATGCTGTTCGGTCCGCTGGACCTGGCTGCGGTCGCCTTCCTGTTTGGCGCCTGGGTGGGAATCGGCTGGCTGATTGAACATTCCCCGCGCTGGCGGCCTTCCACCGCTTCCCTGATGGTACAGTATCGGCGCGAATGGATGGTGCAATTCATCACCCGGCAACCGCGCATTTTCGACGCAAGCATCATTGCCAATCTGCGGCAGGGCACGGCGTTCTTCGCCTCGGCGTCGATGATTGCCATCGGCGGGGGGCTGGCGCTGATCGGCAATGCCGACATGCTGCGCGGCGTGGCGGGGGATCTGCTGCCAGACAGCACGGACCCGGTGGTGGTGTGGGAGATCAAGCTGCTGGTGATCCTTGTCTTTGCCGCGAATGCCTTTCTGAAATTCGTCTGGTCGCATCGGCTGTTCGGCTATTGCTCGGTCGTCATGGCCTCGGTTCCCAATGACGTGGACGATCCCCTGGCCCTGACCCGCGCCGCCCAGGCGGCGGAGCTGAACGTCACCGCGGCGCAAAGCTATAACAGAGGTCTGCGCGCCGTCTATTTCGGCATCGGCGCCTGTGCCTGGCTGATCGGGCCAGGGTGGCTGGTGGCGGGCACGGCGGTGACGCTGATCGTGATTGGCCGGCGCGAATTTGCCTCCCGCTCGCGCAGCGTTTTGCTGGGCAACACCTGATCTGACAGCGCGCAAGGGCCGGGACGGTCACGCAAAAGGGGCCGCCCGGCAAGGGCGGCCCTTTCGATCCTGTGCACAGATCACGCAGCCCTTTACGCGATCTCGATGAATCCAGCGAGCTGCGTGAGCGAGATGCCCGACTGGCCCTGCAGGGTCAGCGTATCGCCATTGTCGAAGTCCAGCACGAAATCCGCGCCAGACACGCTGCCCAGCTGCGTGACAACCTGACCGGAGGTGAGGCCAGAGACCCCCAGCGCGGCGCCATCCAACTCGATGATGTCCAGGAACCAATCCTCCACAACATCGGCCCCATCGTTGAACACGAAGGTATCGCGGCTGGTGCCGCCGCGCAGAGTGTCATCGCCCGCGCCGCCCTCCAGCCGGTCATTGTTGCCGCCGCCGTTGAGGTAATCATTCCCCGCGCCGGCGATCAGGGTATCGTTCTCCTCACGCCCGAACAGGCGGTTGTCGCCCGTATCGCCATAGAGCAGGTCGGCAAAGGCGCCGCCGGCCAGATCCTCGATGCTGTCATAGCTGTCGCCCGCAGCCTCGCCCGTGTTCAGGCTGGTGTCGGCAAGGCTCGCCACGATCGCTGTCAGGCTTTCGGAATACTGGGCGCGGTCGCGGTTTTCGCCGCCGATCAGCACGTCCTGACCCACACCGCCGAACAGCACGTCATCGCCCACGCCACCTTCCAGCGTGTCATTGCCGCGCCGGCCGAAGATGTAATCAACGTTCGCCATGCCCTGGATGCGGTTGTCTTCCAGCGTGCCGCGAAGGTTTTCAAAGCCTTGGGAGCCGATCAGATGTTCGATCCCTTCAAACGTGTCGCCCTGCGCCCAGAAGGTGTTGATCTGCGGGAACAGCAGATCCACCCGCAGCGACCCGCGCGACCCTTCGTAGGACACGGTGTCGATGCCATCGCCCCCGTTGAAGGCATCCGCCCCGGCGCCGCCGTTCAGCAGGTCATCGCCCACGCCGCCATCCAGGCTGTCATCGCCATCCTCACCCAGCAGCGAGTCATTGCCCGCGCCCCCAGCCAGCGTGTCATCGCCGCCAGCAGCCGCCACGAAGTCAGCGCCGTTGCCGCCGGTGATGGAATCCGCGTTGGCGAAGCTTTCCAGGATATCGACAAGATTGTCCGCATCCGGGCCAAGCGCGATGAAGTTGTCCAGCAGCGTTTCGGCATCGCGCGGCTCGTAGAAGGCATAGGCCTCCACCAGCTCGCCATCCAGGAACAGCTGCATGGCCGTCACATCGCCCTTCACATCGCCGCCGGTCGCGGGTGTGTTCTTCTCGAAATCCCCGTAGAGCTGGACGAAATAGCCGTTCCCGCTGTTGGTATCGAAGAAGGAGACGAAGTTCTCATCCGCACGAGAGACCGGGCCGTCCAGCTTGTCGCCCTGCGTGTCCGACATATCCAGCGTGATCGCCTTGTCCTCGGCGAACTGGCCGAAGGCCCCGGTGAAGTCATCGCCGATCTCGATGGTGCGGGACGCGGTGACCACGCCATCCTGCCCCACAGAGGTGTTGGACGGAGGCAATGTCAGCGCCCCGACCGTCAGGTTCGGCAGGCTGTAGTCATCGGCTTCGCTGTAATCGACCGTATAGCCAAGATCCTGCAACGCACCGACCGACACGATGCTGATGGGCATTGGCGGTTCGGTTTCCGCGAAGGGCGTCATCAGTTCGGTGTCAAACACCTCTTCGGACCAGTGGCCGCTGTCGCTCAGCGGAACGCTGTTGCCCAGCCCGCCCAGCGCGTTGAAGGCGTTGATGCCGGCCTGGCCGATATAGGTATCGCCCGAGATCAGACCTTCGCGGGCCCAAAGCGTGCCAATGCCCAGCACATGGCCCATTTCATGCTCGATCACCTCACCCAGGATGCCGCGTTCGACCATGTATTCCAGGTCGGCCACGTCGAATTCCATCATCCCGGTAAAGGGCGTGCCATCGGCGCGGATGCGGGTTGGCCCGGCCTGGCCCAGGATGTTGCCCGCGCCGTCAATGTCCACGACCGATGCGGAGATCAGCAGATCATCCACCAGCACGCTGGACCGGCCGCTCATGGACAGGTTGACATAGCTGGTATCGGGCAGGTCTTCGGTGATGATGGCCTCCCATGCCGCGGCGGCGTCCTCGAAATAGGACAGGAAGCGGTCGTCGCCGTTGAAATCCAGCGTGATGTTGAAGCCTTCCTGCGGCGCCGGGGCCTCGGGTTCCGGCTCTGGCTGGTCGGCGGCTTCGGTGATGGCCAGCTCATAGGTGCCCACGCCGCTGTTATAGGCCCGGGCGGCAATGTAATGCGTGCCATCCTGCGCCGCGACAAAGGACGCGAAGCTGTTCAGCCCCTCGCCATCGTCATCATCCGTGGTGCCGGCCTGCAAACGGCCATTGGCATCATACACGCCCATCAGGAACGGATCGCGCAGCGACCCATTGCCCGTCCTGACGCCCAGCACATCGACCTCATATCGGGTGCCCGCCTCAAGCTCGACAGCGAACCAGTCCTCGTCATCGGCCACCTCGATCGCGCCGCCGGTGATCCCGCCCACGGCGATGCTGCCGGTGGTGGTGGTGTCGGCAGCAAAATCGTCGGCGTTGTCCACGCCTTCAAGCTGGGACACGTTGAGCGTATAGCTGCCGGTGCCATAGCCAAACGCCGCGGCAGAGATGAAGACTGTTCCAGTTTCTTGCGCGAAATAGGTCGTCAGACTGTTCAGACCCTGCCCGCCGTCATCGTCAAAACTGTCAGAGATCAGCGTGCCGGTGCTGTCATAAACGCCGCGCATATAGGGATCCACCAGGGTGCCGGCGTCGGTTTCCTCGCCCTCAAGGCTGATGGAATAGGCACGGCCCGCCACGACATCCATCGCGAACCAGTCCCTGTCGCCCCCGGTCTCGATCCGGCCAAAGGCCGAGCCATCGATCACCGCAGCGCCCGTGGTGGTGATGTCATCGGCAAAATCATCCGCCACGACAAAGCCGGTTTCCGTCACGGTGACCTTGTAGGTGCCGGTGTGGTCGGCAAAGGCGCCTGCGGCGATATAGTAGGTATCGCTGGCCTCTGCGGTGAACTCCAACCGGCTGTTCAGCCCCTGCCCGCCATCATCATCCAGCGTATCGGCAATCAGGGTGCCGGTGCTGTCATAGAGGCCGCGCAGGTAGGTATCGCTGAGCGTCCCGGAATTGGTGGCCATGCCTTCCAGATCAATCCGGTAATCAAACCCCGCCACCAGATCGACAGCGAACCAATCCGTATCACCCGCGGCTTCGATCTCACCAAACGTGGTGCCATCCACGGCAACCGCGCCGGTTGTTGCCGTGTCGGCGGCAAAGTCATCTGTCTGCACAACCTCCGTCACCGTCAGGCTATAGGTGCCGGTTGCGGCGCCAAAGGCGGTGGCCCCTATGAAATAGGTGCCCTGTTCCGACGCGGTGAAGGTCGCGCGGCTGTTCAGCCCCGCGCCGCCATCATCATCCGCAGCGCCGACAAACAGACCGTTGGTATCATAGACACCGGTCAACAGCGGGTCATGCAGGCTGCCTTGGCCCGTCGGGTCGCCTTCAAGATCCAGGATCACCGTCTGGCCTGCGGTCAGATCCAGCGCGAACCAGTCTTCGTCATATTCCGTTTCAATCACACCCACGGTGGAGGCGCCGACAGAGATGGAGCCCTGGGTGGCAACGGTGTTGTCATAGTCATCCGCGGCCCCGGCCACGGCCTCGACCGTCAGGGTATAAGAGCCCGTGTTGGCGCCAAATGCCCCGGCAGAGATGTAATACTGGCCGCCTTCGGTCGGGGTGAAGCTGACAAGGCTGTTGAGGTAATCGCCGCCATCGTCATTCTGCGTGTCCGGCAAGAGGATGCCATTGGCATCGAAAATCCCGCGCAGATAAGGATCAACCAGCGTGCCGCCATCGCCGAAAGACCCAACCAGCGAGATGTCATACTGCACGCCGGCATCCAGGAACACGCCGAACCAGTCACGGTCATTTTCGGCCTCGATCACGCCGGTGACGCTCTGGTTGACGCCCATCTGCCCGGCAGAGTTCACGGTCTTGCCGTAATCATCGCTCAGCGACACATCGGTGAGGGTCATGGTATAGCTGCCAATACCCGACCCGAAGGCGCCTGCGGCGAAGTAATGCACGCCGCTTTGCTCGGCCGTGAATTCCAGCAGGCTGTTCAGCCCTTCGCCGCCGTCATCGTCAAATCCGCCGGGCAGTTCAACGCCATTGGCATCAAACACACCGCGCAGGAACGGGTCAGACAGTGTGCCGCCGCTGGTGGCAGAGCCTTCCAGGTGAATTTCATAGCTGCGGCCCGCCACAAGATCGGCGCCGAACCAGTCTGTGTCATGGGCTTCTTCAATCTCGCCCGTGGCAAAGCTACCGGCCTCGATCGTGCCTGCGGCCCCGACCGAAGATCCGAAATCATCAATGACAGACTGTTCCTCGATCGCAACGGTATAGGTTCCGGTGTTAGACCCAAACGCCCCGGCCGAGATGAAATACAGACCCGAGCTGTCCGCCACAAACTCCAGCTGGCTGTTCAGCCCCTGGCCGCCATCGTCATCCAGCGTGCCGGAAATCACCGCGCCGCTGGCATCGAAAATCCCGCGCAGATAGGGATCGCGCAGTGACCCGGCCCCCGTGCCCGCGCCTTCAAGGTCAATGGTATAGCTGCGGCCGCCTGTCAGGTTGACGGCGAACCAGTCCTCATCGCCCGCGGCCTCGATCTCGCCCGTGCTGGAGCTGCCCACGGTCAGCGCCCCGCTGTTGGCGCCGGTCTGGCCGTAATCGTCCTGCACGGCATCCGGCACATCCACCGTCACATCCCGGACGGACAGCAGATAGGTGCCCGTGCTGCCGCCAAAAGCGCCGGCCTCCAGGTAATGCGTGCCAGAGAAATCGGCCGTGTATTCAAACCGGCTGTTCAGCCCCAGCCCGCCATCATCATTGGAGGAGTTGGGCAGCAGATCCCCGAAGACGTCATAGATGCCGCGGATGAACGGGTCAGACAGGGTGCCCACGTTTGTCGGCGCGCCCTGCAGGTCCAGCCGATAGGTGTTGCCGGCGTCGAATTCGATGGCGAACCAGTCGCGGTCGCCGCTCTCCTCGATGTCGCCCCGGGTGAAGCCGCCGACATTGACGGCACCGGACGACCCGGCGGACTCGCCAAAATCATCCCCGGTGCTTTCGTTGACGATGCTCAGCTCATAGCTGCCGATATTGCCGCCAAACGCACCGGCAGAGACATAGTGCAGACCGGATTGCTGGGCCGTGAACTGCAATTCACTGTCAAAACCCACGCCGCCGTCATCATCATAGGTGCCAAAGACCGGCGCGCCATCAAAGGTGAACACACCGTTCAGCAGCGGGTCGCGCAGGGTGCCGGCATCGGTATCCGCGCCGCGCAGACGCAGCGTGTAGACGTCGCCCTCTGCCAAGGTAACGGCAAACCAGTCGCTGTCGCCGAATTCCTCGATCACGCCGACGACCGCGCCATCCATCGGCAGGATGCCGGTGGTCGTCTCATCACCCGCGAAATCGTCCTGGTTCTCTTCCTGGTCCACGGTGATCGTGTAGCTGCCCGTGCCCGAACCGAAGGCTCCGGCGGAGATGTAGACAAGCCCGGTTTCCTCTGCGGTGAATTCCAGCAGGCTGTTCAGCCCTTCGCCGCTGTCATCGTCCGAAAGACCGGCAATCGGGCTGCCGAAACCGTCAAACAGGCCCCGGATGAAAGGATCACCCAGCGTGCCGGCACCCGTCTCCGCGCCCTCAAGGGACACGGTATAGGTCGCCCCGGCATCGACGAACAAGGCAAACCAGTCACGGTCCCCGGCGTCTTCGATGGTGCCAAAGGCGCTGCTGCCGGGGCCGGTGAGGTCAAAGCTGGCCGTCTGCACGGTCTCTCCAAAATCGTCAGGCGAAACGGGATCCGGCAGGTCAGGCGTCAGATCGGTGATCGACAGCGTATAGCTGCCCGTTGCCCCGCCGAAGGCCCCGGCGGAGATATAGTGCACCCCATCCTCAACAGCGGCAAAGCTGAGCTGACTGTTCAGTCCGAACCCGCCATCATCATTGGCGCTGTTGGGCTGAACCGCCCCGAAGGCGCCGAAGATCCCCCGCAGATAGGGGTCAGACAGCGTGCCCGCGCTGGTGGGCAGCCCTTCGAGGTCCAGCAGATATTCATGGCCGGCTTCCAGCGTGACGGCAAACCAGTCTTCGTCGCCGGCAAAATCAATCTCGCCACCGGCGCTGCCATCCATCGTCAGGGTGCCGGTTGTGGTGCTGTTGGCGGCATAGTCGTCCGACCCGGGCGTCGGGCCGAAATCACCGGGATCGACAAACACGTTTGCCTGATCCACGCGCAGTTCATAATCGCCGGTATAGGTGCTGAAGGCGCCCGCGGAAATGTAGTAGAACCCGCTCTCGGTCGGGGTGAATTCCAGCTGGGCCGTCAGCCCCGCGCCGCCATCGTCATTGGCCGTGTTGGGCAACAGCGATCCGCTGGCGTCAAAAATCCCCCGGATGAAGGGATCAGACAGGGTGTCTTCGCCAAAGCTCGCCGCGCTTTGCGTGATGATATAGGTCGTCCCGGCAATCAGATAGGCTTCGAACCAGTCGCGGTCGCCGATCTCCTCGATGGAGCCGAAGGCGCCGATGCCCTCGCTGGTGTAGCCCGCCGTGAGTGTGGATTCGCCGAAATCGTCAAAGACATCCGGTGTTTCATCGATCAGCTCCAGCGTATAGCTGCCCACCCGCGTGCTGAAGGCACCGGCCGAAATGTAATGCGTGCCAGAGCTTGTCGCGGTGAAGGACATCTCGGCGTTCAGGCCAAGCCCGCCGTCATCATCCAGCGTGCCCGGCAGGATCTGGCCGGTGCCGTCAAAGACACCGCGAATGTAAGGATCGCTCAGCGATCCGTCAGAGGTCTGCGAGCCGCGCAGCGATACCGTATAGGTGTGCCCTTCGATCAGGGCCGCGCGGAACCAGTCCTGGTCATCCGCGCGTTCGATGATGCCCGTTGTTACGCCATCCACGGGCACGGCGCCGGATGTTGCGATGGAGGCCGCGTAGTCATCCGTGGTGGGCAGCGGTTCTGGCGTCGGCTCCGGCGCCGGGGTCTGGTCCGTCAGCCGCATGGTGTAGGTGCCTGTCCCGGCGCTGAACGCCCCGGCGGAGATATAGTGCGTGCCAGATGTATCGGCGGTGAAGATCACCCGCGCGTTCAGGCCATCGCCGCTGTCATCATTGCTGGTGCCCGGCAGGATGTTGCCGAACGCGTCATGGATACCGCGCAGATAGGGGTCGCCCAGCGTGCCATCGCCATCATGCGACCCGTCGAGTTCCAGCAGGTATTCATGCCCGGCGATCAGCGTTGCGCGGAACCAGTCCTCGTCATAGCTCTCCTCGATCTCGCCGAACGCGGTGCTGCCGACGGAAATGGTGCCGGTGGTCAGCGTATCCTGGCTGAAATCGTCCAGAACCGGGGCCGGGGTCACATCCACGATGTCCAGCGTGTACGTGCCCGTATAGGAGGCATAGCCCCCCGCCGAGATGTAGTAATACCCGTCCTGGTCCGGCACATAGTTCAGATAGGCATCCAGACCCGGACCGCTATCATCATCGGTGCTGCCGGGCATCAGGGTGCCGTTGGCATTGTAGATGCCGCGCAGATAGGGGTCAGAGATCGTTCCACCGAACGTTTCCGTGCCACGCAGCGAAATATCGTAGATGCGCCCGCCTTCCAGAAACACGCCAAACCAGTCCTGGTCGCCGCTCTCCTCGATCTCGCCAGAGGCAAAACTGCCGACACTGGCAAACCCGGCGCTGAAGATGTTGTCGCCGAAATCGTCGGTGTCGGGGGTCAGGTCCGTCACGCTCAGGACATAGCTGCCCGTCCGGGTGCTGAAGGCGCCTGCGGAAATATAATATGTGCTGGTCTGATCGGCGGTGAAATACAACAGGCTGTCCAGCCCGGAGCCGCCATCGTCATCCGTTGTGCCTGGCAGCTGTGCGCCGCTGCTGTCATGGATGCCACGGATGTAAGGATCGCTCAGGCTCAAGCCCAGAAGCTCGACCTGGTATTGGTGCCCGGCCTCGAAGCTGATCTGAAACCAGTCCCGATCCCCCGATGTTTCGATCGTGCCGTTGGCGGTTGCCGTGTCGCCAAAAAACGGGGCCGCGCCGGTTGTGCCGAAAATGCTGCTACCAAAATCATCAGGCATCGGAATGCTCCAGAAAATGAGGGATCATTTCTGAGCCTAGGCCGCACCCTATACGTCTGACAATTTTTTTCTTGAAAGAGGTATCTGAACTATCAATTCGTATAGGCGGCGCCGCGCACTTTTCTGCGCGGGCGAACGCCCGCCAAAAACCTGCGGTCAAAACGGCTTGCCGGGCCAGAGCAGGCCTGTGCGGCATGACATGCCGCAGCGCGGCGCCCAAACGAAAAACGGCAGGCCAAGGGCCTGCCGATCAAAGCCGACGTGCGAATCCCTGAGGTCAGATCAGGCAGCGGTCCCGCGCGATCATCGCGGCATGGGTGCGGTTGCGTGCGCCCAGCTTGCGGCTGAGCGTCTTGACATGCAGCTTCACCGTGACCTCCTGCAGGTCGTAATCGCGGGCGATTTCCTTGTTGGACTTGCCTTCGCAAATGCCTTTCAGCACGTCCAGCTCGCGCTTGGACAGCGGGCCCGTGACGTCCTCTTCGGTTTTCTGCATGAAATCGAAGGGCGCGTAGATCTCGCCCGCAGCCATGAACCGCGCCGCCGTCAACAAGGATTTTGCACCCAGCGTCTTGGGGATGAACCCCTGCGCCCCGGCCTTGAGCGCCGCGTCGGCAACCTCGCGTGTGGCAGAGCCGGACAGGATGGCGACGGGACGGTGATTGTTGGCCACCATCATCTGTTCCAGCCCGTCAAGGCCGTTCATGCCCGGCATGTGGTAATCCAGAAGAACCAGATCGAAAGAGCCTGTATCCTCCGCCACTTTCACGGCCTCATCCAGCGAAGACACTGTCACGACCTCCGTGATGTCTTCACCCTTCAGAAAGGCCGCGATCGTGTCGCGGACCAGATCATGGTCGTCTGCCACCAGAATCCGCATTTCGTCGCCCGTTGTTGCCCACCACTTGACGCCGCACCGCAAAACCTTGCCGCACCGTGCCAGAGGCATACTACTTTGGCTTTGAAAGAAGTTGCAACAGGCACTTGCACATAGCCGGACCGGACCCAGCGGCACTGCACCTGCCCCGGGCGGACTATACCAAAGAAGTAGCGACATACCTCAAAGGATGGTCCAATAACCACTCGCGCCATGTCAGAGCTGTGATACTACTCAAGACAAACGAGTGTTGGTTAAGCGGAGTGTGACGGACATGATGTCCATGTTGAGCAAATCAATCCGGGCCGGCGTTGTTGCCGCGCTGCTGTGCGGCGCGTCGGCAGTGGCGGCGCTGGATGCGCCCTCTGGCGCGCCTGTCCTCCGGGTGACGGGGCAGATCACGGAGACCAATTCCGGCGCTGCGGCTGATCTGGACATCGCCCTGCTGCGGCAGCTTGGGGAAACCACGGTGACCACCAACACCATCTGGACCGAGGGCGAGCAGACCTTCGTCGGCACGCCGCTTGTTGCACTGGTGCGCGCCCTGGGTGCGTCCGGCGGCACGCTGCGCGCCTCCGCGGTCAACGATTACACCGTTGAAATCCCGGTATCCGATGCGGTGGAGAACGGGCCGATCATTGCCTATGAACGCAACGGCCGGCAGATGTCCCTGCGGGACAAGGGGCCGCTGTGGATCATCTATCCCTATGATGACAACCCGGCCTACCAGTCCGAAATCTACTATTCCCGCAGCATCTGGCAGATGGACCGGATCGAAGTTGTCCGATGACATGGTCACCCGGCCGTCACGGGCACCTCGCCCGTGACACCGCTGCCTGACACAGGCAGCCTGCGCATGGCGCGGATCCGGCGTGGTATTCTCGCCGCGGGTCTGGCCTGTTTCTTCCTGATCCTGATGGTCTTTGCCGATGACGTGCGCGAAGGCCTGCAGCGCTATGCCACCGCATCGTCCGACAACGTGCAATGGACCCTCTCTCAGTCCGAGATCGAGGCCCTGCACCTGGCCCATGCCACCGACAGCGCCGCGCGCTTTGGCGACCCGAGCCTGCAGGAGGTGCGGCGGCACTTCGATATCTTCTATTCCCGCGTCATGACCCTGAGCCAGAGCGTCAGCTTCGAGGAGCTGCGCGCCAACGCCCAGGTGCAGGGCAATATCGATGAAATGCGCGCCTTCCTGGATCACTATGTTGCCGTGATCGACGGGCCGGACGAAGACCTGCGCGCCGCCCTGCCCGAAATGGCGCGCGAATCCGCACGCATGCAGCAACTGGTGCGCGCCACCGCCCTGGAAGGGATCCGCATCTTTTCCCTTCTGGCGGATGCCCGGCGCGATGACATCTCGCAGACGCTTTTGCGGATCGCGGTTTTGACGCTTGTCCTGATCCTCGCGCTTTTGGTGATGGTGGGCGTGCTGCTGCGGCTGGTTCGGCTGCGCGAACGCAGCGCGCGGGAATACCGCCTGACGCGCGACAGGATGCGCACCATCATCGCAACGTCGCTGGATGCGGTGATCGTGACGGATCTGTCAGGCCGGGTGATCGAATATAACGGCGCGGCCGAACGGATCTTTGGCTATCGCCGGGACCAAGCGCTGGGCCAGGACATGGCCAGCCTGATCATCCCCGACGAGATGCGCCCCGCGCATGACGCGGGCATGCACCGGTTCCGCACCACGGGCCATCGCAAGATGCTCAACAGCGGCGTCGTGCAGCTGGATGCCAAGCGGCAGGATGGCACCACGTTCCCGGTGGATCTGTCGCTGACGGCGGCGCAGACGGCGGATGGCGAAATCCTTGTGGGCTTCATCCGCGACATCTCTGACCGGCTGCGCAACGAAGACGCCCTGCGCGCCGCGCGGGACCGCGCCATCGCCGGTGAAAAATCCAAGGCCGAACTGCTTGCGGTGATGAGCCATGAGATGCGCACCCCCCTGAACGGGATGCTGGGCACGCTGGAACTGTTTGACCAGGCGGCGCTGGACCCCCGCCACCGCCGGTATCTGCGCATCATCCGCAATTCCGGGCGGCTGTTGCTGAACCACGTCAACGACGTTCTGGACATCTCGCGCCTGGATGCAGGCAAGATGAAGATGAACAAGACCCGCTTTGACCTTGTGGCGCTGTTGCAGGAAATCATCGACGGTCAGGCGGGCCGCGCCCAGACCAATGGCAATGTGCTCACCCTCGCGCCGCTCAACCCGATGCTGCACGAAGCCTATAGTGACCCCGACCGCCTGCGGCAGGTGCTGCTGAACCTTGTGGGCAATGCCATCAAGTTCACCCAGAACGGGCGCATCACCGTCGAGGTCGAATGCCACCGCGGCCTGCAGGAGGTGGAGATCCGCGTCATCGATACCGGCGTCGGTATCGATGACGCGGATCTTGACCGGATCTTTGGCGATTTTGTCACTGTCGATGCCTCCTACCGGCGCAGCACGGGCGGCACCGGGCTTGGGCTGGGCATCGCGCGGCGGCTGACCACGGCCTTGGGCGGCACCCTGGGCGCCGAGAGCGAGCCGGGAGATGGCAGCGTGTTCTGGCTGCGCCTGCCGCTGGACCCACCCGCCGGCGTCGTGTTCGAGGAGCCTCTGCCCACCATCGTGGAAGACACCCCGATCGAGCAAGTGGAACTGCCGCCGCTGCGCGTGCTGATGGTGGAGGACAACGAGGTCAACCGCGTCGTCGCCCGCGAGATGCTGGAACGCGACGGCCATGTGGTGCTGGAGGCCCACAACGGCGCCGAAGGCGTCTCTCTGGCGCGCGAAAGCGCCTTCGATGCGATCCTGATGGATGTCTCGATGCCAGAGATGGACGGCCTGACCGCCACCCGCTTGATCCGCGACAGCGGCGGCGAATCCGCCGACAGCCCCATCATCGCCACCACCGCCCATGCCATGCCCGACGAGGTGCGCCGCTTCCGCGAGGCCGGCATGACGGAGGTGCTGATCAAACCGCTGTCGATCAACAGTCTGCGCGCCGCGCTGGCGCTGGCGCTGCTGTCCGACGATACAGACGATGACCCGGAGGAGCGCGCCACCATGCCAGACCCCACACCCCAGACCCACGCGCTTGTGGACCGTGACCACCTGGCCGAGGTCATGGAGGATCTGCCAAGCGAACAGTTCCAGCGCGTTCTGAAGCAGTTTACCGGAGACACCTGCAAGTTCGTCCGCTCCATGCCCGAACTGGTGGAGCAAGAGGACCGCTGCCAGGAGCTGTCCGCCGAAGCGCACCGGATGGCAGGCTCTGCCGGGGTGTTCGGCGCCTTCCGGCTGGCCAGCCAGATGCGCCAGATGCAGGACAGCGCGCTGCACGGCACGATCGAGGAGCGCCGCGCCCTGGCCACGGAGATCCGCGAATGCTGGATTGCCACGCGGCAGGAGCTGGACCGCGACGGGCTGATCACGCTCAGCACCTCCTGATCCGGCCTCTGTGTGCAAGATGGGGCTGGTCCGGCACCGGGGCTTGGCCTAGCGTTGGCGCAAACAGGCATCCGAGCGTCATGGCAAATATCGAGACAGACCCAACCCCGTCCGGCCGCGGTTTCGACGAAACGCGCAAGACCACATGCTATATGTGCGCCTGCCGCTGCGGGATCGACGTGCATCTGAAAAACGGCAAGGTCGCCTATATCGAGGGCAACCGCGACCACCCGGTCAACCGTGGGGTGCTGTGTGCCAAGGGCAGCGCGGGGATCATGCAGCACAATTCGCCGGCCCGGCTGCGCGCGCCCATGAGGCGCGTCGGCCCGCGCGGCGAAGGCCGGTTCGAGGAAATCAGCTGGGAGGAGGCGCTGCAAACCGCGGTGGACTGGATGGCCCCGCTGCGCAAGACCGCGCCGGAGAAGCTGGCCTTTTTCACCGGGCGGGACCAGAGCCAGAGCTTGACAAGCTATTGGGCGCAGATGTTCGGCACGCCCAACTATGCCGCGCATGGGGGGTTCTGTTCCGTCAACATGGCGGCGGCGGGGATCTACACTCTGGGCGGGGCCTTCTGGGAATTCGGCCAGCCGGATTGGGACCACACCCGCCTGTTCCTGCTGTTCGGCGTGGCCGAGGACCATGACAGCAACCCCATCAAGATGGGCCTGGCCAAGCTGAAGCAGCGCGGCGTCCGGGTGATCTCGGTCAACCCGGTGCGGACGGGATATTCCGCCGTGGCCGATGACTGGGTTGGCATCACGCCGGGCACGGACGGGCTGTTCATCCTGTCCCTTGTCCATGAATTGCTGCGTGCAGGTGCGGTGGATGCCGAATACCTGGCGCGCTACACCAATGCGCCGGTGCTGGTGGATTGCGACCCGAAGTCAGACACCCACGGGCTGTTCCTGCGCGATGCGGAAGGCACGCCGCTGGTGATGGACCGCCGCAGCGGCAAGCCCGCCCCCGTGACGGACCCGAAGGCGGAACCGGAGCTGGGCCGCACATGGCGCCACGCCGGGATCAGCCACCGCAGCGTCATGCAACTGCTGGCGGAACGCTACATGCGCCCGGAATACGCGCCCGATGCCGTGGCGGGGCGGTGTGGCATCTCCGCCGACCGCATCCGCCGCATCGCCGCTGAAATCGCCCGCACCGCCTTTGAAGAACCCGTGACGCTGGACCAGCCCTGGACGGACATGGCCGGCACCCGCCACGCGCAGATGCGCGGGCGGCCTGTCAGCTTTCACGCGATGCGGGGCATTTCGGCCCATTCCAACGGGTTTCAGACGGCCCGCGCGCTGCATGTGCTGCAACTGTTGCTGGGCACCGTGGAAACGCCCGGCGGTTTCCGGTTCAAACCGCCCTACCCCAAACCGGCGGAGGCGCACCCCCGCCCCCACGCGCACAGCCAGCCCGGCCACCCCCTGTCCGGCCCGCATCTGGGCTGTCCGCAAGGGCCGGAGGATCTGGCCATTGACGCGGACGGCAGGCCGCTGCGGATTGACAAGGCCTTCACCTGGGAAAACCCGCTCAGCCTGCATGGGCTGATGCATATGGTGATCTCCAACGCCCATGCGGGCGATCCCTACCGGATCGACACGCTGTTTCTGTATATGGCGAACATGGCGTGGAACTCCTCCATGAACACTGCCGCGGTCATCGACATGCTGACCGATCAGGATGAAACGGGCGAATATGTGATCCCGCGGATCATCTGTTCCGATGCCTACAGCTCTGAAATGGTGGCCTATGCGGATCTGATCCTGCCAGATACCACCTATCTGGAACGCCATGACTGCATCAGCCTGCTGGATCGCCCGATTTCTGAGCCGGACGCCGCCGCCGATGCCATCCGCTGGCCAGTGGTGGCGCCGGACCGTAATGTGCGGGCCTTTCAATCGGTGCTGCTGGATCTGGGGGCGCGGCTGGGCCTGCCGGGTTTCATAGATGACAGCGGCGCGCCGGCCTATGCCGATTATGCCGATTACATCACCCGCCATGAACGCCGCCCCGGCGTCGGCCCGCTGGCCGGGTGGCGCACGGGTGACAGCGGCATCAGCCACGGCCGCGGCGGGCCGAATGATGCCCAGATGGAACATTACATCGCCAATGGCGGCTTTTTCACCGCCGAGGTGCCGCCAGAGGCGCGCTATTTCAAACCCTTCAACGCCGCCTATCAGGATTGGGCGGTGCAGCTGGGCCTGCAGGACAAACCGCAGCCCTATCGCTTTCAGCTTTACCTGGAGCCGATGCGCCGGTTTCAGCGCGCCGCCGAAGGCCACGGCCCGATCCAGCCTCCCGATGCGCTGCGCGGACAGCTGCGCAGCATGATGGACCCGCTGCCCATCTGGCACGCGCCGATGGTGGATGCCTTTGCCGATCCGGCGGAATACCCGCTGCATGCCATCACGCAACGGCCCATGGCCATGTATCACAGCTGGGGCAGCCAGAACGCTTGGCTGCGCCAGATCCATGCGCAAACGCCGCTCTACCTGCCGCGGGCGGTGTGGGACAGCATCGGGTTAAAGGATGGCGATTGGGCGCGCGTGATCTCTCCGCATGGGGAAATCACGGTGCCCGTGGCGGTGATGGATGCGGTCAACCCCCATACCGTCTGGACGTGGAACGCCATCGGCAAACGGCGCGGCGCCTGGGCGCTGGACCCGAAGGCGCCAGAGGCCGAGCGGGGCATATTGCTCAACCACCTGATCAGCGAGTTGCTGCCGCCGCGCGGTGACGGACTGCGCTGGTCCAACTCTGACCCCGTTACGGGCCAGGCCGCGTGGTTTGATCTGCGGGTGCGGCTGGAACGGTCTGCGGCGCCAGAGGCCGTGCAGCCGCAGTTCCCCACGCTCGGCTCCGCACTGCCCGAGGGGCCCCGATTGCTGCGCTGGAAGGTAACATGACCGATCTTCCCAAAACAACGGACCGAACCCTGGGCCTTGTCATTGACCTTGACACCTGCGTGGGCTGCCATGCCTGCGTGGTGGCCTGCAAGGGCTGGAACACCCAGGCCCAGGACAGCCCTCTGGCCGATACGGACCCCTATGGCATATCGCCCGAGGGCGCCTTTCTGAACCGCGTCCACAGCTATGAAATCCGCCCTGACACCGGCGGAGTTGCGCAGATGGCGCATTTCCCGAAATCCTGCCTGCATTGCGCGGATGCGCCCTGTGTGACGGTCTGCCCAACGGGGGCGAGCTTCAAGCGCGCGGAGGACGGCATTGTTCTGGTCAACGAGTCCGACTGCATCGGCTGTGGCCTCTGCGCTTGGGCCTGCCCCTATGGCGCCCGAGAGCTGGACCCGGCCGAAAAGGTAATGAAGAAATGCACGCTGTGCGTGGACCGCATCTATGACACCGCCCTGCCAGAGGCCGACCGCGTGCCAGCCTGCGTGCGCACCTGCCCCGCGGGCGCGCGCCATTTCGGCGATCTGTCAGACCCTGACAGCGCCGTCTCCCAACTGGTTCAGGAACGCGGCGGGCTGGAGCTGATGCCGGAACAAGGCACCCGCCCCGTCAACCGCTACCTGCCGCCCCGCCCCCGCGATACTCTGTCAGACCCGGAAGACATCGACGTTCTGGCGCCCTTCCTGGCCCCGGTCGCCGAAGAGCCGCGCGGCCTGCTGGCCTGGTTGGACCGCCAGTTGGAGAAGCTCTGATGCATCCCGCGTCTTCCCTGATCCTGTTCACCACCCTGTCTGGCCTGGGGTTCGGGCTGATGGCCTGGCTGGGCGTGGACATGACCCCGCCTTCGGGCTGGGTGGCGGCAGTGTTCTACGCCATTGCCTTTGCGCTGGCGGGCGCGGGGCTGCTCGCCTCCACCCGCCATCTGGGCCGGCCGGAGCGCGCGTTGAAAGCCTTTACCCAGTGGCGCAGCAGCTGGCTGAGCCGCGAGGCCTGGCTGGCCGTGGCCGCGCTGGGCGTCAATGGGCTGGCGGCGCTGCTGCGGATCTTCGGGCATCCGGCGCCGGTTCTGGGGGTGCTGGGGGCGGTGCTGGCGCTGGCGACGGTGGGCTGCACCGCGATGATCTACGCCCAGTTGCGCACCGTGCCGCGCTGGTATTCGCCGCTGACGCCGGCGCTGTTCCTGGCGCTGGCGGTGGCGGGGGGCGCATTGCTGGCCGGGCGGGTCACGCTGACGCTATGGTTGCTGCCCCTGGCGGGTGTTGTGCAGCTGGTCGCCTGGCGGATGGGCGATGGCGCCTTTGCCCGCAGCGGCAGCACGCTGAACAGCGCCACGGGCCTGCGCGGCGGGCTGCGCAGCTTTGCCCCACCGCATGAGGGGCCAAATTACCTGACCCGCGAAATGATGCATGTGGTGGGCCGCAAACACGCAACCAAGCTGCGCGTGATCGGATGGGCGCTGGCCTTTGCCGTGCCGGTGGCGCTGTTGCTGCTGCCCTTCGGGCACTGGCTGGGCCTTTTGGCGGTGCTGAGCAACCTTGGCGGCGTTTTGGTGCTGCGCTGGCTGTTTTTTGCGCAGGCCGAACATGTGGTGGGCCTGTATTACGGGGCGCGTTAACCAAGAGATCAACCTTCGGCTTCTAGGCTTCGGTCATCGGATCGGAGGAAAGCCATGTTCATCCCTACGCTAAAAGACCCCGGACACGCGGTGCGCGATGCGCTGATTGCGCTGTGGCACGGGATGGATGGGGGGACACCCCAGGGCTTTGCCGATGACGCCGTGATCGTGGATGCCGCCTTTGGCCAGATGAGCCTGCGCAGCTTTGCCGCGCTGCGCCAGGCGGTCCGCCAATCCATCCCCGATCATTCCATTCTGGTGGAGGACAGCGTCTGCCATGGCGACGGGCAGCGCATGATCGTCGTCTCCCGCCTGTGCGCCATTGGCACGCAAAGCGGGCATGGCCCTTTCGGCCCGCCCACGCACCGCCCCGTCATCTACCGGATGATGGCCGAATCCCTGATCGAGGGGGAGCGGATCGTGCAGGTGCGGCTGATCCGGGACCGGGCGGGGTTCCTGGTGCCGGGGCAAGACGCCTCCTGCACCGCGGCGCGGGCAGCTCAGCCCGGCCCGGCGCTGCATTCCGGGGATCCGTGGGCTTCCGCTTTTGCGGAACTCTTGGGGAAAATGATGGATGGTGACTTTTCCGTCCTGCACCGGGCCTATGAACGCGGGGCAGAGCTTTATCACCCGCGCGGCCAGGTCCGCAGCGGGCGATTGGCGGCGGAAGGCTTCTGGCTGGGCATCCGCGCGGCCTTTCCCTCAGCTGCGCTGGTCATCCAATCCTCCATCGGACAGGAACCGCCGTTGGCATCGCCCCGTGTGGCGATCGGATGGCGGCTGTCCGGCCGGCATGACGGCTGGGGCCGCTACGGCGCCCCGACCGGGGCCGAGGTGCAAATGGACGGGATCACTTTCGCGGAATTTGGCCCCGCCGGTGTGCGCCGCGAATGGACGATCATCGATGATCTGGCCATTCAGGCCCAGATCGCATCACGCTTGACAGTGCAATCCGCGGCCTAGCGGCCGCCACGCAACCAGCGGCCCAACCGACCGGAATTGCGCATGAAGGACTCGCTCGCATCATCCAGCGAGTCGCCCACATTGTCGATCAGGGGATCGATCCGGGCCAACCGGAACCGACGCCAGCGCACCCACAAGGCCCAAACGCCCGCACCAAGGGACGCCAGGATGATGATGTTCATCCAAGGGATGATGCGCACATCCGGGCTGTCCACCGCGCGCACGGACACGGCGTTGGGATAGATCGACAGGAACTCGCTGCGCCAGCCGTAATGGCGCAGGACAGCCCAGCGCGGGGCATCGCCGGTGGAGCGCAGATCGGCGGCCTCTGCCTGAAGGGTCGCGGTGTCAAACTTGAAATAGGGCGGCCAGCCCCAGCCGGTGTCCTCATTGCGATAGACCATCGCATCACCGCTGGCGCGGCGGGTCTGGATGAAGAAGACATCGCGGTTGGTGGCGGTGGTTTCGGCGCGGCCGGCGGCGTTGCTCCAGAACAGGGGCATCTGGGCGGGATCTATGCGCTTTTCATAGGTATCGGTGATGCGCACCACATCATGCTGCGGCAGGGTATAGTGCAGAAAGGCGGCGATGATCCCCCAAAACAGGATGAACAGCGTCCAGCGCAGGATTGCCATGCTCTATCTCCCCTGATGCCGGGCGGATGATCCGCCCCAAGGATCAGGTGACCCGTTCAGGGCGGAAAATCAACCGCAACAACCAAATTTCACACGGCGCGGGCAGGAAACCCCGCCCAGCGCCTGATCGTTGGCTCAGCCCACGACGTTGAAGCCCGGGCCATAGGGGTAGCCGGTGATGTTTTCATTTCCGTCCTGCTGGACCAGCAAGATGTCATGTTCTCGGTATCCGCCTGCGGCTGGCTGACCCTCCGGGATGGTCAGCATCGGCTCCATGGAGATCACCATGCCGGGCTCCAGAACGGTATCGATGTCCTCACGCAACTCCAGCCCCGCTTCGCGGCCATAGTAATGCGACAGCACGCCGAAGCTGTGCCCATAGCCAAAGCTGCGGTATTGCAGCAGGTCCCGATCTGCAAAGAACTGGTTGATGGCCTCGGTCACCTCGGAACAGCGGATGCCGGGCTTCAGCAGGCTGATGCCCAGTTCATGCGCCTCGACATTGGCCTGCCAGATCTTCAGCGAGGCGTCATCGACCTCTTGCACGAACATGGTGCGCTCCAGCGCGGTGTAATAGCCCGAGATCATGGGAAAGGTGTTCAGCGACAGGATATCGCCGCGCTGCAATTCCCGCGCGGTGACGGGGTTGTGGGCGCCATCGGTGTTCAGACCGGATTGGAACCACACCCAGGTGTCCCGATATTCCGCATCGGGGAAACGGAGGGCGATCTCGGCCTCCATCGCATCGCGCCCGGCCATGGCCACGTCGATTTCCCGCACCCCGGGGCGCACGGCATCGCGGATGGCATAGCCGCCCACATCCGCCACGGCGGCCCCCGCACGGATCAGGGCAATCTCGGCCTCGGATTTGCGCATCCGCTGCTGCATGGTTGCGGCCGCGATGTCACAGGTCTGCGCGGGCGACAGGAAGCTGCGCAGCTTTTCCGCCGCATCCAGCGTCATGTGATCCTGCTCTACCCCGACCATGCCGCCGGTGCCGGACACATGCGCCACGGCACGCCAGAAGTTGTCCCGTGCCCAATCGGTATAGGTGATGTTGTCCCCATGGCAGCGGCGCCAGGGCTGACCGGCATCGATGCCAGCAGAGATGGTCACGCTGTCCGTCGCCGTGACGACAAGCCCGTAGGGCCGGCCAAAGGCACAATAGAGAAAGCCCGAATAATAGGCGATGTTGTGCATCGAGGTCATCACGCAGGCATCGATGCCGCGCTCCGCCATGATGCGGCGAAGGCCGGTCAGACGAGCCTCATATTCTTCCGCCGCAAAGGGCAGCGGAGCTTTTTCGCCGTTGTGAAAGCGGAAAAAGGCAGGACGTGTCATGGAAACCCTCCATCAAGAGGATCGCGGCGGATGATCTTCGTGCCCAGCGCGATCCGGAACAGAAAGATCCCGGCGTGCAGGACAGGAAACTGACATGCGCCGGCACAGCCGGACACATTGGCGACGCCATCGCCGTGTCGCGCGCAAGATGCGGCCAAGCGCGCGGCGAGACAAGAGATTTCAGCGCGGGGTGGCGCCCGTTTTGCCCAGCAGGCAGCGCATCAGCGCGCTGTCGGGCTGCGCAAGCCCGTCGATCACGTTGAAATGGTGGCGCTGCGGCTCAATGATATGCGCGCAGCCCCAAGCCTGCGCCAGCCAGCGGGCCTGGTCCAGGAATGCGGGACGTTCCTGCGCGCCAACCCATACCGTGACGGAACAGGCCGGGGCAGGCTTCAGCACGGGGCTTTCCGCCGCCGCCTCTGCCTGATCCAGGCGCAGGTCCAGGTTCATGGAGGCGCCCAGCAAGGGACGCAGATCCGCGACGGGAGATATCGGCATCACATGGCGCACACGCGCCAGAATGGCCGCCGGCAGCAGCGCATCACACACCACCCGCGCCACAAGATGCCCACCCGCGGAATGGCCCGCAAGGATCACGTCCCCTGCCACTTGATCCGCTGCCATGGCGATGGCCGCCGCGATCTGGCGGGAGATGTCAGAGATCCGCACATCCGGGCAGAGGTCATAGGACGGTATGGCCACGGCCCAGCCTGCGGCCAGGGCACCCTCTGCCAGAAAGGACCAGTCCTCTCGGCCAAACTGTTTCCAATAGCCGCCGTGAACGAACACGACGAGCCCGCGCGCAGGCTGGGCAGGATGGAACAGATCCAGCGCCGTACGCGGACCGGCGCCATAGGACAGGCCAAGATCCGCCCTGCCCTGCCCAAGCAGCCTGTGCCGCAGCTCCTGTGAGCTGGACGCCCAACGCGGCGGAAAGGCGGCGGCACCCGGGATGAAGGCCGCATTGGCGTAGGCGTCATCTATGCTCATCAGGATGCCTCAAGACCGCGCCGCGGCACAAGGACCGGCCCGGGCGGCCAGCCCGACATGCTGCGATCAGCCCTGCGCGGCAGCCGGGGTTGAGGAAACACCGACCTGCGCCGGGCGCAGAAGGCGATCATGCAGCATGAAGCCTTCGGTAGAGACATCAATGATATCCCCCGCGCGCGTGTTGGGCACGGGCGCCTCGAACATGGCCTGGTGCAGCTTGGGGTCGAACTTGTCGCCCACCTCCGGCGTGATGGGCTGGATCCCGTGCTTGCGGAACACGTTCAGCAGCTCTCGCATCGTCAGCTGGATGCCTTCGATCACCGGGGATTGTGCCGCAACCTCATCTTCGCCAGCGGCGGCAATGGCCCGCTTCATGTTGTCATAGACAGGCAGCAAATCCCGCGCCAGGCGGGAGCCGCCGTAGTTCTCGGCCTCTTTGCGGTCCTTGTCGGCACGCTTGCGGGCGTTTTCCGCATCCGCCAGGGCGCGCATGAACCTGTCCTTGAAATCGTCACGCTCGGCGCGCAGAGCGTCCAGCTCCGCCTCTGCCGGGTCGATCTCTTCGGACTCCGATGCGCGGGCCTCGGCCTCGGCGGTTTCAGGATCGTCCAGAAACGGATCTTCGTTCGGATTTGCCATTCTCTTACCTCTCGTTCCGGTCCGAAATCAGCTTGCCCACCAGTTGCGCCGTGTAATCCACGATCGGCACGATACGTCCGTAGTTCAGCCGCGTTGGACCGATGACGCCCACGGCGCCGATGATCTTACGATCCGCGTTCATATATGGAGAGACCACCAAAGAGGAACCCGAAAGCGAAAAAAGTTTGTTCTCTGACCCGATGAAAATGCGCACACCCTCCCCGCCTTCGGCCAGTTCCAGAAACTCCGCGATATCGCGCTTGCGCTCCAGATCGTCGAACAGTTCGCGAATCAGATCGAGGTCATGCGCCTCTTCGCCATCGCCCAGCAGATTGGAGCGGCCGCGGACGATCAGCCGGGTGGCCGAATCACTGGTGCCCTGCCCTTCCCAGATGGCCAGACCGCTTTCCACCAACTGCTGAGAGAGCGTGTCGATCTCCTTGCGGCGGCGGTCGATGTCCCGGTCAATGACATCGCGCAGCTCTGACAGGGTGCGGCCCTCGATCAGCGCGTTGAGGTAATTCGCCGCCTCACGCATGGCAGAGGCCGTATGCCCCGCGGGCGGGGTGAAGATGCGGTTTTCCACATGCCCATCGGCAAACACCAGCACCACCAGCGACCGTTCGCGCGACAGGCTGACAAAATCGATATGCCGGATCGGCGCCTCCCGCTTTGGCGTCAATACCAGCGAAGCGCTGTTGGTCACACCGGACAGGGCCGAGCCGAGCCTGTCCAGCAACCCTTCGATTTCAGAGGCGTTGCTGCCCGTGGTGGCATCCAGCGCGCGGCGATCCTGTTCATCCAGATCGCCCATTTCCAGCAACCCGTCCACGAACATCCGCAGCCCCAGCTGCGTGGGCACCCGGCCCGCGCTGACATGCGGACTGTCCAGCAAACCCAGGTATTCCAGATCCTGCATCACATTGCGGATCGTCGCCGCGGACACCTTTTCCGACAAGGTGCGCGTGAGGCTGCGAGAGCCAACCGGCTCACCGCTCATCAAATACCCTTCGACCACGCGGCGAAACACCTCGCGCGAGCGGTCATTCATTTCATCCAAAAGCTTTGCGCTGTCATTCATGGTTTGATCCGCCATTTGCATGGCAGTGTTTTCCCATACTCGGTCAAGGTCAATCAGGGTTGCGCCCCCCGCCGCACCGGCGGTAGTCCGCAAGGGACAGATAAAGGGGTTCCCATGCGACCGTCAGGACGAAAGCTAAACGAAATGCGGCCGGTTTCAATTGAAACTGGCGTGACCAAACATGCCGAAGGCAGCTGCATGATCCGCATGGGTGACACCCATGTGCTGTGCACCGCCACATTGGAAGAGCGTGTTCCGCCCTTCATCAAGGGATCGGGCCAAGGCTGGGTGACGGCAGAATACGGAATGCTGCCCCGTTCCACCACAAGCCGGATGCGGCGCGAGGCCGCCAGCGGCAAACAGGGCGGCCGGACCGTGGAAATCCAGCGCCTGATCGGGCGGTCCCTGCGCGCCGGCGTGGACCGCAACGCCCTGGGCGAACGCCAGATCACCGTGGACTGTGATGTGATCCAGGCGGACGGCGGCACACGCTGTGCCTCCATCACGGGCGGCTGGGTGGCACTGCGGCTGGCGGTGAACAAGCTGATGAAGGCTGGCATGATCTCCATGGACCCGCTGATGTCCCCGGTGGCCGCCGTCAGCTGCGGGATCTATGCGGGCCAGCCTGTTCTGGACCTCGACTATCCTGAGGATTCGGAGGCCGGTGTGGATGGCAATTTCATCCTGCGTGGTGACGGTCAGCTGATCGAGGTGCAGATGTCCGCCGAAGGCGCAACCTTCAGCCGGGCCCAGATGGGCGCGCTGATGGATCTGGCCGAGGCCGGTGTGGCCGAACTGGTTTCCGAACAGCTGAAGGCCGTTGCATGACCCGCAGATTCGAAGGCACCCGCCTGTTGGTGGCCACGCACAACCGCGGCAAGCTGGAGGAGATCGCGGATCTCCTGGCGCCCTATGGCGTCTCTTGCGTGGGCGCGGCCGAGATGAACCTGCCAGAACCGGAAGAAACCGGCACAACCTTTGTGGAAAACGCGCGCATCAAGGCCCACGCCGCGGCACAGGCCACCGGCCTGCCCGCGCTGTCAGACGATTCCGGCATCGCCATTGACGCTCTGGACGGCGCGCCAGGTGTCTATACCGCCGACTGGGCCGAAACCGCGCAGGGCCGGGATTTCGTCATGGCGATGACGCGCACCCATGACGCGCTGGTTGCCACAGGTGCTGCGGAACCATGGACCGCGCGGTTCTGCTGCACCCTGGTTCTGGCCTGGCCCGATGGGCATGACGAGGTCTTCCCCGGCACGATGGAAGGGCGCGTGATCTGGCCCATGCGCGGGGACCAGGGCCACGGCTATGACCCGATCTTCATTCCTGACGGACATGACATCACCTTTGGCGAAATGGACCGCTGGGAAAAGAACCGCATCAGCCACCGGGCGGATGCGTTCCGCAAGTTCGTGGCAGGCTGTTTTGGCTGAAGATTGGCGCAACGGGGGCTTTGGCCTGTATCTGCACTGGCCTTTTTGCGAGGCCAAATGCCCCTATTGCGATTTCAACAGCCATGTCGCCCGCACCATTGACCAAAGGCGGTGGGCCGACGCCTTCGTGCGCGAGATTGACCGGGTGGGCCAGTTGGTGCCTGACCGCGTCGTCAACACCATCTTCTTCGGCGGGGGGACGCCCAGCCTGATGGCGCCCGAAACGGTCGATGCAATCCTGACGCGGATCCGGGCGACCTGGCCGCTGGCCAATGACATTGAAATCACGCTGGAGGCCAACCCATCCTCGGTCGAGGCGGGCCGCTTTCGTGCCTTTGCCGAGGCCGGAGTCAACCGCGTCTCCATGGGGTTTCAGGCGTTGAACGATGACGATCTGCGCCGCCTGGGCCGGATTCACACCGTGGCCGAGGGGTTGGCTGCGTTTGACACCGCACGCAGCGTGTTTGACCGGGTGAGTTTTGACCTGATCTACGCCCGTCAGGGCCAAACCCTGGCGGCGTGGCAGGAAGAACTGGCACAGGCGCTGGCGCTGGGGGGCGATCACCTGTCGCTCTATCAACTGACGATCGAACCGGGCACGGCCTTTGGCGACAGATACGCGGCCGGAAAACTGCGCAACCTGCCGGATGATGACCTGGCCGCAGACATGTATCACGCCACGCAGGAGATCTGCGCCGCCGCGGGCCTGCCTGCCTATGAGATTTCAAATCACGCAAGGCCCGGCGCCAAATCGCGGCACAACCTGATCTACTGGCGATACGGCGATTACGCCGGGATCGGACCGGGCGCGCATGGGCGGCTGACCATGGATGGCACACGCTGGGCCACGCAGACCCCCTTGGCCCCCGGCGCATGGCTGGCACAGGCCGAGGCCGGGAATGGCGGCCTGCCGCCTCAGCCGCTCTCCCCTCTGGATCAAGGGGGAGAATACATCATGATGGGGATGCGGATCTCTGAAGGCATAGATATGGACAGATATCATGGGCTGACGGGCGTGGAACTGCCTGGTTCAGCCCTGTCTGACCTTCAGGAACATGGGCTGATCGAAATTTCTGGCCGCAATTTGCGCAGCACGGAGAAGGGCCGCGCGCTGCTGAACCAGATCATCCTGGCCTTGCTGCCCGACGCGGACTGAGCCTAGCCCTCACCCGACAGTCGGGAACAGATATCGTCCAACTGCGCCAGATCGCGGTAGCGCAAGGTGATCTCACCGCTTTCCGCGCCCGGGGCATGCTTGATGGCAACGGACAGGCCCAGAGCGGCGGATAGGTCAGCCTCCAACGCGCGGGTATCTGCGTCTTTCTCCGATGTCTTGCGCGGTGCGGGCCTGGGCCGGTCTGGGGCGGGCTCCGCAGCGCGGCGGGCGAGCGCTTCTGTCTCTCGAACACTCAAACCGCGCTCGACAACCTGTTGCGCCAACCGCACAGGATCTTGTGCCGTCACAAGCGCCCGGGCATGTCCCGCGGTCAGGTCGCCCTGCCCTACCATTTTCTGCACGTCCTCAGGCAGGTTCAGAAGACGCAACAGGTTGGCAATGTGGCTGCGGCTTTTGCCGAGGGCTTCCGCCATTTTTTCCTGCGTATGGCCAAAGCGGTCCATCAGTTGGCGATAACCCAATGCCTCTTCTATCGCCGTCAGGTCTGCGCGCTGGATGTTTTCAATGATGGCGACTTCCAGAACCTCAGTATCGGAATAGTCCCGAACGAGGACGGGCAGTTCATGCACCTGCGCCATCTGCGCTGCGCGCCACCGGCGTTCCCCGGCAACAATCTCATACAGCCCATCGCTGTCCGGCTTTGGGCGAACGATCAATGGCTGAATGACGCCCTTGGTGCGGATGGACTCCGCAAGCTCTGACAGCTGATCCGGGGTGAACTGGCGGCGCGGCTGATCCGGGTTGGGCTGAATCTTGTCCACCGGGACGACCATATCGGCACGCCGGGCGGGTGAGTTGCTCTGAGGTGCCAGATCCACATCGGCCATCAGCGCCGACAAACCGCGCCCCAGACCCCTGCGCTGCTCTTTCTTTTCTGCCATGTTCTACCTCTTTCAAGCCGCTTTGCGCGTGTTCTTCTTCAGGATTTCCAACGCCAGATCCCGATAGGCCTGCGAGCCCTTGGAGCGGGGATCGTAAGACAATACGGGCTGAGCGAAAGACGGAGCTTCGCTGACGCGGACATTTCGGGGGATGACCGTTTCAAACACCAGGTCTTTCAGCGTGGCCCGGGCATCTGTTTCAACCTGAAGGGACAAGTTGTTGCGGGCATCATACATGGTCAACACAACACCTTCGATTCTCAGGTCAGGATTTGCAGCTTCGCGCACCTCCCTGATCGAGAGCATCAGCTGAGACAGACCTTCAAGGGCAAAGAACTCGCTTTGCAAGGGCACAAGCACGGAATGTGCCGCGACCAGCGCATTCACGGTCAACAGGTTCAGCGAAGGCGGGCAATCGATCAGGATGAAATCATACCCGAATCTGTCCATCTCCACCTGGCGCAGGGCATCATGCATCATGAAGCTGCGCTTTTCATGGCTCATAAGCTCCAGGTCAGCGGAACTGAGATCAACGGTCGCGGGGATCAGATCAAGGTTTTCAATGTCGGTCTGTCGGATGACCTCATGGAGATCGGCATTTTCAACAAGCAGATCATAGGACGTCATCTCTCGTGCCTGGGGTTCGACCCCCAACCCGGTGGAGGCATTGCCCTGAGGATCAATATCCGTCACCAGAACTCGAAACCCCTGCTCCACAAAGGCCGCGGCAAGATTGATTGCTGTGGTCGTCTTGCCCACACCGCCTTTTTGGTTGGCAATCGCAATGATTTTCGGGGAATTGAGGAGTGCGCTATCAGACACGGCTGATCCTTCCAATCTCAAGGATACGGGCCTCGGCCTGTGTTTCGCTGGGGTGCGCGACAAGGTCGAAGCTCCATGACTTATAGGCAGATTCGACCTCTTCCTGCCAGCGGGCACCCTTGGGAAACAGGCAGGTTGTCTCCTCTGCGCCATGCTTTTCGGCAAAAGCGAGGAGACGGTCTAGCGGCGCTAGGGCGCGGGCGGTCAGGGTTGATGCTTTCATGGGCGTCACAGCCTCTATCCGGGCAGTGACGACGGTAGCCTTTACGGACATCTGACGCAGCGCTGTGCGCAGGAACACGCATTTTCGCGCATCGGATTCGACGAAAGTGATGGCCGTGTCTGGCTGATGCTCTGCCAGCACAGCGGCGCAGACAAGTCCAGGGAAGCCTCCACCGCTGCCGAGGTCAACATAATGCGCGCCCCAGTCTTGTTTCACGTGAAACAATTGTGCGCTGTCCATGATGTGCCGTTCCCAAATGCCGGGGATTGAAGCAGGGGCCACCAGGTTGATCTTGGGATTCCACTGCTCCACCAGCCATTGAAGCAACCGGAAACGGTCTTGTGCAGTCGGCGAAAAGGTGAACCTTGTCATTCCCTTACGCCGATTGCCGAGCCAACCGCCGCAGACGCGACATCAACAAAACAAGTGCGGCCGGGGTCATCCCCTCAACCTTGCTTGCCTGTGCGACATTTGCCGGCCTGGCTGCCGTCAGTTTGGCGGATAACTCGTTAGACAGCCCTTCAACAGAGGTGAAATCAAACCCCTCCGGGAAAGCAGCCGCCTCATCCCGCCGCAAACCCTCCACATCCCTCTGCTGTCGGACGATATAGTTGGCATACATCGCATCAATCCGGATCTGGCGCTTAATATCTGCTGGCAGCGCCAGATACGTTGGAGCGTATGTCCGCAACAGATCATCCGAGGGCTCTGCAAAGGCCATGACCTCATACAAGGCGCGCTTGTGGCCATCCTGCTTGATCTGAATATCATGCGCGGCCAGTTCCTTGGGTGACAGCACAGCTGCCTCCGCCGCAGCCTGACCCTGCGCCAACAGCTCAGACTTTCTGGCGAACATTTCCGCCCGTCGCTGACCCACGCAGCCAATGGCAATCCCCTTGCCCGTCAACCGTTGATCTGCGTTATCCGCCCGCAGGGAGAGGCGAAATTCCGCGCGGGAGGTAAACATGCGGTAGGGTTCTGACACACCACGTGTGGTCAGATCATCAACCATCACGCCGATATAGCTTTCTGACCGGCTGAACGTGATGGCGCCCTGCCCCAAAGCCGAAGCAGCGGCATTCAACCCAGCCACGATGCCTTGGGCCGCAGCCTCTTCATACCCGGTGGTGCCGTTGATCTGGCCAGAAAGATACAGGCCTGGAACACCTTTGACGGCCAATGTCAGGTCCAGGCTGCGTGGATCCACATAGTCATATTCAATCGCATAGCCGGGCTGAACGATGCTTACATCTTCCAGACCAACCATGGATCTGACGTAAGACTCCTGAACATCCTGGGGCAGCGATGTGGAGATGCCGTTGGGATAAACGGTCGGGTCATCCAGACCTTCTGGCTCCAAGAACACCTGATGAGAGGTCTTGTCGGCAAACCGAACGATCTTGTCCTCGATCGACGGGCAATACCGCGGGCCGACTCCATCGATCCGCCCGCCATACATGGCAGACCGGTTGAGGTTATCGCGGATGATTTCATGGGTTTTTTCGTTGGTATGGGTGATCCCACAGGCGATCTGACGCACGAAGGGTTTGGTGTTTTCAAAGGAAAACATCATCGGCTCATCGTCACCCGGTTGGCTTTCCAGGGCATCCCATCTGATCGTGCGGCCATCCAGACGCGGCGGTGTGCCGGTTTTCAACCGGCCCGTGCGCAAGGCAAAGCCATCCATTTGTTCGGCGAGCCGAATGGAGGGAGCGTCCCCCATGCGTCCCCCCGGGAACTGCTGATCCCCGATATGAATGATACCCCTCAGGAAGGTGCCCGTGGTCAAGACAACACTGGCAGCGCGGATTTCCGTTCCGTCCGCCAAGGTCACGCCCACAACACGATCCCCGGACATCACAAAGGCCGCAACTTCACCTTCGATGATGTTCAGATGTTCCGTCCCAGCGAGTTCAGCCTGCATCGTTTCGCGATAGATCTTGCGGTCTGCCTGGGCACGGGGGCCCTGCACCGCTGGCCCTTTGCGCCTATTCAATAGCCTAAACTGAATCCCCGCGCGGTCTGCAACACGGCCCATGACTCCGTCCAGCGCATCGATCTCGCGGACAAGGTGACCTTTTCCCAAACCACCAATAGCCGGGTTACAGGACATCACGCCGATTTTGGCCCGCTCCAACGTGATCAAGGCTGTTCGTGCGCCCATACGCGCCGAGGCAGCCGCAGCATCACAACCGGCATGCCCACCACCAATCACGATGACGGCGAAATCCAGATGTTTCACGTGAAACACTCCCTATTTCCCGAGGCAGAACCGAGAGAATATCTCATCCAGCAAGGTTTCTACATCGATCCGGCCCACAAGCGATTCCAGCGCACGCACGACAAACCGCAATTCTTCGCTCACTAGTTCATATACATCGCTGCCTTGGGTCAACAACACCAAGGCCTGCGCCAGCCCATCTTCTGCACCAGCCAGTGAGGCATCCTGCCGGATATGTGCCACCAGCCCCGCTTGTTGACTGCGCTGTTCCAGCACATCCACAACGCGCGCAATCAGCTCATCAATCCCCTGCCCCGTCAGGCCGGACACACCCAACCCTTCGCAGCCGTATAGATCACACTTGCCATAAGCCACGATATCGTTTGGCTTTGGCGGCAGTGCCGGCGCGCCACCGGGCTCCAGCAGAAATATACGCAAGTCCGCAGCATCCGCGCGCGCCCTCGCCCGATCAATGCCCATTTGTTCCAACTGGTCCTCAGTCTCCCGAAGACCGGCAGTGTCCAGAAGCGTAACAGGCAGCCCGCCTAGATCCATCCGTAATTCGATCACATCGCGTGTCGTGCCAGCAATCTCGGACGTCAGCGCAGCGTCACGCCCGGCCAAGACGTTCAGCAGAGTCGATTTTCCCGCATTTGGCGGCCCGACAATCGCAACCTCAAACCCCGTGCGGATGCGTTCGGCGGCTGAAAAGCCCCGGCGTTGTTCAGAAATGCTGTTCAATACCTCTGTGATCAGAGAGCGCACTTCCGGTGTCACATCCTCGGGGACATCTTCATCCGCAAAATCAATCGTCGCTTCGATCAGCGCAGCAGCCCGGATCAGCTTGTCCCGCCATTGGTCCGCCGCCTTCCCCAAGGCCCCATCCAGGCTGCGCAAGGCCTGCAGGCGCTGCGCTTCCGTCTCCGCCTCAATCAGGTCACCCAGGGCTTCAACCTGTGTCAGGTCAAGGCGTCCGTTTTCCAGGGCACGGCGCGTGAATTCGCCAGGTTCCGCCATGCGAACCGCGGGCAGAGAGGACAAGCAGGACAGAACAGCACGGGTCACCGCAATGCTGCCATGGACATGAAACTCCACAACATCTTCGCCGGTAAAGCTCGCCCCACGCTCAAAGCACAGCACCAGCGCCTCATCCAGGAAACCGACATCACTGAACCGCAACTGCCGCAGCGCCGCATGGCGCGGGCGCGGTAATTTGCAGAACTGCGCCGCCGTGGCCCAGGCGTCAGGCCCGGAGATACGGATCACCGCAACACCGGCGCGCCCCTGGGCGGTTGCCAGGGCAAAGATCGTATCCAAAGGTAAAGCTCCCCTTGCCCGGCCGGTTTAGCTGTTCATCGAGTCGAAGAATTCCGAATTTGTCTTTGTCTGCTTCAACTTCGAGATCAGGAATTCGATCCCGTCTGTCGTTCCCATCGGGTTGAGAATGCGGCGCAGAACATAGGTTTTCTGCAGATCGATCTTGTCCACCAGCAGATCCTCTTTCCGGGTCCCGGATTTCAGGATGTCGATTGCCGGGAACACCCGCTTGTCCGAGATCTTGCGGTCCAACACGATCTCGCTGTTGCCGGTGCCTTTGAATTCTTCAAAGATGACCTCGTCCATCCGGCTGCCGGTGTCGATCAGCGCCGTGGCGATGATCGTCAGGCTACCACCCTCTTCGATGTTTCGGGCGGCGCCGAAAAACCGCTTGGGGCGCTGCAACGCATTCGCATCCACACCACCTGTCAGCACCTTGCCCGAGGACGGCACCACGGTGTTGAAGGCTCGTCCAAGTCTTGTGATCGAATCAAGCAAAATCACCACATCTCGTTTATGCTCGACAAGTCGCTTTGCTTTCTCGATCACCATTTCCGAAACGGCCACATGGCGCGTTGCGGGTTCGTCAAAGGTTGAGGAGATCACCTCGCCCTTCACGCTGCGCTGCATGTCGGTGACTTCTTCAGGGCGCTCATCGATCAGCAGGACGATCAGATAGCACTCAGGGTGGTTCTTTTCGATGCTGTTCGCGATGTTCTGCAGCAGAACCGTCTTGCCCGTGCGCGGCGGCGCCACGATCAGGCTGCGCTGGCCTTTGCCGATGGGTGCCACCAGGTCAATGATACGGGCCGAACGGTCCCTGATGGTGGGATCTTCGATCTCCATCTTCAGGCGCTCATCGGGGTAAAGCGGCGTCAGGTTGTCAAAGGCAATCTTGTGACGCGCCTGATCGGGTTGCTCGAAATTGATCAGGGTGACATCCATCAGCGCAAAATAGCGTTCGTTTTCCTCCGGGGCCTTGATGGAGCCTTCGATCGTATCCCCCGTCCGCAGAGAGAATTTGCGGATCATATCGGGAGAGACATAAATATCGTCCGGACCGGGCAGATAATTTGCCTCGGGCGAGCGGAGGAAGCCGAAACCGTCCTGCAGCACCTCCAGCACGCCATCGCCGAAGATATCCCAGCCCTCATCCGCGCGTTCCCGCAGGATCTGGAACATCATCTCGCCCTTGCGCATGGTCGAGGCGTTCTCGATCTCCAGCTCTTCCGCCATCGCCAGCAATGCGGCGGGGGTCTGTGCTTTCAGATCGGACAGGTTCAGGCGGGGTTCGCTCATGCAACGGCTCCTGTCGCGCCAAATGGGCGCGATGACGGGTGGTCTGTGGGTGAAAATCCCCCTCGGACGAAGGGTGTCTTCGCTTAGCTCAGCTGACAGGTCAGAGTCAATCCGCCGCGCGTCGCCTCAGAACTTGAAGATCACCGATGCCACGATGACGATCATCAGCACTGTCGGCACTTCGTTCATCAGCCGGTAGTGGCGTCCGTTGCGGTCGTTTGTACCTGTCTCGAAATCAGCCCGGCGCAGCGAAAGCCAATAGTGGAACCAGGTCATGGCAATCACGCTGGCTGTCTTTGTCCATGGCCAGATCAGGCCCCAATCGACGATGCCCGGTGTCGCAACCAGCCAAAGACCGCACAGCCAGGTGGTGATCATGGCCGGGCGCATGATGAAGCGCAGCAATTTGTCTTCCATCACGATCAGCGTGTCGCTCAGCTGATCGCCATGCGCTGCTCGCTCCGCGTGATAGACATAGAGGCGCGGCAGATAGAACAGACCCGCCATCCAGGACATCACTGCCATGATGTGCAGCGATTTTATCCAAGGGTAGCTGATAGCGAAAAGATCGAACATGCGTGGGCCTCCTGACCTCTCTTAAACAATTTAGAAAAAAGAATGAAAAGAAGTGTTTGTTGAAGGGCAGCAGCCAATCTGTGGATACCTGAGTTCTCCGCCGGCTTGTCCCCAGATTGGACCGTCTGTGGGTAAAGCTGCGGACAAATCCTGAACATATAGGTCAGACTCACTTCAAACGTCTGATTTCAATATCAAAACTGTTCTCACAACTCCAAAGGGCAATCTGTGGACAATTTGTGATCCTGGTCCATGAACACGGTTTTCCCACAGCGCCCGAGTCTTCCCCACTCACATCTTGGCAACTGGGCTGGACTGGTGCAGAACACCCTGCGTTATCCCGGTGCCCTCAGGCCGGGCTCTGCTGTCCCCATCCTGTCCCTATGGATCACGGTCTTTTATCCCCGGAGTTATCCACATGCCATCTCAGATCATTCTTGCGTCGGGTTCGCAGATTCGTGCCCAGATGTTGCGCAACGCGGGGCTGACGATTGAGGTGCAAAGCCCCAGGGTTGACGAAGCGACCGTGCGCGATGCCATGCTCGCCGATGCGGCCCCGCCCCGGGATATTGCCGATACCCTGGCAGAGATGAAGGCGCGCAAGATCAGCGAGCGCAACCCCGACGCGCTGGTGATCGGCTGCGATCAGGTTCTGGCGCATGACGGGTCTGTCCTCGGCAAACCCGAAACCCCGGATCAGGCGCTGGCCCATTTGCATGCCCTGCGCGGCGGCAAGCATCAGCTTTTGTCCGCGGCGGTCATCGCACAGGCCGGGCGGCCATTGTGGCGCCATGTCGGGGTTGTGCGCTTGCACATGCGGGCCTGTTCTGACGCCTATCTGCAAGACTACGTTGCCCGCAACTGGGACAGCATTCGCCACAGCGTCGGCGCCTACAAGCTGGAAGAAGAGGGCGCGCGTCTGTTCACCCGGATCGAAGGCGATTACTTTACCGTCTTGGGGCTGCCGCTGCTTGAGGTGCTGTCCTTTCTGACCGTTAGAGGAGAGATCGACGGATGAGCATGACGCGTATTCCCCTGGCCGCGGTGATCGGCTCGCCGATTGCCCATTCCAAATCGCCTCGGGTGCATGGCTATTGGCTGCGCAACTACGGGATTGCGGGCCATTACATCCCCATCGATCTGCCGACCGACAAGTTTCATGACGCCTTGCGCATGATGCCGCATATGGGGTTTGTCGGGGCAAATGTGACCATCCCCTACAAGGAACGCGCGATGGAGGTTGCTGATGTCGTCACCGACCGCGCGGCGATCATCGGCGCGGCCAACACTTTGATCTTCCGCCAGGATGGCCGGATTATCGCGGACAATACCGATGGCTATGGCTTTATCGAAAACATCCGCGCCGCCCTGCCCGCCTGGCAGCCACAGGACGGTCCGGCGCTGGTGCTGGGGGCGGGTGGCGCCGCGCGGGCCATCGTCAATGCGCTGTTGGAGGCTGGCGTGCCGGAACTGTTGCTGACCAACCGCACGCGCAATCGGGCAGATCGGTTGCGGGAAGATTTCGGCAAGCGCATCCGCGTCTTTGATTGGGTCAAGGCCGGCAACCTGATGGAAGAGGCCACGACCGTGGTCAACACCACCTCTCTTGGCATGACCGGCAAGCAGGAACTGCGCGTGCCGCTGGACGGGCTGCGCCCGGGCACCGTTGTCAACGATCTTGTCTATGCCCCGCTGGAAACCCGCCTGTTGCGGGAGGCCCGCGATCTGGGGTGCCATACGGTCGATGGCCTGGGGATGCTGCTGCATCAGGCCGTGCCGGGGTTTGAACGCTGGTTCGGCAAGCGCCCGGAGGTGACACAGGCGCTGCGCCAGGCCGTGTTGCGATGACCTTTCGCCTCGGCCTGACCGGCTCCATTGGCATGGGCAAATCCGCCACGGCCCGCATCTTTGCCGAGGAAGGCTGCGCCATCTGGGATGCCGATGACACTGTGCATCGCCTCTATGCCGCCGGTGGCGCGGCGGTTGCGCCCATGGCTGCGGCCTTTCCCGAAGCCGTGGTGGGGGGGGCCGTCCACCGCCCCGCGCTGCGAGAGATCATCCAGTCAGACCCGGACGCCATCGCCCGGATTGAACAGATCGTCCATCCGCTGGTGCGGGCGGACCGGGAAGGGTTCGCCCAGCGGTCCGGGGCCGATATCGCGGTGTTTGACATCCCGTTGCTGTTTGAAACCGGCGCCGAGGCCGAGATGGATGCCGTGGCCTGTGTGCATATCGATGCCGCCACGCAGCGTGACCGTGTCTTGCAGCGGGGCACGATGACGGAACAGCAGTTGGATACCATCCTGGCCAAGCAGTTGCCCATTGACCAGAAGCTGGCGCGTGCGCGATTTTCCATTCTGACGGACACCCCGGATCATGCGCGCGCCCAGGTGCGGCGGATCCTGACCACCATCCGCAAGGAGATCTCTGATGCGTGAAATCGTGCTGGATACGGAAACCACGGGTTTTGAGGCCAACGGGGCCGACCGGATCGTAGAAATCGGCGCGGTCGAATTGCTCAACCACATGCCGACGGGCCGGACCTATCACCAATACATCAACCCCGAACGGGACATGCCCGAAGATGCCTTTCGCGTGCATGGCCTGTCGGAGGAGTTTCTGAGCGACAAACCCGTGTTTGCCGCCATCGTGCAGGACTTCCTGGATTTCATCGGGGAAGACCGGCTGGTGATCCACAATGCCAAGTTCGACATGGAGTTCATCAATGCCGAGCTGCGCCGGGTGAATCGGGCGCCTCTGCCATCGCAGCGCGCGCTGGATACGCTGGACATCGCCCGGCGCAAATTTCCCGGCGCGGGCAATTCGCTGGACGCGCTGTGCCGCCGCTACGGGATCGACAACTCTTCGCGCACCCTGCATGGCGCCTTGCTGGACTCGGAAATTCTCGCCGAGGTCTATCTGGAGCTGATTGGTGGCAAACAGCCGGATTTCGACCTGTCCAGCAGGCGCGGTCAGCAGGGCGGCGATACCACGCAGGAACTCTGGCGGCCCAAGCCGCGCCCCCGGCCCCTGCCGCCCCGGCTGACCGAAAAGGAAAAGGCGGCACATGCCGCCTTTGTCCAGAAACTCGGTGAAGGGGCGCTCTGGCTGAAATGATGCCAGTCAAAGCGCCTGTTCAGCGCGCTCAGTTGGGCGCTGTCTCCGGCGCGGCGGCTGCGCCTTCGGCTTTCTGCGCGGCCTGGCGGCGCGCGATTTCCTGACGGTACAGCGCCATGAAATCGATCGTTTCCAGGTTCAGCGGCGGGAAGCCACCGTCACGGGTCACGTCAGAGACGATGCGGCGCACAAAGGGGAACAGCATGCGCGGACATTCGATCAGCAGGAAGGGGTGCAGCTGCGCCTCGGGGACGTTTTCGATGTTGAAAACACCGGCATAATCCAGCTCCAGCAGGAACAGCTGATCCTGGCTGTCCTTGGCCTTGGAATCCACTTTCAGCTTCAGGACGACCTCAAACTGGTTCGGGGTCGTGCGCTTCTTGGCGTCCAGGTTCACCTGCACCTGAACGTCGGGCTGCACCTCGCCGGTGGCACCCTTTTGGGACAGGATGTTCTCAAAGGACATGTCCCGCACGAACTGCGCGAGCACGTTCATCTTGACGGGGGCGGACTGTTCCGCGCCACCCGCCTGCGGCGCAGCGCCGTTTTCCGTTTCAGCCATGTGACAAGCTCTCCATCAGGTCAGTTTGCACGCCCTTTAGCAGAGGGGCGGGGTCGCCTCAATGCCTTGTCCAGCCGGATCCGGTGCCATGTGGCGGTTTGCCCGGCGGGGGCAGGTCATCATATTCGGCATCGATGATGTCGGGCTCATGCGGGCCATGAGGGGGGTGAGATCCGTGCGCCCCTTGCGGCCCGGCCTGGCCGCCCATTTCAAACCGGGCTACCTGAATACGCTGCGCCGCCCAGGCCAGCAGGGCGGTGCGCACCGCGGGGCTAAGCAGCGCAAAACCCACCGCATCGGTGAAAAACCCCGGCGTCAGCAGCAGCGCCCCGGAAAACAGGATCATCGCCCCATGGGCCAGCGGCCTTGCCGGATCATCCAGCGTGGAAAAGGACCGCCGCATATCCGCCATGGCCATCCGGCCCTGCTGGCGCACAAGATAGGTGCCCAGGGCCGCCGTCAGCACGACAATCGCCAGGGTCGGCCACAGCCCGATGGCGCCGCCCACCTGGATGAACAGCGCAATTTCGATCAATGGCACGGCCAGAAACGCCAGAAACAGCCACATGGGGGAACTCCTTTCACGCCCTGCGGTGGACTAACAGCAGGGCCTCTCCTACATAATTGCCGAGGACTGATATTTCCATGTATTCAAAGCACCGAGGTGGCCATGAACTCTCCGATCCTTTCGCTTCTTGTTCTTGCCGGCATCGCGATCTTTCTCGTGCTGCGGCTGCGGAGCGTTCTGGGAACCCGCGAAGGGTTCGAAAAATCGCCCGAACCCGCGCGCCCGGACACCAGCGCCCGGCGCCCGGACTTTGAGGTGATCGAAGGCGGCCCGGACCGCGACATCATTGACCATGTGCCCACCGGATCTGACGCGGCGGACGCCCTGGCCCGCATGAAGCGAGTGGAGCCCTCCTTCGGCGTGTCGGATTTCCTGTCCGGCGCCCGCGCCGCCTATGAGATGATCCTGATGGGGTTCGAACGCGGCGACCTGTCGGAGATCAAGGATTTCCTGGCGCCCGATGTGCATGACACTTTCGCCGAGGTCATCGCCGCGCGCGAGGCGCAGGGCCTGACTGTCGAGGCAGAGTTCATCGGCGTGCGCGAACTGCTGCTGAAGGACGCCACATTCGACGACGCCACGCAGGAGGCGGAGATCACCATCGCCTTCACGGGCGAGCTCACCTTCGCCGTGCGCAACGCCGCAGGCGAGATCATCGAGGGCAACGCCACTCAGGTGAAGCGTCAGAAGGATATCTGGACCTTTGCGCGCAGCATGGGTGTGGATGACCCGAACTGGAAACTGGTGGCCACGGGTGAATGATCGGACGGGTCGGGGCAGCGGTTCTTGCGGGCCTGTTGATGGCCAGCGGGTCGGCGCCAGCGGCCTCTGACACGGTGCGCTACACCTTTCTGGGCTTTGAGTCCCTGGAAGGTTGGGACCAGGACGATCACGCCGCCGCTTTGGCCGTGTTTTCAAATACTTGCAAGGATATGGCGGGCCCGGAATGGTCCGCCATCTGCGCGGCGGCCCATGACCGGGTGCGTGACCCCCGCGCCTTTTTCGAGCTGCTGTTCCAGCCCGTGCTCATCACCGATGACCGCGACCCGCTGTTCACGGGCTATTTCGAGCCTGAGCTGAACGGATCAAAAACCCGCACCGGCCCGTTCCAATACCCCGTCTACAGCCTGCCACCAGAGGCACGCGATGGCAGCTGGCTGTCCCGCCGGGAGATCGAGACTGGCACCGCCATGCTGGGCCGCGGGCTGGAACTCGCCTGGGTGGATGATCCGGTTGAGCTGTTTTTCCTTCAGGTCCAGGGGTCCGGCCGCATCCATTTCCAGGATGGCAGCTTCATGCGGGTGGGCTATGCCGGGGCCAACGGACATGAATACCGCTCTGTCGGGCAGGAACTTGTCCGCCGCGGCATTTATGAAGCCCACCAAGTGTCAGCGGATGTGATCCGCAACTGGGTGCGCCGCAACCCCGAGGCCGGGCGAGAGTTGCTGTTTCACAACCCGTCCTATGTGTTTTTCCGCAATGTCGATGCCGTGCCCGCGGACAAGGGCCCTTTGGGCGCCATGAACCGCTCCATCACGGCCCGGCGCAGCATCGCGGTTGATCCGCGTTTCGTGCCACTGGGCGCGCCCGTCTGGGTGGAAAAACAGGGGGTGCGGCCGCTCAACCGGCTGATGATTGCCCAGGATACCGGATCCGCGATCAAGGGCGCACAGCGGGCTGACATCTTCATGGGCACCGGGGCCGAGGCCGGGCGCGCCGCGGGCCGGCTGCGCGATGACGGGCGCATGGTGGTGTTGCTGCCAATCCCCCTAGCCCAGGCATTGACGGAGGATGACAAGGCATGAGCCGTCGCCGCCGATCGCTGAAGCCGGAAGAGCTGGAGCTGTGGCAGGTCGTGGCGCGTAGCGCGGACCGGCTGAAACGGCCCAGCCTGACCCTGCCAAACGGCGCCCATGCGCCGACCCAACAGCAACCCCCGCGCCCTGCCCCGAAGGCCGACCAACCCCAGATCTCCCGGTTCGAGATCGGGCAAAAACGCCAGCCGGTCCCTGAAACGCCGCGCCTGCCACCCACTGCGGTGGAACGGTTGGCCCATGCGCCCCTGCAAATGGATGCCAAGATCCATGGCCGGATGACGCGGGGCAAGTTGGCGCCGGAGGCGCGGATTGATCTGCACGGCATGACCCTGGATCAGGCGCATCCGGCGCTGATCCGGTTCATCGCCAATGCGTCGGCGCGCGGGCTGCGGCTGGTCCTTGTGATTACGGGCAAAGGCCGCCGGTCAGACCCGCATGACCCGATGCCCAGCAGCCGGGGCGTGTTGAAGCGGCAAGTGCCCGTCTGGCTGCGCCATCCCCCCTGCGGCGGGATGATCCTGCAAGTGACAGAGGCCCATATCAGCCACGGCGGCGCTGGCGCCTATTACGTTTACCTGCGCCGTCATCGATAGCGCTGGGCCCTGGCCACCCCGGTGGCCAGGCAGGCCACCGCAAAGGCAAAATAGCCCGCCACCCACAGGTATTGCGTGGCCAGCGATACGCCCCGGTCCAGTAGCAGCCCCGACAGACCCGGCCCGATGGCGGAGCCCAGCACCATCAGCGCGGCGGCGGCGGCCTTTATCGCGCCCAGATGCGCCGTGCCGAAATATTCCGCCCAGAACGCACTGGTCAGCGTGTTATGCGCCCCCGCCGATGCCGCCATCATGGCCAGCCCCACTGCCGCGCCGGGCAGGCTGCCCAGCTGCGAAAAGGCCACAAACGCCAGCACATAGGGCACCTGATACCACTGGATCAGCCGGGCCACGCCCAGTTTGTCCAGCAGCAAGCCAGAGCCGACCAGCGCCGCCACGGAGATCCCGGAATAGACGGGGAACAGCGCGGCCAGTTCAAGATGGCTCCAGCCCTTCAGCCCCGCGAATTCAACCTGCTGAAAGAAAAACGCCGTATTGAACGCCGGCGGGCCAAGCAGCGCGGGCACCGCCAGCCAGAACAGCCAATGGCGCAGGGCCTCGGCCCGGCTCCAGCTGCGGCCCAGCATGCCTGTGGATTGGCTGGCCTTGACATGGCTTTGGGGCGTGCGTTCCTTCGCCAGAAGCACCCGCAGCGGCAGGATTGTCAGCAGCGCCGCCCCCGCCGCCATCATCCAGACACCCCGCCACGGCATCCAGGCCTTCAGCCAGATGACGGTCATGGGCAACACCGCTTCGCCCAGTGCAAAGCCCAGCCCGGCCATCATCAGCGCCTTGCCCCGGTTGGAGGCGAACCACCGCGCCATGGACACCAGTGCGACATGGCTCATCATGCCTTGTCCGGTCAACCGCAGGCAAAAGATCACCGCTGGCAAGGCCCAGACCGCCTGGTTCATGGCCATGAACAGGCAGGAGGCAGCCAGCGCCAGCAGGACCACAGTGGCGATGGTGCGGCTGCGGAACCTGTCCGTCAGACCCCCGGCCCAGATCATCACCGCGGCCGACACCGCCGTGCCCAGGGCATAGCTGCTGCCCCAGGCACTGTGGGTCAGGCCGAATTCGCCGCGCAATTCTTCGGCAAAGACAGAGATGAAGAATGTCTGACCGAAACTGGACAGCAAAGACATGACCATGCCCGCGCCCAGCCAGCGCCCGTTTTCCCGAAGAAACGGCGCCAGACCCACTGTGGGGGCCGGCCCTGGTTGGGCGTGTTGGGTCATCTTTGGTCCTTGCACGGGTGGGATGGTCCGAGGCCGGGAAATCACCGGCTGCGTGACGGGAGTGTGACAGATCCTGTGGCGACAACCAGCGATTTCCCCGGCATGTGTTCCGCGAAAACATGGCAAAGCTGTTGTTGACTCGGCTGTATCGCACTAGCTTTGCTGAGGAGACGCGTAACAAGGGGAGATACCCATGACGTTCAAATTCGCAGCCATCGCTGCCGCCACTCTGATGGCATCCTCGGCCTTTGCGGCCGGCCACGGCGGTTCTGGTGATGCAGCAGCCGGTGAAAAGGATTTCAACCGCTGCAAGTCCTGCCACATGATCACCGCTGACGACGGCACCAACATCGTGCGCGGCGGCCGGACCGGCCCGAACCTGTATGGTGTCATTGGCCGCCAGGCAGGCACTGTCGAAGGCTTCCGCTACGGCGATTCCCTCGTCGAAGCTGGGGAAAAAGGCCTGATGTGGGACGAAGCCTCCTTCGTGGCCTATGTGGCTGATCCCAAGGCATTCCTGGCGGATTACCTGGGCGACAGCGGTGCACGGTCCAAGATGTCCTTCCGCCTGAACTCCGGCGCAGAAGACATTTACGCCTATCTGGTCTCCGTCGGCCCGGCGATGTAAGGCCCCGCCCCTGAGCCGGAACAACCGGCCCGGGACAAGATCATCAAATCCAGAAACAGGGCGTCTTGCGCCCTGTTTTTTTTGGCTTTCTCTTGTTGGCGCGCCCTGGTGCGCAGGGCGTGAATGGCCAAATCCTCGCCCACCGCGCGGGCCAGCCCCTGTTTCCGTGTCTCTTGCGTGGCGCGCAGCTGGGCAATCTCCATCAATGTCTCTTGTCTGCGGCGGGTCAGCGTTGCCAGCCAGGCGCCTGTCTGGCCCAGCACGGCGCGGGCGGGGTCGGTTTCCTGGCTGGCGTGGCTGATCTGCAACTGAATGGCGCGCAGCTTTTCGTCGGCCCGGATCAGCTCTGCCGTCAGCTGCGCCATGGCCTGGCTTTCGGCCCGGCGGCGCATGGCAGTGATCTTGGAGAGTTGCGGCAGCGTCATCCCATGCCTTTCTTGCGTTTCTGGCGCAGCGCGTCTGCAAACCGGATCGCGGCGGCGACGGCTGCATAGTGGTCAGGGGGGATCTGCTGCCCCACCTCAACAGTGGCAAACAGTGCCCGTGCCGTGGGGGGATCGGAATGGATCGGCACCCGGGCGTCCTGCGCTGTTTCGCGGATGCGGCGCGCGATCTCATCCGTGCCCTTGGCCACGCAGACCGGGGCGGTATCCGCACCGCGATCCCACGCCAGCGCCACCGCGTAATGCGTGGGGTTGACGATGACCACATCCGCCTTGGGCACATCCTGCATCATGCGATTTGCGGCGATTTCCTGTGCCCGGGCGCGGCGCTGGGATTTTACATGGGGATCGCCTTCGGCGTCCTTGACCTCATCGCGCAGTTCCTTGTGGGACATGCGGTTGCGCTTCATGAATTGCGCCCGCTGCCAGATGTAATCCAGCGCCGCGATGCCGGCGGCCACAAGCACGATCAGCCCCAGCAGACGCAGCGACAAGGCCCCCAGCATGGACATGCCCTGTTCCGGCGGCATCAGCACCGCGGCGGTGACAACGTCCATATTGCGCCGCAGGAAAATGAACAGGCAGGCCCCGAAAAGGCAGAGCTTCGCCGCGCTCTTGGCGAATTCGGACAATCCCTGAATGCCGAATTTCTGTTGCGCCGTCTGTATGGGCGAGATCCGCGACAGCTTTGGCTTGATCTTTGATGGCGCAAAAACAAAGGCATTCTGCGCGGCAACCGCCAGCAGAACGGCCACCATCGGGATGGCAAAGCCGGCCAGCAGGCTATGGCCGATCTGCCGCAACAGGGCGCCAGTTGCGGGGCCCGCCTGGGATTGCAACAGTTGGGCGGCAATGTCGGGCGCCTGTGACAGCATGGCCGTCAGGCTGCCGCCGATGTCGGACACCCATGCCACGCCGAAAGCCGACAGGCCCCCCCACCAGCCGACATAGGCCGCGGTGCTGCTGATATCGGCCGAGCGTGCGATCTCGCCCTTTTTGCGGGCGTCTTGCAGTTTCTTTTCGGTCGGGTCGTGGTTTTTCTCTGTATCGTCGTCAGCGCCTGACATCAGCGGACCCCCAGCGGATCCGAGAGATACTGCGACAGCTCCCCGTGCCAGACGCCCAGCATGACCGGAGCACAGACTATCAACAGCGCCAGCGCGCCCAGCGTGATCACCGGCGCGCCGATAAAGGCCACCATCAGTTGCGGCATCGCGCGGTTGATGGCGCCCAGCGTCAGGTTATAGAGCGTTGCGGCGATCAGAAAGGGCGCCGCAAGTTGCAGCGCCAGACCGAAGCTCTTTGCGATCCGGGCCGTTCCCCATTCCGCCACCGCGGTTGGTGAAGGTGGCACGCCCATGGGCAACAGCTCATAGGATTGGATCAGCAGCATGATTGCGGCGACATGCCCGTCTAGCAGCATGAACAGCGCCACAGCGGCCAGTGACAGCACCTGGCCCATCGCAGGAAGCGGATCGGGGAAGGCGCCGCCGGACAGTTGCGCCAAGGATGTGGCCTGCGCGGCCATTGCGGCGGCGGTCTGCATGGCCATCAGGATCAGCCGCGCCCCGATGCCCAGCAGCAACCCGATCACGGTTTCCGAGACAAGGTAGGCGGCAAAACTGCCAAGGCCGGGCGGCTGTTCTGGCATGGGGGCAGCGGGCAAGATGATGATGGTGGCCGCAGCTGCGGCCATCAACTTGACCCGCACGGACAGGCTTTGTTCGCCAATGCCTGGCAAAAGCGCGAACATCGCCGCGACGCGCAGAAAAACCACGACTGCAGCCCAACCCAGTTCATCGGCCAGCGCCATCATGCCGGTATGATCCCGACAAGCGCGGGCCGGGCCTCATGGCCCAGCTCCTCGTAGGACAGGACAGGGTTGCTCAGCCCTTTCACAGCCATCAGCGTGCTGAGAAACCGGCGGCGCCGGGCGGTCGTGATGACCGCCGGGAACACGCCATTTTCAGAGATCGTTGCAATCTGGCTGGCAAGGCCGTTTGTCAGCTTCTCAAAGGCGTCGGGGGGCAGACCCACGTCTGGCGCGCCGCGGTCGTTTTCGACCTCATGCGCGGCAAAGATCTCCTCCCACTCGGGGGCCAGTTGCAGCAACGGCACGGTGCCATCCAAGCGGCGCAGCTCTGCCACCAGCTGTGGCCCCAGCCGCTGGCGCACCAGTTCGCACAGGGTTTCCGGCTGGGTTGTGCTGACGCGCAGCTCTGCCAGGGTTTCCAGGATCACCGGCAAGTTGCGGATCGACACACGCTCTGCCAGCAGCAGGCGCAGCACGGCATGCAGCAGTTCGACAGGAACGCGGTCCGGGATCAACTCATCCAGCAGGCGACGGTTGGCGCTTGCGCGTTCGGGGTTGGACAGGCTGGTGATCTCATCCAGGATCCGGCGCAGCGCCTTGAGCGTCAGCAGGCGCGGGAAATTGCGCTTGATCAGCTCCAGCAGATGGGTCGCAAGGACCTCGGCAGGTGAGATGATGGTGGCGCCTTGCAAGGTCGCGGTCTCCCTGTCGCGCGGGTGGATCCACCGGGCCGGCGCGCCGTAGACGGGCTCTTTGACATCGGGTCCGCTGGGCAGTTCCGGTGTGATGGTTTGCACTAGGGCCAGCACCATGTTCGGATGCAGCACGCCCCGCCCGGCCTCAACACCCTGGATGCGGATGATGTAGGTGCCAGGCTCCAATCCGGCGGAGTCCGTGATGCGGATGTCCGGCATGATGAAGCCGAAGGTTTCGGCAATATGGGTCCGCATGCGCGTGATGCGGGAATCCAGCCCCGTCGCCGGATCCAGCACCATGCCCACAAGATCTGATGCAAATTCGACGTGAATGTCATCCAGATCCAGGGTGTCGCCCAGCGTCGGCGCGGCGGGCGGGGCGGTGGGATCGGCTTCGGTGGTCGTTGGATCCACGACGGTTTTGCGGGCCTCGCGCCAGGCCAGAAGGCCAAGCACCACGGCCCCGAGCATGAAGGGTACGAAGGGCAGCCCCGGCACCAGCGCGAACAGCCCCATCAGCAGCGCCACGGCCCGCAGGGCCTGCGGGTTGCTGCCCAACTGCCCCAGAACCGCCAGGTCCATCGCACCACGGGTGCCCCCGCGTGACAGCAGCAGCGCCGAGGCGAAGGAAATCACCACTGCCGGGATCTGGGACACCAGCCCATCCCCCACGGTCAGGATGGCATAGGTTTCAAAGGCCGCGCCGATCGCCATGCCATGGGCAAAGACGCCCATCGCAAGGCCCACCACCAGGTTCAGCAGGGTGATCAGCAGCCCCGCCACCGCATCGCCGCGCACGAATTTCGACGCACCGTCCAAAGAGCCGAAAAAGGTGGTTTCCTGCTGTTCGCGTTCGCGCCGGGCCTTGGCCTCTTCATGGGTGATGGCGCCTGCGGACAAATCGCTGTCAATCGCCAACTGCTTGCCGGGCATCCCGTCCAGCGCAAATCGGGCGCCGACTTCGGCCATGCGGGTTGCGCCCTTTGTGATCACGATGAAATTGACGATCAGCAAGACGCCAAAGACGACAAGCCCCAGCAGGATGCTGCCACCCATGACGAAATTGGCAAACCCCTCGATCACGCCGCCGGCGGCATCGGGGCCGGTGTGGCCCTGCCCGATGATCAGCTTGGTCGAGGATACGTTCAACGACAGGCGCAGCATGAGCGAGGCCAGCAGCACCGTGGGAAAGGCCGAGAAATCCAGCGGATGTTCCGAAAACAGGGCGATACAGAAGATCAGGATGGCCAGCGCGAAGGACGCGGCCAGGCCCACATCCAGCACATAGGAGGGCACCGGCAGGATCATCATCACGATCACGGCCATCAGACCGATGGCCGTGGCAAGCGACAGGGTCATGCGCCCCTGCGCGGGTTTGGCGGCGACGGTCATTCAATACTCCACAAAGGGGGAGACGGGCACCGCATCCAGCGGCACGAGCGAGGCAAGGCTGGCGCCGGCACCGGGCCGCAGCAGCGCGAATTCCCGCGGCGACAACGCGCCATTGGTGGCCAGTTCCTGCTGCAGGTCCGTATGGATGCGCCGATACAGGTCCGTGTAGCGCTGGGCGTGGCGGGGCGTGCGGGAATGATAGGCCCCCACGGCGCGCACCCAGTCGTTCTTCTCGTCGTAAAGCTCTTGCAGGAACCGGGCGGCGTAGCGGGCATTGGCGCGCGGCTCAAACATCTCCTGAACCGAGCGGAAGGCAGAGCCATGCCAGCGGTAGTTGATCTGGAAACACCCGACATCGAAGCTGGTCCGCCCGCTGTCGATCAGCCGCTGGGCAAAGGCCTCAGCCTCTGCGCGGGTGTCGAACCAATAGCCCTTGCCAGCGGCATTGATCGTCCAGGGCCAGGGCATGCGGCGGCCGTTGTGGCCACGGCCGGTTTCCAGGCGGGTGATGGCCAGCAGCACGTTGCGCGGCACCAGGGCATCCCGCGCCGCCGCCAGGGCAGCCCTGTCGCAGATGCCCGATGTTCCGCTATCAAGCGCGCGGGCCGGTGACGGGGCGCTGATCCAGGCGGCCAGAAGCGCGCCCAGGAAGATTCGCACGGCCAAAGACATTCTGTCCCTCCTTGCGTTGCGAGGCAGGGAACAGCTACGCGCGATGCGTTTACAAATCGTGGAGGCAGGCTCGGCGGTTCAGCCCTCTGACAGGCTGATCTGGCGTGACCGCTGGATCGCGTCCCGCAGCAAGGCCCCTGCCCCGCGCACCGACATCTCTTCCCCCGGTTGCGGGTACAGCGCGAATGTCACCAAGTGGTCATTCAGGATGGTCAGCGCGCGCCAGTGTTCCACCGTGGCCAGCCCGTCTGCCGGGCCAAGCTGGGTAAACAGCGTCCGGCCCTCTGTCCAATAAAGGCGCAGCGGCAGCCCCAGCGTTTCGGAAATCGCCTCGGCGCCGGGCAATGTGGTGCTGGCCACGCGCGGCCCGACAGCCACGGTCATTACCAGCGGCCGCACGGCCACGCCTTCGGCGCCATCGGTCAGGATACGGCAGCTGGCGATGGTCGCCCGGCTGCCCCAGGACCTGTTGCGAACCGAGCTTCCGTCGATGCAATAGCCCGCAGGTGCGGCGATCTGCACATCACCGCCACCCAGCGTGACCGTGGGCTCGACCTCGCGGCGGGTGCCAGCGAACAGGCCCAGAAATCCACGGCCCGTCGGTGCATTTCGGGACGCCGTGGGGTCTGCCCCGGGCTGTGGCGTGCTGCTGTCCGGGGTGGTGGCCGCTGTGTCATTGGCGGCAAACAGCCGCGCCAGCCATCCGCGCTGGGCGGGGCGCGCCTCTGCCGTGTTGCTGGGGTTGGCTGGCGCCAC
>CBFHYV010000002.1:0-43492 GCA_965660085.1 uncultured Paracoccaceae bacterium
GGCCGCGCTGGCGGTTCGGCTCGCCGCACGGGTGCCGGACTGCGCCGCGGCGATGCGGCTGTGGCTGGCCACTGCGCCGGCCAGCATGGCCGCGTCAGAGGCGACGCTGGACTGGGCGCTCAGCCAAGGCTGACACGCCGGATCGGGCCACCAGCGCAGGGGTGAAAAAAACCGCGCCACCCGGGAGGGATGGCGCGGGTCTTGGGTCAGCGGTCCGGCCCGCGGGGCTTAGCCCAGGTTGAACTGCAGCGGGCGCACCTGGGTGAACAGGCCGGTCTGTTGCAGCGCCTTGACCACATGGTTCGGCACCGGCGCATCCACATAAAGCAGCGCAATGGCCTCCCCCTGCGCCTCTTTGCGGCCCAGGGTAAAGTTGGCGATGTTCACGCCGTTTTCGCCCATGGTCTGCCCCAGCGCACCGATGATGCCGGGCACGTCGCGGTTGGTGGTGTAGATCATGTTCTCGCCGATCTCGGCATCGATATTGATGCCCTTGATCTGGATGAAGCGCGGCTTGCCATCGCTGAACACCGTGCCGCCGATGGACCGCTCACGGTCCGCCGTGACGACCGTGACCTTGATATAGCCCTCGAACGCGCCGGATTTGGCCTGGTTGGTGGTGGACAGCTTGATCCCGCGTTCCCGCGCGATCACCGGGGCCGAGACCATGTTCACGTCCGGGTTGATCTGCTTCATGATGCCTGCCAGCGCGGCACAGTTCAGCGCGTTCAGGTTCATCTCGGACGCGACACCGTCATAGAGGATGTTGATCGCCTTGATCGGCTCCTCGGTCATCTGGCCGATGAAGCTGCCCAGATGGTCGGCCAGCTTGATCCAGGGGCCCATCACCTTGGCTTCCTCGGCGGTGACGGAGGGCATGTTCAGCGCGTTCTGCACGGCGCCGGTCAGCAGATAGTCGGCCATCTGTTCGGCCACCTGCAGGGCCACGTTTTCCTGCGCCTCTGTCGTGGCCGCTCCCAGGTGCGGGGTGCAGACCACGTTGGGCAGGTTGAACAGCGGGTTTTCCTTGGCGGGTTCCACGCTGAACACGTCAAAGGCCGCGCCAGCCACATGGCCGGATTTCAGCAGGTCTGCCAGGGCCTCTTCATCCACCAGGCCGCCGCGGGCGCAGTTGATGATGCGCACGCCCTTCTTGGTCTTTTCCAGGGCCTCGCGGCTCAGCATGCCACGGGTCTGGTCGGTTGCGGGCACGTGCAGGGTGATGAAATCGGCCCGCGCCAGCAGGTCGTCCAGTTCCACCTTTTCCACCTGCATCTTGGCGGCCTTCTCCTCCGACAGGAAGGGATCATAGGCGATGACCTTCATCTTCAGCCCGCGGGCGCGGTCACAGACGATGCCGCCGATATTGCCCGCGCCGATCACGCCCAGCGTCTTGCCGGTCAGCTCCACGCCCATGAACTTGGACTTTTCCCATTTGCCCGCATGGGTGGAGGCGCTGGCTTCGGGGATCTGGCGCGCCACGGCGAACATCATGGCAATGGCGTGTTCGGCGGTGGTGATCATGTTGCCAAAGGGCGTGTTCATGACGATCACCCCCTTCTTGGAGGCCGCGTCCTTGTCGATATTGTCGGTGCCGATACCCGCGCGGCCGATCACGCGCAGCTTGTGCGCGTTTTCCAGGATCGTGGGCGTCACCTTGGTGGCGGAGCGAATCGCCAGCCCGTCATACTCGCCGATGATCTGGGCGAGCTTTTCCTTGTCCTTGCCCACGTCGGGCATGAAATCCACATCAATGCCACGGTCGCGGAAAATCTGCACGGCGGCGTCGGAAAGCTTGTCAGAGATGAGAACCTTGGGGGCCATCTGTCTGGTCCTTTGCGATAAACGTCAGGAAAGGGGCGCGCGGGGTCGGCCCCGCACGCTGGAAGATGTCAGCAGGTCGTGTGGATCAGGCCGCCTGGGCCTGGGCCTCGATCTCGGAATGGAAGGCCCATTCCAGCCAGGGCAGCATCGCGGCGATATCGGCGGTGTTCACCGTGCCGCCGCACCAGATGCGCAGGCCCGCGGGGGCGTCCCGATAGGCGCCCACGTCCAGCGCCACGCCTTCGGCCTCCAGCCGTTTTTGCACGGCCTTGGCAAAGCCCGCCGGGTCCTGGATGCGCGCATCGGTGAACTTCAGGCAGACCGAGGTGTTGGACCGTGTCGCCGGATCATTGGCCAGGTTGTCGATCCAGTCGCGCGCGGCGCAGAAATCCCACACTGCTTGCGCATTGGCATCGGCGCGCGCCATCAGCCCCTGCAGGCCGCCGACGCTGCGCGCCCAGTCCAGTGCCAGCAGATAATCCTCGACCGCGAGCATGGAGGGGGTGTTGATGGTCTCGCCCACGAAGATGCCTTCGATCAGCTTGCCGCCCTTGGTCAGGCGGAAGATCTTGGGCAGGGGCCATGCGGGGGTGTAGCTTTCCAGCCGCTTTACCGCGCGGGGGCTGAGGATCAGCATGCCATGCGCGGCCTCACCGCCCAGCACCTTTTGCCAGGAGAAGGTCGTGACATCCAGCTTGTCCCAGGGCAGGTCCATCGCGAAGGCGGCGGAGGTCGCGTCGCAGATGGTCAGGCCCGCGCGGGTGGCGGGGATGGCGTCCCCATTGGGCACACGCACGCCGGAGGTGGTGCCGTTCCAGGTGAACACCACGTCGGTGTCATAATCCAGCGCGGCCATATCAACGATGTCGCCATATTCGGCGGTGCGGACCTCGGCCTCGATCTTCAGCTGCTTGACCACATCGGTCACCCAGCCGGCGCCAAAGCTTTCCCAGGCCACCATGGTGGCCGGGCGCGCGCCCAGCATGGACCACATGGCCATTTCCACCGCGCCGGTGTCAGAGGCCGGGACGATGCCGATGCGATAGTCCGCGGGAATGTTCAGAAGCTCGCGCGTGCCCTCGATGGCCGCTTTCAGCTTTTCCTTGCCGATCTTGGCGCGATGGGACCGGCCAAGCGGCGCATCGGCCAGCTGATCGAGCGAGAATGTGGGGATCTTGGCACAGGGGCCAGAGGAAAAACGCGGGTTGGCCGGCCGCGTTGCCGGTTTGGTCATAGCCATGAAGCTACCCTTCCAGATAAGCGCCCCTCGTTGGGGAGGGGTGTCCCACAGCCCGAGTATCGGAGGTGGCGGAGGCAGGCAACCGGGAAAAATGGCAAAAACCGGCAATCTGGTCAGAGAAAGCGACAGCCGTGACGCCTAAAGGAAACCTGTGCGCAGTGGCTGGCCTTTCGCGGCGGGGCGTGGCAGATGCCCGGGGCAGAGCCGTTTTCCACGACAGGAGCCGCCATGCCCATCGTTTCGCTGATCGCGCGCGCCGGCGCGCTGGAGCCTGCCTTGCCGGAGGCGCTGCGCAATGCGCTGGGGGGCGGCGCGATTCGCTGGCTGGCCCCCGATACGGCGGCGGAGTTTCCCGTGGCGGAGGCGTCCGGCGATTTTGCGCAGATCCGCGCGGATCTGGACGCGCGCGGCGTGGATGCCAACCTGCTGCCAGAGGCCAACCGGCGCAAGCGGATGCTGCTGGCGGATATGGACAGCACGATGATCCAGCAGGAATGCATCGATGAGCTGGCCGAGGCCGCCGGTCTGGGCGCGCAGGTCAAGCACATCACCGCCCGCGCCATGAACGGAGAACTGGATTTCGAGGCCGCCCTGACCGAACGCGTCGCCCTGCTAAAGGGCCTGCCGGAGGCGGTGATCGCAGAGGTTTATGGCCAGCGCATCACCTTCATGCCCGGCGGTGCGGCGCTGGTGTCCGTGATGCGGGGCGCGGGCGGTTATGCGGCGCTGGTGTCGGGGGGGTTCACGGCCTTCACCACGCGGGTTGCGGCGCATCTGGGCTTTGACGAACACCGCGCCAATACGCTGCTGGCGCGGGACGGGCATCTGACGGGGGAGGTCGCGCTGCCCATTCTGGGCCGCGATGCCAAGGTTGCCGCCCTGGAGGAGATCACCGCCCGCCTTGGCCTGACCGCGCAGGATGTTCTGGCCGTGGGCGATGGCGCCAATGACCTTGGGATGCTGGGCCGCGCGGGCATGGGGGTGGCGCTGCATGCCAAGCCCACCGTGCAGGCGCAATGCGCGCTGCGCATCAACCACGGGGATCTGACCGCGCTGTTGTATCTGCAGGGATATGGCGCCGCGGATCTGCCAGGCTGAGCCACGCGGACATCGCGGCGCGCAGACGAGTCGCGCCTAGTGGGCGGGTTTCATCTGAACGCTGTGCAACGTCTGCAGCGCCCGGCAGCGGGCGGGCGCGTCGCGGGCATCGGCCTGCCCGTTGCCCAGCCAGGCCTGGCATTCCGCCTGACAGCAACAGCGCCGGCAGGTGCGCACCGCGCGCGCATAGCCCGACGCGGACAGCCGCCCTTCGGCCAGTGCGGCGGATAGGTCAATGTCCAGCTTGCGCGCTGCGCTGCGCAGCATCCAGAAGGCCTGGGAGTCGTCGTCGAGCATGGCTCAGCCCCTCTCCGGCGGCAGGGTGTAGTCCTGGCGCAGGCTTTCCAGCCGGTCATGGTTCACACAGGTCATGGGGACCCTGGCGGCGCCGCCGTCCTGCGCGTCCAGCCAGACCTTGCAGCCCCCGGCCCAGGAACAGCCGCGGCAGTTGTGCACGATCAGCGCCCAGTCCTCTGGCAGCAGCGCGCCGTCTTTCCATGCGGCAACAAGGTCCGTGCGCGTGGCCTTGGCCATGCGATGCACCAGCCACATGTGATCCAGCGGCGAGCCAAGCGGTTGCGGCCAGGGGGCGGCCTCGGGGATGCTGCGGGCGTTCATGATCGCGCCTTGAGGTCGGCGAACAGATCGCTGTTGCGGCAATAGCCCGGCGGTGTGGCCTGCGGGCGGGGTGTTTCCGCCAGCCAGTGCTGACAGGCGCCGGGTTGCGTGCAGCCGGTGCAGCGCAGCACCGCGTCTGACAGGTCATCAATCTGCATCTGCCCGCGCAGAATCGATTCCTCCAGGTCCAGTCCAAGAGTGTCGGCCATGCGATCCACAAGCTGTGCGTGGATACGAAGTGTGGATTCGGTCATGCTGTGCTCCCTCATCAGACGGGTGCACTGTACTGCGCGGGTGGCGCGCTTCCTTGACCTGCGTCAACCTCGCCTTACAGCCGGGCGGCGGTTTCCCGCACGGTGCGGATCCGGTCGGCATTGGGCGGGTGGGTGCCAAGGAACCTGTCGCCCGGGTCGGGGATGCGCGTGAAAAAGGCAGAGCCGCGCACAGGGTCAAACCCTGCCTGCGCCGCGATCACCGTGCCCAGGCGGTCTGCCTCCAGCTCATAGGTCTTGGAAAAGCTCCGCGCGCCGACCTGCGCACCAAGGCGCTGCATGCTTTCCACTGTGCCGGCATCGGCGCCGCCGAGGGTGGCCAGGCCGGACAACAGCAGCGCCCCGATGGTGGCGTCCTCCATCTTGCGAGGGATATGGCCACGGATGTGATGCGCCGCCTCATGCCCCATGACAAAGGCCAGTTCATCGGCGTTGCGCGCGGTGGTCAGGAAGGCCTGGGTAAAGATCAGCACAGGCTGCCCGCGGCGGTCCAGCGTCTGGAAGGCATTGACGACGCGGGTTTCGTTGCGATCCACGACGATTTCGAAATCGCAGGGCACACCTTGGGTGCGGCGGCGGCATTCGGCCTCGGCCACCGGCTCCACGGCGCGGACCACCTGCGCAAACCGCGACAGCGCCGCCTGAACGCTGACCGCGCTGGTTGGCGCCGGTTGTGGGGCCTGTTGTGGGGCCGGTGCGGGGCGCGACGGCGGCGTGGGGGCCGGGGCGGCGCAGGCCGCCAGCAGCAGGATCGGGATCAGGGTCATCCAACGCATGGTCATCTCCGGCAGGCGGGGCACCGGGGCAGGGCGCCCGGAAGGGATACCGCGGGTATAGCAGGGCAGGGCCTGCGCTGCACGGGGCCTTGTCATGTGCCGGTGCGCCGTTATCTGGGTGGCCATGAGCAATGACCTGACCGTGATCTACAACGACACCTGCCCGATCTGCGCGCGCGAGGTCTCCGCCTATCGGCGCCTGACACGGCAGGCGGATGTGCCTGTGCGCTATGTCGGCCTGTCCGCCGGGCAGGTGGAGGCATACGGGCTGACCCCGCGCGATGCCGCGCGCCGTTTGCATGTGCTGCGCGATGGCCAGATGCTGAGCGGCGTGCCCGCCTTTGCCGCGCTGTGGGACGCGGTGCCGGGCTTTGGCTGGCTGGCGCGGCTGGTGCGTCTGCCCGGTGTGCGGGGGATTGCGGCGGTGACTTACGATCATGTGCTGGCGCCTGCGCTTTTTGCGGCCCACAGGCGGCGGGAACGGCTGGGCAAGGCCGTGCCCCGCGGGTAGCCTGCCGCCATGTTCAGCATCGAGCACGAATTCGACCACACTGCCGTGACCCTGATGGATGAGGGCGACGCGCCTCTGAAGGAGGACGTGATCGTGCGCGCCTATGATGACCGGATTGAGGTTGAGCAATGGGACCAGGCCGCCGGGCGGATGCAGCGCATCTCGCTCAGCCTGGAACAGGCGGCTGATCTTGCCGCCGCGCTGACCAGTGGCGAAGGGCTGTATTCCCGCAACGGCTGAGGTGGGTAACGCCTGCGCGGCTGAGCGTCAGGTCAGGCGAAAGACCTTGTCGCGCGATGTGGCCCCGCGCAGCAGCGTCAGCCGCGATGGCGCGACCCCCAGTGCCTTGGCCAGCAGTTTGCGCACCGCCGCATTGGCCTTGCCGTCCTCTGGCGGGACGGTCACATAGGCGCGCAGGCTGCCGTCCTCCTCCCGCACCAGCCGCGTGCGCGAGGCGCGGGGCGTGACGCGCAGGGCAATCTCCGCGCCATCGCGGGCCATATCTGTCAGATCGGGCGAATCGGTCATGGCGCTGCGTAGCATCCGTGGCGGCCAAAGCGAAACGCGGGCCCTTGCATCCGCGCCTCCGCGCGCTGACATAGACACAGATACAGGAGCCGCCATGCCAGACAGTCTGACCCCAAACCCCGCCGCCCTTGATTTCCTGCTGTCGCGCCGGTCGCGCCCGGCCAAGACGCTGCAGGCCCCCGTGCCGGACCGCGCCGCGCTGGAGCGTCTGCTGACCGCCGCCGCGCGCACGCCGGATCATGGCAAGCTGGAGCCTTGGCGATTCGTGGTGCTGGGCCGCGTGGCCCTCGCGCAACTGGCCGAGGCCGTCGCCACCCATGCGCAGGGGCTGGGCCTGGATACAGAGGCCGTGGCCAAGGCCCGCAAGCCCTTCGATGACAGCCCGCTGTGCGTCGTGGTGATTGAGTCCCCGAAAGACTCGCCCAAGATCCCGGCGGTGGAGCAGACCTATTCCGCCGGTGCGGCCTGCCTTGCGTTGCTGAACGCGGCGCTGGCGGCGGGCTGGGGGGCCAACTGGCTGTCCGGCTGGGCGTCGCATGATCTGGCGCTCATGCGGCCCGCGCTGGGCCTGTCTGCTGCGGAACGTGTGGCGGGCTTCGTCCATATCGGCACGGCCAGCGCCACGCCGCCCGAACGCCCGCGCCCCGACCTGGCCGCCATCACCGATTGGCGGCTGGAATGATCGCGCGGGCGATCTCGCTCAGCCTGGGGCAGGCGGGGGATCCGGCCTTTCGCCGGGTTCTGGCGCGGGGTATCGGGCTGACCCTTCTGGGGCTGGCGGTGATGACGGTTGCGGTGATCTGGGGGCTGGGGCGCCTGCTGCCGGAGACGATCGACCTGGGCTGGTTCGGCCAGATCAACTGGCTGGACGAGGTGCTGAGCTGGGGCGCCTTTGCGGTGATGCTGCTGCTGTCCTGGCTGCTGATGATCCCGACGGCCTCTGCTGTGACGTCGATCTTTCTGGAGGATGTCGCGCAGGCGGTGGAGGATCAGCACTATCCCGGCTTGCCCCCGGCAGAGGCCGCGGGCCTGCTGGACGGGATCCTCGACAGCGTCGGTTTTCTGGGCACGATGGTTGCGGCCAACCTTCTGGCCCTGGTGCTATATCTGCTGTTCCTGCCACTGGCGCCGGTGATCTTTCTGGCGCTGAACGGGTTTCTGCTGGGGCGGGAATATTTCACCATGGCGGCGGCGCGGCGGCTGGGCCTTGCGCAGGCGCGCGCGCTGCGGCGGCGTCACGCGCTGACGATCTGGGTGCTGGGCGTGGCCATGGCGGTGCCGCTGTCCGTTCCGCTGCTGAGCCTGCTGGTGCCGGTGTTTGGTGCGGCCGCTTTCACCCACCTGTTCCACATGGTCACGGCCCGCCGCTGAGCGCGCCGGGCCAAAGGATCACGATCGGGCCCTCGTGCCGCGCCTTTGGTCCGCCCCGGATCAGGAGGGCGGGCCCATGCGGTTGAACATGTCAATGTCGCGCACGCTGATCATGCCAGAGATGATGACCGTGCAGATGATCGCCCACAGCACAACGGTGATGCCGGTGGTGATCCAGGCCTTTTTCCTCAGGTGATGCTCCTCGGGAGAGCCGGCATGGGTGCCGGGCACTGTCGTGCCGGCTTCACCCTGCGTTTGCAGGCGAAAGGGAATCACGATCAGAAAGGTCAGGAACCAGATCACGGCAAACAGCACGATGGCGGAGGTGATGGACATCAGCGGCACTCCTTTGGGGTTTCACCGGATATGAGGCGGCGTCAGACCTGTTCAAGCTCCACAAGGCAGCCGTTGAAATCCTTGGGGTGCAGGAACAGCACCGGCTTGCCATGTGCGCCGATCTTCGGCTCGCCCGTGCCCAGAACGCGCGCGCCCGATGCCTTCAGCTGGTCCCGCGCGGCAAGGATGTCATCGACCTCATAGCAGATATGGTGGATGCCGCCGGCGGGGTTCTTTTCCAGAAAGCCGGCGATGGGGCTGTTATCGCCCAGCGGATACAGAAGCTCGATCTTGGTGTTCGGCAGTTCGATGAACACCACCGTCACGCCGTGGTCGGGTTCGTCCTGCGGGGCGCCGACATGCGCGCCCAGGGTGCTGCGATACTGCTCTGCCGCGGCGTCCAGGTCAGGCACGGCGATGGCAACATGGTTCAAACGGCCGATCATGGCGGGTCCTCCGATGGGTTTGTGCCGTTTTGCCCCGTGGGCAGATGCGGCGCAAGACGGCTGCGGCCATTAACCACCCGTTAGCGGAGTGCGGCAATTCTTTCATCAAATGCAACACGAGGAGGCTCAGACATGCCCGATTCGATCCAGGACGACGCCGCGCAGCCATTGATTGCCGCGCTGCCCCGCCCGACCCCGCTGCGCCCCTTGCTGGGCATGACGGTGATGCTGGTGGAAGACAGCCGCTATGCCAGCGATGCGCTGCGGATGATGTGCCAGCGCAGCGGGGCGCGGCTGCGGCGGGCGGATTGCCTGCGTTCGGCCCGGCGGCATCTGGGGCTGTATCGCCCCTCCGTCGCCATTGTGGACATGGGCCTGCCCGATGGCCGGGGGGAGGAGTTGATCGCCGAACTGCACGCCGCCCGGCCCCGCGTTGCGGCCATCCTGGGCTTCAGCGGGGATCCCGGCACGGAGGACGCCGCCCGCAACGCAGGGGCGGACGGGTTCCTGGCCAAGCCCTTGCCCTCGCTCGCGCAGTTTCAGTCCGCCGTGATCGCCGCCCTGCCGGAGGAGATGCGCACCCTTGGGCCACGCCCGGTGCAGGATGAGATGCTGCAGCCGGATCCGCTGGCCCTGCGGGACGATATGGTGCTGGCGGCGCGGCTGCTGTCACAAGGCCCGGCCAAGATCGGCTATGCCATGCAGTTCCTGCACGGCGTCGCGCGGGCATCGGGGGACAGGGCGCTGGCAAAGGAAACGGGTGAGCTGAAGCAGAGCCTGGAATCCGCCTTGCCCAGCCCCGAACATCTGGCGCGGCTGCGCAGCCTGGTGCAGGCCCGTCTGGAATACCGCGCCGCCATCTGAAACGGCGCGGTTTATGATCGGCTCGGCTCTGGGGCGGCGGATCAGTCGTCCTGCGGCAGGACGCGCAGGTGCAGTTCCATCAGCTGTTCGCTGGCGGGAATGCTCGGCGCGCTCATCATCAGGTCTTCGGCCCGCTGGTTCATGGGGAACAGGATGACCTCTCGGATGTTCTGCTGATCGGCCAGCAGCATCACGATCCGGTCGATCCCGGCGGCGCAGCCCCCGTGCGGCGGCGCACCGTAGTGGAAGGCGTTGAACAGCGCGCCAAAGCGGTTCTTGACCTCATCCGCGCCATATCCCGCGATCTCGAACGCCTTGAGCATGATTTCGGGCTTGTGATTGCGGATCGCGCCGGACACCAGCTCATAGCCGTTGCAGGCGAGGTCATATTGATAGCCGCGCACGGCCAGGGGGTCCCCCTCCAGCGCGGCCATGCCACCTTGCGGCATGGAAAAGGGGTTGTGCTCGAAATCGATCGCGCCGGTATCCTCGTCCTTTTCATAGATCGGGAAATCCACGATCCAGGCAAAGGCGAAACGGTCGCGCCAGTTTTCATCTGCCGCGTCCTTGGGCGTTTCTTCCCAGATCACGTTGCGCGCCTTGGCGGCCACCTTCACGAAGCTTGCCGGTTTGCCACCCAAGAAGAAGGCCGCATCGCCCACGCCCAGGCCAAGCTGCTGGCGGATGGCTTCGGTGCGTTCGGGGCCGATGTTCTTGGCCAAGGGGCCCGCGGCCTCCATCTGACCACCCTGTTCGCGCCAGAAGATATAGCCCATGCCCGGCAGGCCCTCTTTCTGGGCAAAGGCGTTCATGCGGTCGCAGAACTTTCGGCTGCCGCCCTTGGGCGCGGGAATGGCGCGCACCTCGGTGCCGTCCTGTTCCAGCAGCTTGGCAAAGATGGCGAACCCGCTGCCCCGGAAATGCTCGGACACGTCCTGCATCTTGATCGGGTTGCGCAGGTCGGGCTTGTCGCTGCCGTATTGGGCCATCGCCTCGGCATAGGGGATCTGGGGCCAGGTGTCGGGCGCATCCACGGCGCGGCCGCCACCGAATTCCTCGAACACGCCGGCGATCACGGGGCTGATCGTGTCAAACACGTCCTGCTGCGTGACAAAGGACATCTCCATGTCCAGCTGGTAGAAATCGGTGGGCGAACGGTCCGCACGGGGGTCCTCATCGCGGAAGCAGGGCGCGATCTGGAAGTATTTGTCAAAGCCTGACACCATCAGCAGCTGCTTGAACTGCTGCGGCGCTTGCGGCAGGGCGTAGAACTTGCCCGGATGCAGCCGCGACGGCACCAGGAAGTCCCGCGCGCCTTCGGGGCTGGAGGCGGTGATGATCGGCGTCTGGAACTCCCGGAACTTCGCATCCCACATCCGCCGCCGGATGGAGGCCACGACATCCGAGCGCAGCACCATGTTGCGCTGCATCGCCTCGCGCCGCAGATCCAGGAAGCGGTAGCGCAGGCGCGTTTCCTCCGGGTATTCCTGATCGCCGAAGACCATCAGCGGCAGTTCCTCGGCCTGGCCCAGCACTTCCAGGTCACGGACGAAGACCTCGATCTCGCCGGTGGGGATCTTGGGGTTCACCAGCGCCGCGTCGCGGGCCTTCACGGTGCCGTCGATGCGGATGCACCATTCGCTGCGGACCTTTTCCACCTCGGCAAAGACCGGGCTGTCGGGGTCACACAGGACCTGGGTCATGCCGTAATGGTCCCGCAGGTCAATGAACAGGACGCCGCCGTGGTCGCGGACGCGGTGGACCCAGCCGGACAGGCGGACGGTGTCGCCTTCGTTGGCCTTGGTCAGATCGGCGCAGGTATGGGTGCGGAACGCGTGCATGGGGGCCTCTTTTTGCGACGGACGGCAGGTTTGGGGCCGATACACCCGTGATGGCGCCCCGTGTCAAGGGAGCGTCCGGGGCCCCGCCCGACACCATCGCCGGGCCCGTGGCGGGCATTGGGGCTTGAACGCGGCTGGCCGCCAACTTAAACCGCCACCAATTTGCGCCTTTGGCTTTGCCGGGCGCGTGGGGTCGGACGAGGTTGAGACATGCCCAAGCGCACGGATATCCATTCCATCATGATCATCGGCGCCGGGCCGATCGTGATCGGTCAGGCCTGTGAATTCGACTATTCCGGTGCACAGGCCTGCAAGGCCCTGCGCGAGGAAGGGTATCGGGTGATCCTGGTCAATTCCAACCCCGCCACGATCATGACCGATCCGGGCCTGGCCGATGCCACCTATATCGAGCCGATCACCCCCGAGGTCGTGGCCCGCATCATCGAGAAAGAGCGCCCCGACGCGCTGTTGCCGACCATGGGCGGGCAGACGGGGCTGAACACCTCTCTCGCGCTGGAAGAAATGGGCGTGCTGGAGAAATTCGGGGTCGAGATGATCGGCGCCAAGCGCGACGCCATTGAGATGGCCGAGGACCGCAAGCTGTTCCGCGAGGCGATGGACCGCATCGGCCTGGAAAACCCCAAGGCCACGATCATCACCGCCCCCAAGCGTGAAAACGGCAAGCGTGACCTGGAAGCCGGCGTGGCCATGGCCCTGGAAGAGCTGGCCGACATCGGCCTGCCCGCCATTATCCGCCCGGCCTTCACCCTGGGCGGCACCGGCGGCGGCGTGGCCTATAACCGGGAGGATTACATCCATTTCTGCCGCAGCGGCATGGATGCCTCCCCCGTGGGGCAGATCCTTGTGGATGAATCCCTGCTGGGCTGGAAAGAGTATGAAATGGAGGTCGTCCGCGACAAGGCGGACAACGCGATCATCGTCTGTTCCATTGAAAACGTGGACCCGATGGGTGTGCACACGGGCGATTCCATCACCGTTGCCCCGGCGCTGACGCTGACGGATAAGGAATACCAGATCATGCGCAATGGCTCCATCGCCGTGCTGCGCGAGATCGGCGTGGAAACCGGCGGGTCCAACGTGCAATGGGCGGTCAACCCGAAGGACGGCCGGATGGTGGTGATCGAGATGAACCCGCGGGTCTCGCGCTCCTCGGCGCTGGCGTCCAAGGCCACGGGCTTTCCCATCGCCAAGATCGCGGCAAAGCTTGCCGTGGGCTACACGCTGGATGAGCTGGACAATGACATCACCAAGGTCACCCCGGCCAGCTTTGAGCCCTCCATCGACTATGTCGTGACCAAGATCCCGCGCTTTGCCTTTGAAAAATTCCCCGGCAGCCAGCCCACGCTGACCACTGCCATGAAATCCGTGGGCGAGGCGATGGCCATTGGCCGCACCATCCACGAATCGCTGCAAAAGGCGCTGGCCAGCATGGAAACCGGCCTGAGCGGCTTTGACGAGGTTGCCATTCCCGGCGTGGCCGCGGATGCGTGGTCTGACGCGGGTGCTGACAAGGCCGCCGTCATCAAGGCCATCAGCGAACAAACCCCGGACCGCATGCGCACCATCGCCCAGGCCATGCGCCACGGGCTGAGCGATGACGAGATCCAGGCCGTCACAGCCTTTGATCCGTGGTTCCTGGCCCGGATCCGAGAGATCGTGGAGGCCGAGGCCGAGCTGCGCGCAAACGGCCTGCCGCGGGACGCCGACGCCCTGCGCGGGCTGAAAATGATGGGCTTTACCGATGCGCGTCTGGCGGGGCTGACCGGCTTCAGCGAACGCGACATCCGCAGCCGCCGGGTCAGCCTGGGCGTTTTGCCCAGCTTCAAGCGGATTGACACCTGCGCCGCAGAGTTCGAGGCCCAGACCCCCTACATGTATTCCACCTATGAAACCCCGGTTCTGGGCGAGGCGGAATGCGAGGCACGGCCATCGGACCGCAAGAAGGTGGTGATCCTGGGCGGCGGGCCGAACCGCATCGGCCAGGGGATCGAGTTTGACTATTGCTGCTGTCACGCCTGTTTCGCACTGACCGACGCGGGCTATGAGACCATCATGGTCAACTGCAACCCGGAGACCGTCAGCACGGATTACGACACCTCCGACCGTCTGTATTTTGAACCGCTGACCTTTGAACACGTGCTGGAAATCCTGCGGGTCGAGCAGGAAAACGGCACGCTGCACGGGGTGATCGTGCAGTTCGGTGGCCAGACGCCGCTGAAGCTCGCCCGCGCATTGGAGGCCGAGGGCATCCCGATCCTGGGCACCACCCCCGACGCCATCGACCTGGCCGAGGACCGGGAGCGGTTCCAGGCGCTGGTCAACCAGCTGGGCCTGAAACAGCCGCGCAACGGCATTGCCGCATCGGATGCCGAGGCGCTGAAGATCGCCGAACAGATCGGCTTTCCGCTGGTGATCCGGCCCTCCTACGTTCTGGGGGGCCGCGCGATGGAGATCGTGCGCGATATGGCCGGCCTGGAACGCTATATCGCCGAGGCCGTGGTGGTGTCCGGCGACAGCCCCGTGCTGCTGGACAGCTATCTGGCCGGCGCGGTGGAGCTGGACGTGGACGCGCTGAGCGACGGCACGGATGTGCATGTGGCGGGCATCATGCAGCATATCGAAGAAGCCGGCGTGCATTCCGGTGACAGCGCCTGTTCGCTGCCGCCCTATTCGCTGGCCGCCGACACTCTGGAAGAGGTCAAGACACAGACCGTGGCGCTGGCCCTTGCGCTGAACGTCGTGGGGTTGATGAACGTGCAGTTCGCCATCAAGGATGGCGAGATCTACCTCATCGAGGTCAACCCCCGCGCCAGCCGCACGGTGCCCTTCGTGGCCAAGGCCACCGACAGCGCCATCGCCTCCATCGCCGCGCGCATCATGGCGGGCGAGCCGCTGTCCGCCTTCCCGCATCGTCCGGCCTATCCCGCCGGCGCGGCCTATGACAGTCCGCTGCCCCTGGGTGACCCGATGACCCTGGCGGACCCGAACATGCCCTGGTTCAGCGTGAAGGAGGCCGTTCTGCCCTTCGCCCGCTTCCCGGGCGTGGACACGATCCTCGGCCCAGAGATGCGCTCCACGGGCGAGGTCATGGGCTGGGACCGCAGCTTCCCGCGCGCCTTCCTCAAGGCGCAGATGGGCGCGGGCAGCCATTTGCCGACTGAGGGTGTGGTGTTCTTCTCCATCAAGGATCAGGACAAGACCCCCCAGATGGCCGAGGCCGGGCGCCTGCTGGCGGACCTGGGCTTTGCCATCGTGGCCACGGGCGGGTCGGCGGCCTTCCTGCAGGAAAACGGCGTGGCCTGTTCCACCGTCAAGAAGGTGTATGAGGGCCGGCCCAATATCGTGGACATGATGAAGGATGGCGGCGTCCAACTGGTCATCAACACCACCGAAGGGGCGGCCTCGGTCGCGGATTCGCGCGAAATCCGCTCTGTCGCGCTGTATGACAAGATCCCCTATTTCACCACGGCCGCGGGCGCACATGCGGCGGCGCAGGCCATGGTGGCGCGGCAGGATGGTGATCTGGACGTGCGCAGCCTGCAGGGCTGACAGGGCGTGCAGGGCCGGGCGCTGACTGCCCGGCCCTCTGCACCGGTGCCTCAGATCAGCGAAATCAGCGTTTCGCAGCAGCGCGCCGGGTGATACTGCGCGCCCTGTTCGCCGCGCAGGTCCAGCCGCGCGCAGGGGATGCCAAAGCGCGCCTCGATGGCCTGAACCTCATCCTGGGGGGTGGCGCTGTCACAGATCACATGGGTCACAAGCCGGTCGGTGGGCGTATCGCGGCCGGCGTCCGCGCGCAGCGCATCCAGCAGCGCCTGCACCTGGGATTTCAGCGTCATGCCGGGGCATTCCGGGTCCGGGCCAAGGCTGGGCAGATACACCTTGGGCACATGGCGCGCGGCAATGGTGCGGCCCACGCCGTGCGGCAGCAGGTTTGCGATGACGCTGGTGAACAGGCTACCGGGCGGATAGCAGATCAAGTCCGCCTTGCGGATCAGCCGCGCATTGCGTTCGGGCAGCCGCGCAGCGGAGGCGGGCAGTGCCTGCGCACCATCGCTTAGAAACAGCCGCCGGATCGGCTGGGCCAGCGGGGCGCCTTCCTTGCCGGTCAGCCGGGCCTGGCCATGTATCTGGCGGCCATCGGCAAGTTCGGCCCCGATGTGCAGCGGCTCGTCCACGATGGGGCGCACGGTGCCGCGCAGGTCCACCATCTTGGAGAGCTGAAACAGAACCGGCTCCAGCCGCTGGTCATGGGTCAGCCACCCTCCGGCCAGCACAAGGTTGCCGATGCTGGCCCGGCGAAAGTCGAAATCGGCGGGGGCCTGGGCGCAAAAGGCGTTGAGGTTGTCCAGGATCATGCAGCGCAGCGGGCCGGGAATGGTCTGGGTCAGCGCATGGGTGCCCGCGGCCATGGCCTGCACGTCGGCGCGCATGGCCTCCGGGGATGCGTCCTGGGGCAGGCGGTGGGCGATCAGGCGCAGCGCCTCTGGCTGGCCCAGGACGGATTCGTCCGCCAGCGCCACAAGCCGCGAGCGCAGATCCCCCACCGCAGGCATGCCGAAGGCCCGGCGCAGCGCATTGGAACTGCCGCCGCTGTCGAACGGTGTCACAAGATGCACGGAGTTGTAGGTGAACCGCTTCAACTGCCGCGCGATCTGGGTCAGGGCGGTGCCGCCGCTGAAAAACAGCACGCGCGGCCCCATATGCGGCGCGCTCAGGCACCGGGCGACGCGCAGGTCATCCGGCAGGGACGCGCTGCGGGTCAGCGGAATCTGGGGCATGGCGGTGCGGTCCTTGTGGCTCATCCCGGCAGTATCGCCCTTGCCGCGCCGTTGCAAACGGTGGAATTCCTGCCCCGTTTCGCCAGCGGAGCCTTGCGCGCGGCCGGGTTTGCCCGTGCCGCACCCTTGCGGAAGATCCTGCCGCCACACCGCCGCCGCCCGTCTGACACGGAATTGTCACGATACCGTTGGCAGGGCGTTACGCTGATCGTGTGTCTGGCGCGGGACGGGGTGCGTTTGCGCCCCCTTTGACTTTGCGCCCAATTTTTTCCGGGGGACGGATCCGATGGCCACGATCAATGAACTGCGCATTTCTTCTGGCGGCGACAGTGACAACACCAGCAACTTCTTCGAGCTTCACGGCGCGCCGGGCGAATCGCTCGATGGGTTGAGCCTTCTGGTCGTCGCGGCCGAAGAGTTCCGCGAAACGACCGCGGGCACGATCCAGTTCGTCTTTGATCTGACCGGCGGCCAGATGGACGACAGTGGCGTGTTCCTGCTGTCCAACCCAGGTGAATATGCCAATGACGCCGGCGACCTGAACGCCAGCTTCGACATCCCCGGCGCGCCGTTCAACATCCTGCTGGTCGAAGGGTTCACCGGCACGGTGAACGATGACCTGGACATCGCCAATGACGGCACCTTTGACACCACCCCCTGGACCCGCATCGTGGACAGCGTGTCCCTGGTGGATGGCGATGACACCACGGACACAACCTATTCCGCCACGGTCATGGGCCCCGATGGCTCCTTCGCCCCGGCGGCGCTGGCCCGCACGCCCGATGGCACCGGCGATTTCGGCCTGGTGGCCTTTGGCGATGTGGACCTGGACACGCCCGGCGAACTGAACGCCTCTGCCGATGGGGTCTTTACCCTGGAATTGCTGCATGTGGCCGACCAGGAGGCAGGCTCTGCCGCGGTCAGCGACGCGCCGCGCATGTCCGCCGTGCTGAACGCCCTGCGCGCGCAGGATCTGGGCAATGACGGCCAGCCGGACAACACGGTCACGCTGTCCTCGGGCGATGCCTTCATCCCCGGCCTGTTCTATGATGCCTCCGGCGCGGCCTTCGGGGCCGCCGGCATCGCCGACATCCAGATCCAGAACGAGATGGGCTTTCAGGCCATCGCGCTGGGCAACCATGAATTTGACTTCAACACCCGCACCCTGTCCGAGCTGATCACCGGCGAAGACCGCACCGATGACAGCGAGGACGACTTCGTCGATACCGTCCCGCAGCCCATCGGTGATTTCACTGCCCTGACCGAAAGCGCCCTGGCGGGCCAGACCTTCACCGGCGCGGATTTCCCCTATCTGTCCGCCAACCTCGATTTCTCCACCGATCCCTTCCTGGCGGATCTGGAGGTTGATGGCGGCCAGGCCCCGCAGGCCAACAGCGTGTCTTCCTCCACCGTCATCGACGTGAACGGTGAGCTGCTGGGCGTTGTCGGCGCCACCACGCCGACGCTGGCCGCGATCTCCAGCCCCGGCTCCGTCGGCATCGCGCCGGTCTGGGCGGGCACCACCCCCACCACCGATGAGCTGGACGCGCTGGCCGCGGAGATCCAGGCCGAGGTGGACAGCCTGCTGGCCGCCAACCCGACGATGAACAAGGTCGTGCTGCTGGCGCATATGCAGCAGCTCTCGATCGAGCTGGCCCTGGCCGAGCGTCTGGAGAATGTGGACATCATCGTGGGCGGCGGCTCCAACACCCGCCTGTTCGATGAAAACGACCGCATCCGCGATGGCGACGTGTCTCAGGGCACCTATCCGCAGGTGGTCACCAACGCCGGCGGCACCGATACGCTGGTGGTCAACACCGACGGCTCCTACCAGTATGTCGGCCGCCTGGTCATCGACTTTGACGCCGATGGCAACATCATCGCCGAAAGCTATGACGCCACCGTGTCCGGCGCCTATGCCACGGACGCACAGGGCGTTGCCGATCTGGGCGCCGAAGCCCTGGTGGACCCCGAGGTGCAGGCCATTGCCGACGCCATCGAGGATCAGATCATCGCGACCGAGGGCAATGTCTTTGGCTATTCCGAGGTCTTCCTGAACGGCAACCGCTCTGGCACGGGCGAGGCTGACGATACCGACGGCGTGCGCACGCAGGAAACCAACCTGGGCAACCTGACGGCGGACGCCAACCTGGCTGCCGCGCAGGCGGTGAACGCGAATGTCGTGCTGTCCATCAAGAACGGCGGCGGCATCCGAGCCTCCATCGGCGAAACCATCGTGCCGCCGGGCGGGTCCGAGGCCGTGCGCACCGCCAATTCCGAGGTCGTCGATGGCGAAGGCAATGTCGTCAAGGCCGAAGGCGGCATCAGCCAGAATGACATCCAGACCTCGCTGGCCTTCAACAATGACCTGGTGGTGCTGACCCTGACCACCGAAGAGATCGTGGCCCTGCTGGAACATGGTGTGGCTGCGCTGCCTGGCGTGTCCGGCCGCTTCCCGCAGGTGTCGGGTGTCGAATTCTCCTATGACGTGGATCTGCCCGCGGGCAGCCGCATCCTGGATGCGCAGATCGTGGATGCCGAAGGCACTACGATCGCCACGCTGGTTGAAAACGGCGAAACGGTCGTGTCCGACGCGACCTTCGACATCGTGACGCTGGGCTTCCTGGCAGCGCCGCGCTTTGACAATGATGGCAACTTCACCGGCGGTGGCGATGGCTACCCCTTCCCCAACACCAACACGGACCCTGAGGCCGGCGAGGTCGGCGCTGACGCGGCGCGGATCAACCTGACCTCCCTGCTGGTGGAAAATGACTTCTCCGGCGATGCGACCTTCGCCGAAACCGGGTCCGAGCAGGACGCGCTGGCGGAATATCTGCAGGACACCTACGGCACGCCCGAAACCGCCTATGCGATGGAAGACGGCGCCCTGGGCGAAGACACCCGCATCATCGATGTGGATGCCGCCGAAGCCCTGGTGGAAGACAGCGTGAATGTCGCAGGCAGCGGCGAAATCCGCCTGGAACGCATCGCGGCCTTCGACAGCGGCGCGGGCGAGGGTGGCTCCGAGGTCGTGGCCTATGACACCGACGCCGCGCGGATGTACACCACCAATGGTGCGCAAGACCGCATCGATGTCACCGACCTGTCCGACCCGGAAAACCCCGTGGCCCTGGGCAGCGTGGATCTGTCCGGCGCGGTTGAAAACTACGCCGGCATCCAGTCCGTCGCCGTGAACGGCACCATCGGCGTGGCCGCCGTGGCGCGTGAGGATGACGCGGGCGAGCCCCTGCCCGGCGTTGTCGTGGCCTTTGACCTGGAAACGCTGGAAATCGAGGGCACGGCCGAGGTCGGCTTCCTGCCCGACATGGTGACCTTCACCCCCGATGGCAGCCGCATCCTGGTGGCCAACGAAGGCGAACCGGGCGCGGCCGATGTGCCGGGCAGCGTCTCCATCATCGATGCCGAAACCGGCGATGTGCGCACCCTGGGCTTCGAGGCGTTTGACCTGGTGGCCGATGACCTGCGGGAGGCCGGCGTGCGGATCTTCCCCGATGGCGAAGGCGGCTATCGCCTGCCCTCGCTGGATTTCGAGCCGGAATACATCTCCGTCGCGCCCGATGGGTCCCGCGCCTTCGTGACCCTGCAGGAGGCCAACGCCGTTGCCGTGCTGGACCTGACCTATGATGCCTTTGTTGCGGTTCTGCCACTGGGCACCGTGGATCACAGCCTGCCGGGCAATGAACTGGACGCCTCTGACCGCGATGACGCGATCAACATCGCCAACGCGCCGCTTCGGGGCATGCACATGCCCGATGCCATCGCCAGCTTCCAGATGGATGGCGAGACCTATTTCGTCACCGCCAACGAAGGCGACGCGCGTGACAGCGCCGGCTCCGAGGAGCGCGTGAAGGATGTCACCCTGGATGCGGTGGCCTTCCCGAACGCCGACGCGCTGCAGGAAGACGAGGTCATCGGCCGCATCAACGTGTCCACTTTTGATGGTGACACCGATGGTGACGGCGATCAGGACGCGCTGTTCAGCTACGGCACGCGCAGCTTCTCGATCTTCAACGCCGCGGGCGAACGTGTCTTCGACAGCGGCTCTCAGTTCGAGACGATCATCGCCAATGTGCGCCCGGCCAATGCGTTCAACAACGATGACTTCCCCAGCGATGCCCCCGATGTGCTGGACGAGAACCGCTCTGACAACAAGGGCCCGGAGCCGGAGGCCGTGGCCATCGGCCAGATCGGCGAAGAGGTCTATGCCTTCATCGGGCTGGAGCGTGACAGCGGCATCATGGTCTACCGTGTGACGGACCCGGCCAATGCCGAATTCGTCCAGTATATCAACACGGTCGATCAGGGCGACGTGTCGCCGGAAACGCTGGTCTTCGTCTCCGCCGAGGACAGCCCCTCCGGCGCGCCGCTGCTGCTGGCCGCCAATGAGGTCAGCGGCACGACATCGATCTTCGAGATCGACGTGGACCCGCTGCCCACCGCCATGCCCAATGGCGTGGCCTCGGGTGAGATCACCCAGACCAGCGCCCTGCTGTGGGCGCGTTCGGTGAACGAAGGCACGCTGACCTTCGAGGTCGCCACCGACATGGACTTCGCCGATGTCGTCGCCACCGCCACGGTTGAGGTCACGGACCCCGACGGGCCGGTGCGCAGCACCATCACCGGGCTGACCGCGGGCACGGAGTATTTCTACCGCGCCGTCGATGCCGAGGGCGCCGTGGTTGAAGGCACTTTCGACACTGCCGCGGCCGAGGGCACCCGCGCGGGCCTGACCTTCGGCGCCACGGGCGATTGGCGCGGCGATGGCGCGCCTTATGTGGCCGTGTCCAACGCAGCCGATGCCGGGCTGGACTTCATGATGCTGGAAGGGGACACGATCTACGCGGATTACCCCTCCGAGGATCTGCCCTTTGAACAGGCCCAGACGCAGGAAGAATTCCGCCTGCGTTACCAGGAGGTCTATGGCGAGGCACAGGGCGAGAACTTCTGGGCCGATCTGCGCGGCTCCACGGCGATCTTCGCCTCCATCGACGATCATGAGGTCACCAACGACTTCTCCGGCGGGGCGGATGCCTCCACCGACGACCGTTTTGTGGAAACCGAAGGGTTCATCAACGATACCGCGCTGTATGAAACCGGCCTGGCCGCGTGGCAGGAATACCACCCGGTCGAAAGCCGCACCTATGGCGACACCGGCGATGACCGCACCGCGGGCGAGATCGACCTCTACCGCACCCAGAGCTTCGGCTCTGACGCGTCCATCTTCGTGCTGGACAACCGCTCCTTCCGGGATGCGCCGCTGGCGGACCCCACGGGCGGCTCTGACGAGGTGATCGGCCAGTTCGTGGCGCAATCGCTGACCGAGGACCGCACGATGCTGGGCGATGCGCAGCTGACGCGCCTGCAGGCCGATCTGCTGGCCGCCGAAGAGGCCGGCCAGACCTGGAAGTTCATCTTCAACGCCGAACCGATCCAGAACCTCGGCCCGGTTGGCCCCGCCGACCGCTATGAGGGCTACGCCCGCGAGCGTGCCGAGCTGCTCTCCTTCATCGAGGAGAACAACATCGACAACGTGGTCTTCGTGGCCGCGGATGTGCATGGCACCTTCGTCAACAACCTGACCTACCAGACCGCCCCCTTCGGCGAGCAGATCGCGACCTCCGCCTTCGAGGTCACGACAGGCTCCGTCGGCTTCAGCCCCGCCTTCGGCGAGAGCCTGATGCTGGGCGCGCTGCAGGTTGGCGCGATTGATCAGGCGACCTTCGACTTCTACAACTCGCTGCCGGTTGCGCCGGACAACAACGGCCAGGCGGATGATCGGGACGGGCTGGTGACCCAGCTGCTGAACGACATCGCGCTGACGCCGCTGGGCTATGACCCGCTGGGCCTGGACGACAACCTGGACCAGGCCGATGGCCTGATCTCGGCGCAGCTGCTGCAGGGCGGCTGGGTGTCGGCCCATACCTTCGGCTGGACAGAGTTCGACGTGGACGAAGTCACGCAAGAGCTGACCGTCACCACCTGGGGGATCGAGGACTACACCCCCGAGGAGATGCGGGACACCCCCGAGGAGATCCTGGACCGCGAACCGCAGATCGTCAGCCAGTTCGTCGTGCAGGCGCAGGACAACACGGTTTCCATCTCCGCGGTGCAGGGTGCGGGCCATCGCTCCGCCTTTGACGGGGTGGCGATCGCTGTCGAAGGCATCGTGACCGCCATCGACGAGGGCGAGGGCTTCTACGTTCAGGACCCCGAGGGCGACGGCAACGCGGCGACCTCTGACGGCATCTATGTGGACGGCGCGGCCGATGTGGCCGTGGGCGACATGGTGCGCGTGTCCGGCACCGTGGATGAGCGTCAGTTCGGCGACGATCTGTCCGTCACCATCCTGGACGATGTGACGGATGTGAGAGTCCGCTCCTCCGGCAATGCGCTGCCCGAAGCCATTGTGCTGGGCAGCGAAGGTCTGCTGCCGCCGACAGGCCATATCGATGACGACGGTCTGGAGGTTTTCGACCCCGAGAATGACGGCATCGACTTCTTCGAAAGCCTCGAAGGCATGTTGGTGACGGTGCAGGACGGTGCGCGGGTGATCGGGTCCAACCGCTTTGGTGAGACCTTCATCACCGTGCATGGCGAGACCGGCTCTGAATCGGTCAATGGCGGTTTGGTGCTGGGTGGCGCGAATGGCGCGATCACGGATGCCAACCCCGAACGCATTCTGATCGACGATGACATCTACGCCGACTCCGGCCGCGGCGAGGCGCGCGAGGCCGTGCCCGCCGCCGTGACCGGCGATACCGTCACCGGCGTGACTGGCGTGATGGATTACAGCTTTGGCGAGTTCAAGCTGCTGGCGACCTCCGCACCCACCGTGGTGCGCGGCGATGTCCAGCGTGAAACAACCACGCTGACCGCCACGCAGGACGGCCAGCTGACCATGGCCACCTACAATGTGCTGAACCTGGCGGGCGACGCGGCGGATGACCGTTTTACCAACCTGGCGCAGGACATCGTCACCAACCTGGGCGCGCCGACCATCCTGGGCCTACAGGAAATCCAGGACAACAACGGCGCCACCAATGACGGCACCGTGGATGCCAGCGAAACCTATGAACGCCTGATCGCCGCCATCACCGCGGCGGGCGGGCCGACCTACGCCTATGCCGACAGCACCCCGACCGACCTGGCCGATGGTGGCCAGCCGGGCGCGAACATCCGCGTGGGCGTGCTGTATGATCCGGCGGCGGTGTCGCTGGTCAGCACCCTGCGGATCGAGGGCGACCTGGACCCGAACGGCGCATTCGATGAGGATGCGACACCGGGCGATGGCGTCAACGAAGGCTATGCCGGCACGCGCAAGCCGCTGGTTGCCAATTTCGACGTGGATGGCGAGGCGCTGACGGTCATCGTCACGCATTTCAAGTCCAAGTCGGGCGACACGCCGCTGTCCGGTGAGGTTCAGCCCTTCGAACAGGTGACCGTGGCACAGCGCACGGCGCAGGCGCAGGTGGTCAATGACTATGTGGCCGGCCTGCTGGCGGCGGACCCCAACGCCAATATCGCGGTCATGGGGGACATGAACGACTTCCAGTTCTCTGCCCCGGTGCAGGCGCTGGCCGGGTCGGAGCTGACCAACCTGTCCGACATGCTGGCAGAAGAGGACGCCTACAGTTTCATCTTCAACGGCAACAGCCAGATGCTGGACCACATCCTGGTCAGCAACGCCCTGGCCCAGACGGCCGAGGTGGATGCGGTGCACCTGAACGTGGACTTCCCCTCTGCCGAGGTCGAATCCGACCACGACCCGATCGTGGCGCGGTTCGATCTCAGCCAGCCGGCGGAACTGGTCTTTGGTTCGGCCAACTCCGATACGCTGGGCGGCGACACGGGCAACAACCGCTTCACCCCCGGTGCGGGCCTTGACCGCATGAACCTGGGCGCAGGCGGTGCGGACACCATCGCTGGCAGCCAGGGCGATCTGGACGGTGACGTGGTGCAGGGCTTTGGCGAGGATGACGTGTTCACCTTCAACGGCCTGCGGGTCCGCGGGGCGGTTCTGGACGATGTGCTGCTGCGCCTCGACCTGGGCGGCGATGTCTTCGAGGAGGTCATCCTGCCGGAGCTGAACATCGACGGCCACAGCCTGATGGTGGTGCGCGGTGCCACGGACTCCACCGTGCAGGCCGTGCGCCAGCGCGGCACCCTGGAAGAGGGCGCATCGGTGGCCGATGGCGATGTCAACGGCATCGCGGTCGATGGCTTCCTGGCCGGGACCAACGGCCAGTCCTTCCAGGTGGAACTGGATGAGGCCGGCGCGGGCTTCAGCAACGCGCTGGGCTACTTCACCCGCGATATCGCCACCGGCGCTATCGAGGATGTCGCCATGCTGTTCGACAACGCCAAGGCGGCGGGCACGGGCGCCACGGCCTCCATCGCCGATGTGTCGGTGGATGAGGAGCTGGGCTTCTTCCTGGTGCGCAACGGTGCATCGCTGGTCGATGACATCACCGGCACGCTGGGCCTGGTGGAGACCGGTGGCCGCCTCTACCTGTCCGAGGATGGCGCGGCGCTGACCTCTTCGGTGCTGTTCAACTCGCTGGACGTGGCCCTGAACGCGGACGGGCTGCAGCACGTTCTGTCCGGCGCCACCGAGGATGGCCAGGGCCTGCGCATCGGCTTCGAGGACAAGCTGGGCGGCGGCGACCGCGACTATCAGGACGTGACCTTCACCGTCACGGTGCTGGACGATACGCTGCTGGTCTGATCCAGCCACTTGGCAAAACAGTGTCTGGGGCGGCCTTCGGGCCGCCCTTTTCCGTTGGCGGCCCGGCAAGGGGGTGATTTTGCGGCTGGCATGGGCCGTGGAATCTGGCATCTTGCGCGCCAGACCGCCCTGCCGCTGCCACTGGACCTGCCCTTGAAACGCACCATACCCCTCCGCCCGGGCCGCATGTTGTGCGGGCCAGGATGAAGCCTGTGTTTGTCCTGGGGGTCGGGGCGCAGAAGGCGGGCACCACCTGGCTGCACGGGCTTCTGGCGGCGCAGCCTTTTGCCAACATGGGGTTCGCCAAGGAATACCATGTCTGGGATGCCAAGCTGTCGCCCCTTGGCGCGCCGTTCATTTCCCATTGGCGCAAGCCCGATACCGCGAGCGGCGCGCTGCGCCGCCTGATGCAGCAGGATGATGGCATTTATGCCGCCTATTTCGCAGGGCTGATTCGTGGTGACACCACGCTGACCGGGGATATCACGCCGGCCTACAGCTTTCTGGATGCACAGGCCTTTGCGCGCATCCGCCGCTGTGTGGAAGGCGCCGGGTTTCAGCCCAGGGTCATTTTCCTGATGCGGGACCCGGTGGCGCGGTTGTGGTCCGCGGTCCGCATGTTGCATGACCGGCGGGTGGCACAGGGCATGCCGCCCGATCCTTGCTGGTTGGCCAGCAGTTTTCGTGACGGGCTGGAGGCCCCGGCCCAGGTCGCGCGGTCAGATTACCGCGCGACGATCCAGGCGCTGGAGGCGGCGTTCGATCCTGCCGCGCTGCATTATCAGCTGTATGAAACCTTGTTCACCCCCCCAGCTATGCATCGGCTGCAGGGGTTTCTGGGGCACCGCCTGACCGGCGTTGATCTGGACAGGCGGCTCAATGCCTCTGGCCAACATGCCCTGCCCGCCGATCTGGAGGCGCTGGCCCGCGCCCGTTTGGCGGATCAATACAGCTTTTGCCGGGCACGGTTCCCGGAGGTCTGCAAACTCTGGCGCTGACGCGCGCCGTCAGGTTGTCGTCAGCGCCAGATGCCGTGATGTGTGCGAAACCAGTCCACGGCCCGCCGGTTGGCGGTGTCCCGGTCCATACCGCCGATGCGGCTGCGCAATAGGGGCGCGATGGGTTCGGTTTGGGCGGGCTGACACAGGGGCAGGCGCGCGGGCACCCAGATCGGGATGCCGCGCCGGGCCAGATGCCCGGACAGCCAGATGTCATCCACCATCCACAACCCCTCCGGGATGGTCCATGCCTCCGCGTCCAGAAAGCCGGGCCGGATCAGCGCACCGCCATAGCCCAGCAGGATGTCGGCATAGCCTGCGCGAAAGGTCAGCCGGCGAGGTGGTTTCACACTCGCCGCGCGCAGGCGGCCTTCGCGCCATTGCTGGCGCAGCCGGGCCAGGCGATAGGCCGGATCGGGATAGGTCTTGCCGATCCAGGCGCGGGGCCGGCGCGGGGCCGCGGGCGCATCGGGCACGATCTGGTCCAGGTGGCGGCCGATGGTGGAAATGGCGCAATCCGGCCGGGCGCGGTGGGCGCGCAGCAGGCCTGCCGCCCATCCCGGCGGATACAGCCTGTCATCATCGCAAAACAGGATCGGCACATCGCTGCCGGCCAGATCCCGCGCCGCGCCCAGCACCTTGCTGGCGGGGCCAAGGTCTTCGTCCAGCGGCATCACGCGCACCGCGCGCGGCAGGGCGGGCAGGGCAATGCCGTGGTCGGGAAAGCGGCGATAGCGGCGCGGCAGATACAGGCGGATTTCCGCGATCTCCGGACTTTGGCGGCACAGGGTCTCCAACACCGCTGGCAGGCCGTGGAATCGCGGCGGGATCGATGTCAGCGAGATTATGGCCACCCGAAGGACCCTTTCCACCCAGCCAGCAGATGGCGGTGAAAGACCACAGCCCCCCGCCCCGCGCAAGCCAAAGGCCCGCGGCAATCCGCGGGCCTTGTCATCGGGTCAGGCGGGCCAGACGGGCGGCGGGTTACTGCGCTGCGGTTTGCCCGGCCAAGGGGGCCTCGGGCGCCTTCGGGTCATCCTTCAGCGCGCACCATGCGTCCCAATGGGACAGAAAGACTTGCCCGTCGATCTCATCCAGGAAATGGCTGCGTTGCAGGCGGTCCATCACCGGGCCTTTGACCTCTGACAGGTGCAGCGCGATGCCCAGATCCTTCAGCCGGTGGTTCACCGCCTCCAGGCTTTCCAGCGCGCTCATGTCCACCTCGTTCACGGCGGTGAATTGCAGGACGATATGGCGCAGCTGCTTGTCCCGCACCACGCGGTCCGTGATGTAATCCTCAAGGAAGCGGGCATTGGCGAAATACAGGCTTTCGTCCACCCGCAGGGTCACCACATGGGGCAGGGTCTGCACGCTGTGGCGCAGCACGTTGCGGAAATGCTGGGTGCCCGGCACCAGGCCGACCTCTGCCACATGGGGGCGCGATGTCTTGAACAGGAACAGCCCGATGGAGATGCCGACACCCGCGCTGACGCCCAGTTCAACGCCAAAGCCCAGCGTCAGGAAGATGGTCGCCGCAACGGCGGCAAAATCCATGCGCGAATAGCTCCAGCTGCGCGACAGGATGGACAGGTCAACAAGGCTCAGCACGGCGACGATGATCGTGGCCGCCAGCGTGGCCTTGGGCAGGAAATACAGCAGCGGCGTCAGCAACAGCGCCGCCAGCAGGATGCCCACTGCGGTATAGGCGCCCGCTGCCGGGGTTTCCGCGCCTGCGTCGAAATTCACGACGGATCGCGCGAAGCCGCCCGTCACCGGATAGCCCCCGGACAGCGAGGCCGCGATGTTCGATGTGCCCAGGCCCACCAGTTCCTGATCCGGCACGATCCGCTGGCGTTTCTTGGCCGCAAGCGTCTGGGCAACAGAGACGGATTCGACGAAGCCGATGACGGAGATCAACAGCGCCGACAGCGCCAGCTGGCCCCACAGTTCGGGGTTCAGGCTGGGCAGGGTCAGCGGCGGCAGGCCCATGGGCACCTCCCCCACGATGGCCACGCCGTAGGTGTGCAGCCCGAACAGCCACGTCACCAGCGTGGTTGCCGCCACGGCCGCCACCGGCCCGGCCTTGGCCAGGATGTCGGCCATGCGCGGGGACAGGCCCGCCTTGCGCAGCAGCGGCTTCAGCCCCTTGCGGACCCAGAACAGAAAGCCCACCGTCAGCCCCCCCATGACCAGCGTGATCAGGTTGGTCTGGTCCAGATGCGCCAGCAGGGAACCGACGAACTCCACCAGGTTGTGGCCATGCGCCTCAACCCCCAGCAGGTGTTTCAGCTGCGAGGTGGCGATCAGGATGCCAGAGGCCGTGATGAAGCCCGCAATCACTGGGTGGCTGAGGAAATTGGCCAGAAAGCCCAGCCGCAGCACCCCCATCACCGTCAGCATCACCCCGGACAGGAACGCCAGGGTAATGGCCGCCAGCGCGTATTCCGCCGGGCTGTCCAGCCCCAGGTTGCCCACCGCCGCTGCCGTCATCAGGGACACCACCGCGACCGGCCCCACCGCCAGCGCCCGCGACGTGCCGAACACCGCATAGGCCAGCAGCGGCAGGATCGAGGCATAGAGCCCCATCTCCGCCGGCAGGCCCGCCAGAAGCGCATAGGCCAGCGATTGCGGGATCAGCATGATGGTCACGATCACCGCCGCCACCAGGTCAGAGGTCAGCGTGTCCTTGTCATAGACCTTGGCCCAGGAAAAGATTGGCAGGTGGCGTTCCAGCGACGCGCTGGAAAACGAAGGCAGTTTCATGGCGGTGTCCTGTTCGGGAAAGAGGTGCCGGGCGGAAAACCGTCCGCTGGCGCTTTATATATTCAATAAACGGAATAAATAAAACCCCGATTCGCATGCCGCGGCGGGATGGCCCGCGCGGGCGCAAAACGCGGCGGGGCGGCGCCATCCGCGCCGCCCCTTTGCACTCAGCTGGCAGAAACCTTCTCAGGCTTGGCCATCCATTCACGGCCCCGCAGCATGGCCTTCCAGTAGACCGGCGGCAGGATCTGTTCCTTCAGCAGCCAGGCCGCGCGGCTGGGCTTGGTGCCATCAATCACCCAGGAGGGGAAGGACGGCAGCAGCGCCCCGCCATAGCCGAACTCCGCCAGGACGATCTTGCCCTTTTCCACCGTCAGCGGGCAGGAGCCATAGCCGTTATAGACGGCTGTGGGCGATTTGCCGTTGATGTCATCGGCCACGTTTTCCGCCACGATGGGCGCCTGCATCCGGGCCGCGGCGGCGGTCTTGGCATTGGGGGCGTTGGTCACGTCGCCCAGGCTCCAGATGTTGTCATAGGTCTTGTGGCGCAGCGTGGATTGATCAACATCGACCCAGCCCGCCGCATCCGCCAGCGGAGAGACGCGGATGAAATCCGGCGCGCATTGCGGGGGGCAGACATGCATCATGTCGAACTCCACCGTCACACGCTCGGCCTCGGTGTCCGGTGCCTTGACCTCGAAGGTCGCGCTGCGCGCGGGCCCGTCCACGGCCACCAGGTTGTGAAAGAAATTCAGCGTGGCGCCGTATTTCTGCACATAGCTTTCCAGCGCGGGCACGTAATCCTTGACGCCGAACAGCACGCCGCCTGCGTTCATGAACTGGATGTCCACGTTGGGCAGGATGCCGGTGCGGTGCCAGTGGTCGCCGGACAGATACATCGCCTTTTGCGGCGCGCCTGCGCATTTGATGGGCATGGGCGGCTGGGTGAACAGCGCGCGCCCACCTTTGAACCGGCTGACCAACTCCCATGTGTAGGGCGCAAGGTCATAGCGATAGTTGGAGGTCACGCCGTTCTTGCCCAGCGTCTGCACCAGGCCGTCAACCCGGTTCCAGTCCAGCTTCAGGCCGGGGCAGACGATCAGGCGGGCGTATTTCACCACGCGGCAGCCATCCAGCACCACGGCGTTCTGGTCGGGTTCAAAGGCGGCCACGGCGGCCTTGATCCAATGCACACCCTTGGGGATCAGGCTGCCCATGGTGCGGGCGGTGGTTTCGGCCTCGAACACGCCGCCGCCGACCATCGTCCAGCCGGGCTGATAGTAGTGGATGTCCGCCGGGTCCAGGATGGCAACGGAGGTGCCGGGCTTGCGGGCCTTCAGGCTGGCGGCCACGGAAATCCCCGCCGCCCCGCCGCCCACGATCACCACGTCAAACCGCGCATCGCCGTCGTCCGTGGGCGTCTTGCCGCCGTTCACGATGCGCCGCACGACGCCGGCCATGTCAAAGCCCGCGGCCTTGGTGGCGGCCAGGATGTCGGCGGGGCTTTGGGTGGCCGCCTGCGCCAATGACCACAACGTGGCCGAGCGCGTGCCGGTCCGGCAGTAGGCCAGCACGGGGCCGGGCAGTTCACGCAGCGCCCGGCCAAAGCTTTCGGCATCGGCATCGCTGACCTTGCCGCTGACCACGGGCAGGTAGCGGGCCTCCAGCCCTTGGGCGCGGGCGGCGGCGGCGATTTCCTCAAACACCGGCTGATCCGCGCCTTCGCCATCGGGACGGTTGCAGATGATCGCGCGATAGCCCTGCTGTGCGATGGTTTCCAGATCCTGCGCGGTGATCTGGGGCGAAACGGCGATGTCGGCCGAGATGGGTTTGATCTCCACGGGGGAATCCTTGTTCTGGGGATGCGGGTTGCCGGAATATACATTCACTTACGCGAATTTGTTGCCGCCCGCAGCTTGGCACACTGTCGCATGCCATGTGCGCGCGGCGTTGAAATCCGCGCCGCTTCGCGCCAAGGAAGGGCAGACCCAGTGGAGAGGACGACATGACCCAGACGGCCCGGCTGTATCACGTGCCCCTTTCGCCGTTTTGCCGCAAGGTCAGGCTGTGCCTGGCCGAAAAACGGGTGGAGGTCGAACTGACCGAGGAACGCTATTGGCTGCAAGAGACGGATTTCCTGCGCCGCAACCCGGCCGGCAAGGTCCCGGTGCTGCGCATGGATGGCAAGATGCTGGCCGAAAGCACCGCGATCTGCGAGCTCCTGGACGAGATCTACCCCGATCCGCCGCTGATCCCCGGCAAGCCCATGGCCCGCTATGAAACCCGCCGCCTTGTGGCCTGGTTTGACGACAAGTTCCACAATGAGGTCACCGCGAACCTTCTGTATGAACGCGTCAACAAGAAGATCACTGGCCAGGGCTTTCCCGAAAGCTCGCGGGTCAAGGCCGGATCGAAGGCCATCAAGTATCACATCGACTACATGGAATACCTGTTGGAGCGGCGCAAATGGCTGGCCGGGGATGTGATGACCCTGGCGGATTTTTCGGCGGCGGCGCATTTTTCGGCGCTGGACTATATCTCTGACGTGGACTGGACGCGGTCCGCCGCGGTCAAGGACTGGTATGCCAAGATCAAGTCGCGCCCCTGTTTCCGCAACATCCTGGCGGATCAGGTGCCCGGCTTCCCCCCGCCCGCCCATTATGCCGATCTGGATTTCTGAGGCCCGCGCGTGACGCAGGCGCTGAAACAGGCCCTGCAGGCGCAGGCGCTGGCCGAAGGCTTCAGCGAGGCGCGGATCTGCCGCCCAGATGCCCTGCCGCCAGAGGTCGGCGCGCGCATCCGGACCTTTGTGGATGCGGGCCATCACGGCGGCATGGGCTGGATGGCCGATCGCCTGGCCTGGCGCACTGACCCCGCCGCGCTGTGGCCGGACGCGCGCAGCATCGTCATGCTGGCCGAAAACTACGGCCCAGATGAAAACCCGCTGGACCTGCTGGCGCGGCGGGATCGCGGGGCCATCAGCGTCTATGCTCGCCACAAGGATTACCATGACGTCGCCAAGAAACGCCTGAAACGTCTGGCGCGCTGGCTGATTGCCCAGGCCGGCGGTGAGGTGAAGGTGTTTGTGGATACCGCGCCCGTGCCGGAAAAGCCGCTGGGCCAGGCCGCCGGGCTGGGCTGGCAGGGCAAGCACACCAACCTCGTCTCGCGCCGCTTGGGCAGCTGGTTCTTCCTGGGCTGCGTGTTCACCACGCTGGATCTGCCCCCTGACCCGCCAGAGGTCGACCATTGCGGCCGCTGCCGCCGCTGTCTGGACATCTGCCCCACGGATGCCTTCCCGGCGCCCTACCGCCTGGATGCGCGGCGCTGCATTTCCTACCTGACCATCGAACATCACGGCCCGGTGGACCAGGCCCTGCGTCCCGCGCTGGGCAACCGCATTTACGGCTGTGACGATTGTCTGGCCATCTGCCCCTGGAACAAGTTTGCCCGCCGCGCCGAGGAGGTGAAATACCACAGCCGCGATGACCTGCGCGCGCCGCCGCTGGCGGAGCTGGCCGCGCTGGATGATGCGGGCTTTCGCGCGCGGTTTTCCGGCAACCCGATCAAGCGGATCGGCCGCGGCCGGTTTGTGCGCAATGTGCTTTATGCCATCGGCAATTCCGGCAACGCCGGCCTGCGCGGGGTGGCGCAGGGGCTGGCGGAGGATCCTGATCCGGTGGTGGCCGATGCCGCCCGCTGGGCCGCCGCGCGTCTGGCGCAAGCGTGAAGGGCGGGCGGGTTTGATTTTGCCGACCGCGCCCCAAATACTGTGCAGGTCAGGACAGGAGGATTCCGTGCCCCGTTACGAACGCAGCGAAGCGGCGATTGCCGCGCTCAGCCCCGAAGAATACCGTGTCACCCAGCAGAACGGCACGGAACGCCCCGGCACCGGCGCCTATCTGGGCAACAAGGACCCGGGCATCTATGTGGATATCGTCTCGGGCGAGCCTCTGTTCGCCTCGGCGGACAAGTTCGATTCCGGCTGCGGCTGGCCCAGCTTTACCAAACCTATCGAACCGGCCCATGTGCAGGAGCTGCGCGACACCACCCACGGGATGATCCGCACCGAGGTGCGCAGCACCCATGGCGACAGCCATCTGGGCCATGTCTTTCCCGATGGCCCGCGGGATCGGGGCGGGCTGCGCTATTGCATCAACTCGGCGTCCCTGCGTTTCATCCACCGCGATGACATGGAGGCCGAGGGCTATGGCGCCTATCTGGACCAGGTGGAGGATGTGACATGAGCGATCTGCAACGCGCCGTTCTGGCCGGCGGCTGTTTCTGGGGAATGCAGGATCTGATCCGCAAGCTGCCCGGTGTGGCCCGCACCCGCGTCGGCTATACTGGCGGGGATGTGCCCAACGCCACCTATCGCAACCACGGCACCCATGCCGAAGGGATCGAGATCTGGTTTGACCCCGCGCAGACCAGCTATCGCAAGCTGCTGGAATTCTTCTTCCAGATCCATGACCCCACCACGCTGAACCGGCAGGGCAACGATCTGGGCATGAGCTATCGCAGCGCCATCTACTATTGCGATGACAGCCAGCGCCAGGTGGCCCAGGACACCATTGCCGATGTCGAGGCCAGCGGCATCTGGCCCGGCAAGGTGGTGACAGAGGTCGCCCCCGTGGGCGATTTCTGGGAGGCCGAGCCGGAGCATCAGGATTATCTGGAACGTTTCCCCAATGGCTATACCTGCCATTTCCCACGGCCGGACTGGGTGCTGCCCCGGCGCGACGCGGCGGAATAGGCCTTGCGTCACCGTCTGACGCCACGTCGGGCGGTGACAGCGCGGCGGGATTGCGGCCTTATCTGCACCATGCAAGGGAGGCCGCAATGACCGAATATCCGCATCTGTTCCAGCCGCTGGACCTGGGCCACGTCACGCTGAAGAACCGCGTTCTGATGGGGTCCATGCACACCAACCTCGAAGAAACGGGGGATTGGAACCGGGTCGCGGAGTTTTATGCCGAACGTGCCCGTGGCGGCGTGGCCCTGATGGTGACGGGCGGCATGGCCCCCAACCGCGAAGGCGGCGTGTTTCCCGGCGCTGCAGGGCTGTTTTCCCCGCAGGACATCGAAAACCACCGCATCGTGACCCGCCGCGTGCAAGAGGCCGGTGGCAAGATCGCCATGCAGATCCTGCATGCGGGCCGCTATGCCTATGGGCCTGAGTGCGTGGCGCCCAGTGCGATCCGCTCGCCCATCTCTCCCTTCGCGCCGAAGGAGCTGGATGAGGCCGGAATCGAAAAGCAGATTGCCGACATGGCCACCGCCGCCGCCCGCGCCCGCGAGGCCGGCTATGACGGGGTGGAGGTCATGGGATCGGAGGGCTATTTCCTCAACCAGTTTCTTGTGACCCACACCAACAAGCGCACGGACCGCTGGGGCGGCAGCTATGAAAACCGCATGCGCCTGCCGGTTGAGGTCATGCGCCGGGTGCGCGCCGCCGTGGGGGAGGATTTCATCGTCATCTTCCGCCTGTCGATGATTGACCTGGTGCCCAACGGCTCGACCCATGAAGAGGTCGTGCACCTGGCCCGCGCGGTGGAGGCGGCGGGTGCCAGCATGATCAACACCGGCATCGGCTGGCATGAGGCGCGCATTCCCACCATCGCCACATCCGTGCCGCGCGCGGCCTTTGCCTGGGTGACGAAGAAGCTGATGGGACAGGTGGGCGTGCCGCTCATCACCTCCAACCGGATCAACACGCCGCAGGTGGCGGAACAGGTGCTGGCCGAAGGCTGCGCCGATATGGTCAGCATGGCGCGCCCCTTTCTGGCGGATGCAGAGTTTGTGAAAAAGGCGCGCACGGGCCGGGCGGCGGAAATTGCGCCCTGCATCGCCTGCAATCAGGCCTGCCTGGACCATACGTTTCAGGGCAAGGTGTCCTCCTGCCTGGTCAACCCGCGCGCGGGGCATGAGACGGAGCTGGTCCTCACCCCGGCCGAAACGCCGCGCCGCGTGGCGGTGGTGGGGGCCGGTCCGGCGGGCATGGCGGCAGCCATCGGTGCTGCGCAGCGCGGCCATGAGGTTGCCCTGTTTGAACGTGCCGCGCAGATCGGCGGGCAGCTGAACATGGCCCGCGCCATTCCCGGCAAGGAGGAGTTCCACGGCCTTGTGGACTGGTTCGGCACCATGCTGGCGCGCAGCGGCGTGACCCTGCATCTGGGCACGGAGGCCACCGCACAGGATCTGGCCGCGTTTGACGCCGTGGTGCTGGCAACTGGCGTACGCCCGCGGGACCCGCAGATCCCTGGGCAGGATGGCCCCAATGTCCTCAGCTATATTGACGTGCTGGCCGGCCGGGCGGAGGTCGGCGCGCGGGTGGTGATCCTGGGCGCGGGGGGCATCGGCTTTGACGTGGCGGAATTCCTGGCCCACAGCGGCACCGATACGGCGGCGGAGCTGCCGGACTGGATGCGGGAATGGGGCGTGGCCGATCCGGCGCAGCATCGCGCGGGCCTGTCGCCCGATGGTCCGCAGCCGCCCGCACCGGCGCGCCAGATCACCCTGTTGCAGCGCAAGGCCGAACGTCCGGGCAAGCGGCTGGGCAAGACAACCGGCTGGATCCACCGCAAGAGCCTGCAGGCGCGTGGTGTCACCATGCGCGGGGGTGTGCAATATGCGCGCATCGATGCCGACGGGCTGCATGTGCTGGCGGGGGAGGCCCCCGGCACGCCAGAGCTGATCCCCGCCGACACAATCGTGCTGTGCACCGGCCAGGAAAGCGAACGCCGCCTGGCGGATGCGCTGGCGGATGCACAGGTGCCGGTGCATGTGATCGGCGGTGCCGATGTGGCGGCGGAACTGGACGCCAAGCGCGCCATTGACCAGGGGATGCGGCTGGCGGCCACGCTGTAGCAGGCGCCTGTCCGCCGTCGGCGCGGGGGCGGCTAGGCTTGACTCCACCCGGCCCCATCCCCAAGAAGCGGACGCAACCATAACAGGGGTCTGGGGCATATGACGGGCGAAACTTCGGTGGCAGGCAGCATCTGGGAAACGATCAAGACGATCGTCTATGCGCTCTTGATCGCAGGGGTGTTCCGCAGCCTGTTCTTTCAGCCCTTCTGGATTCCGTCCGGGTCGATGAAGGATACGCTGCTGATCGGCGATTTCCTGTTCGTGAACAAGATGGCCTATGGCTATTCCTATGCCTCCTGCCCGTCGATCTATGTGCCGGCCCTCGGCATCGACATGGGGGCGGAGAAGCTCTGCGGGTTTCTGGACGGTGAAAACACGCGCCTGCTGGGCGGCATGCCCGAGCGTGGCGATGTCGTGGTGTTTCGCCACCCCACCACGGGGCGGGATTTCATCAAGCGCGTGATCGGCCTGCCGGGGGACAAGGTGCAGATGCGCGGCGGTCTGCTGCATCTCAATGGCGCGCCCGTGGCCACCCTGCCCGATGGCACCTTTGAGGAAGTGGCCCTGCCGCAAGGGCCGCAGGGCCTGTCCCCGCGCTGTTCCAATGATCCCGTGGGCCGGGGCGGGCTGTGCGTGAAGGAACGCGCGATTGAGACGCTGCCGGGCGGCACCAGCCACGGTATCCTGAACATTGGCGAGCGCGCGTCCGACAACACGCCGGTCTATACCGTGCCGGATGGCCATTTCTTCATGATGGGCGACAACCGCGACAATTCCTCTGACAGCCGCATTCCGCAGCGCGTGGGCGGTGTGGGCTTTGTGCCCTATGAAAACATCGTGGGCCGGGCGGACCGGATCATGTTCTCCTCTGCCGGGCGATCGATGCTGTATTTCTGGACCTGGCGGTCCGACAGGTTCTTCAAGGCGATCAATTGAAGCTCTCCTCAGAACTCGTCACCCTGCAGGACAGGCTGGGCCACCGTTTTGCGGACCCGCAGTTGCTGGTGACCTCGGTCACGCATTCCTCCCGCTCTGCCCCGACGAGAGAGGACAACCAGCGCCTTGAATTCCTGGGCGACCGGGTGCTGGGCCTGGTGATGGCGCAGGCCCTGCTGGAAAAGGATCCAAAGGCCCGCGAAGGCCAGCTTGCGCCACGGTTCAACGCGCTGGTCCGCAAGGAAACCTGCGCCGACGTGGCCCGAGAGATCGGGCTGGGCGATGCGCTGAAGCTGGGCCGGTCAGAGATGATGACCGGCGGGCGGCGCAAGAATGCCCTGCTGGGCGATGCGATGGAGGCCGTGATCGCGGCCATCTACCTGGACGGCGGGTTCGATGCCGCGCAAGAGGCCGTGCTGCGCCTGTGGGGGGATCGGCTGGACGAGGTGGATAGCGACGCGCGCGACGCCAAGACCGCCCTGCAGGAATGGGCGCAGGCGCGCGGCCTGCCGCCGCCGGAGTACCGCGAAACCGCCCGCAGCGGCCCGGATCACGCGCCTGTCTTTACCATCCGCGCCGCCCTGCAAACGGGTGAGAGCGCCGAGGCCACCGCCACTACCAAGCGCAACGCCGAACAGGCCGCCGCGCGTGCGCTGCTGGATCGGTTGCCGACATGACCGAAAACCTGCGCGGGGCGCTGTTCATGGTGCTGGCCATGCTGGGCTTCGGCATCGAGGACGCGATGTTCAAGGCCGCCACCGCCACCGTTTCGCCCGGCCTGGGCACGGTGATCTTTGGCCTGACGGCCATGGGGCTGTCGGTGCTGGTGGCGCTGCGGGCCGGGGTGCCGGTGGTCAGCGGCCTGTGGCTGCGCCGCGCGGTGCTGGTGCGCACGGCGTTTGAAATCCTGGGGCGGTTGTTCTTTGCCCTGGCGCTGGCCTACACGCCGCTGTCCACGACATCGGCCATCCTGCAGGCCGCGCCGCTGGTGGTGATGCTGGGGGCGGCGCTGTTCATGGGCGAACGCATCGGCCCGCGGCGCTGGCTGGCCTCTGCCGTGGGGTTCGCGGGGGTGATGCTGATCCTGCGGCCGGGGGCGGCGGGGTTTGATCCTTCGGCGATATTTGCGGTGCTGGGCATGATCGGCTTCGCCGGGCGTGATCTGGCCACGCGCGCCAGCCCGGCGCAGATGCATCACGCGCAGCTCAGCGTGCTGGGCTTTGCCGTAGTCACGGTGGCAGGCATCGTCATCCTGGGGTTCGAGGGCACCTGGCCCGCCGCGCCGGATGCACGCGCCTGGGCGCTGTTGCTGGCCACGGGCGGGGTGGGCGTTCTGGCCTATACCTGCATCACCTTTGCCATGCGCACCGGCGATGTGGCCGTGGTGGCGCCGTTTCGCTATTTCCGTTTGCTCGTGGCGCTGGGGATCGCTTATGTGATGTTCCGCGAACGCCCCGATGCCTGGATGCTGGCCGGGGCCACGCTGATCGTGGGGTCGGGGCTGTATACCCTGTGGCGCGAGGCGCGGGGTCGCCGCCCTGCCGCGCCCCCACCAAGAGAGGATACACCATGACCACGCGCGCAGGTTTCATTGCCCTGATCGGAGAGCCGAATGCAGGCAAATCCACCCTGACCAACCGGATGGTCGGGGCCAAGGTGTCGATAGTGACCCACAAGGTGCAGACAACCCGCGCCCGCATCCGCGGTGTGGCCCTGGCGGGCGACTCGCAACTGGTGCTTGTGGACACGCCCGGCCTGTTCCGGCCCCGCCGCCGGCTGGACCGTGCCATGGTGGCCGCGGCCTGGGGCGGTGCGGCGGATGCCGATGTCGTCGTGCTGCTCATCGAGGCGCATCGCGGCCTGACCGACGGGGTGCAGACCATTCTGGACCGTCTTGCGGATCTGGGCGGCAGCCAGCCCGTGGCACTGGCCATCAACAAGATCGACCGCGTCAAGGCGGAGGTGCTGCTGGCCCTGTCCCAGACCCTGAATGAAAAATTCGCCTTCGCGCGGACCTTCATGATCTCCGCCGAAAAGGGCTATGGCGTCGAGGATCTGCGTGACTGGCTGGCAGAGCAGGTGCCCGAAGGCCCCTGGCTGTATCCCGAAGATCAGATCGCCGATCTGCCCCTGCGCATGATTGCCGCCGAGATGACGCGTGAAAAGCTGACCCTGCGCCTGCATCAGGAACTGCCCTATCAGCTGACCGTGGAAACCGAGGCCTGGGAAGAGCGCAAGGACGGCAGCGCCCGCATCGACCAGGTCGTCTACGTCAGCCGCGACGGGCACAAGGGCATCGTTCTGGGCAATGGCGGAGAGACGATCAAGGCCGTCAGCCGCGCCGCCCGCGAGGAGCTGGAAGAATTCCTGGGCCGCCGCATCCATCTGTTCGTGCAGGTGAAGCTGCGGGAAAAATGGCTGGAAGAGGCCGAGCGCTATTCCGAAATGGGGCTGGAGTTCAAAGACGGCGATGGCTGAGCCGCGTCTGGCCAGCGGACTTTGGGTGCAGGCGCATCTGCGCCGGCTGGACGGGCTGGCCATTCCGGCCTTCGTCCGCGCCCGCGGCGATGAGACCGCCGGCGCAATCCTGGTGAAGCTGGCCACGCTGGACGGCAGCGCGCGGCTGTTTGCCCGCCGCTTTGACATGATGGCAGATCGGCTGATCTGGGAAGAAACCGCCGCCGGGCCGGAATGGGATGTCGATGAGGCCTGGCGCCGGGCCCGCAGCACGGACCCGGACCTGTGGGTGATCGAGATCGAGGATCGCGCGGGCCGCCACCTGTTGGAGCCTGCGCCGCAATAACGGCCCCGCCCGCTTGCGCACGCGCTGCCCGCGCGCCATCTTCGCCGCATGGATTGGCGCGATACCGGTATTCTTCTCAGCGTGCGGCCGCATGGCGAAACCTCTGCCATCCTGCACGCCTTCACCGCCGAACACGGGCGGGCCGCGGGTGTGCTGCGCGGGGCCACCAGCCGCAAGATGGCGCCGCATCTGCAACCCGGTGCCTTGCTGGACATGGCCTGGCGCGCCCGGCTGGAGGGCCATATCGGCACCTTCACGGTAGAGCCGCGCCGCTCGCGCATGGCGGAGGTCATGGCGGATCGGCTGGCCCTTGCGGGGCTCAGCTGCGTTGTCGCGCTGCTGGCCTTTTGCCTGCCGGAACGTGACCCGCATCCGCGCCTGTATCGGGCCAGCCTGTCCTTGCTGGATCTTCTGCCGCAGGCGGATCTGTGGCCGCTGGCCTATCTGCGCTGGGAAATGCTGCTGCTGGAGGAGATGGGCTATGGCCTTGATCTGTCCCGCTGTGCCGTGACCGGGGCAGAGACCGGGCTGACGCTGGTCTCGCCACGTTCGGGCCGGGCGGTGACCTTGCAAGGCGCGGGCGCGTGGCGCGACAGGATGCTGCCCCTGCCGCCCTGCATGCTGGGCGAGGGCGACGCGGGGGATGCGGAGGTGTTGCAGGCCCTGGGCACCACGGGCCATTTCCTGGACACGCGGCTGGCCCGCGCGCAGGGCGATCACCCGCTGCCAGAGGCCCGCGCCCGGTTTCTGGACCGGCTGGCGCGGCGGGCGCGTGGTTGAGGGTGCTTCCCTGTTGCCGCCAGGCGCGTTAGGGAAGGGTATGAGCCTGACCTTGCCCAATCTTTTGACCCTCCTGCGCCTTCTGGCCGCGCCCGGCGTGGCGCTGGCCTTTCTTGCCTTGCCCCGTCCCGTGGCGGATTGGGCGGCGCTGGCGCTGTTCATCCTGGCCGCGGCCACCGATTGGCTGGACGGCTGGCTGGCGCGCGCGTGGAACCAGCAGACCCGGCTGGGCACCATGCTGGACCCCATCGCCGACAAGGCGATGGTGGTGATCGCGCTGGCGGTGCTGATGGCGGTGTCGCCGCTGTCCATGGCGCTGCTGTTGCCGGCCACGCTGATCCTGCTGCGCGAGGTCTTCGTGTCCGGCCTGCGGGAGTTTCTGGGCGATGTCGCCGGCACGCTGAAGGTCACGCGCCTGGCCAAGTGGAAGACCACGGTGCAGATGGTGGCCATATCCGTGTTGCTGGCCCATGGCGCGCTGTCCGTGGTGGGCACGGCGCGCTGGGGGCTGGCGCTGGTGGGGCTGGGCTTGCTGTGGGGGGCTGCGGTGCTAACCTTGCTGACCGGGTGGGATTACCTGCGCAAGGCCGCCCCGTTTCTGAAAGGATGATCTGAATGGATGTCTTGTATTTTGCCTGGGTGCGCGAACGCATTGGCCTGCCGCGCGAAACCGTCCAGACAACCGCCGGCACCGTGGCCGAGCTGGTGACGGAGTTGCGCGCGCGGGAGCCGCGCTATGACGCCGCCTTTGCCGACCTGTCGGCGCTGCGCGTGGCCGTGGATCAGCAGCTTGCCGATTTTGACGCCCCCCTTGAAGGCGTGCGCGAGGTTGCGTTCTTTCCGCCCATGACCGGGGGCTGAGGGCCATGCGCATCGTGGTGCAAGAAGCGGAATTCGACCCGGCGCAGGAACTGGCCGGGTTTGCCGCGGGGCGGGTTGATCTGGGGGCTGTCGTGACCTTCACCGGCGTTGTGCGCGCGGATGACGCCGATCTGGCGGCGATGGAGATCGAACATTACCCCGGCATGACCGAACGCGCCCTGGGCGAGATCGCGCAGCAGGCGCAGGCGCGCTGGGATCTGGGCGATGTGCTGGTGATCCACCGCTATGGCCGCATGGCGCCGGGCGAGCGGATCATGATGGTGGCCACTGCCGCCGGACACCGCCGCGCGGCCTTTGAGGCGGCGGATTTCCTGATGGATTACCTGAAATCCCGCGCCCCCTTCTGGAAGAAGGAAATCACGCCCGAGGGCACTGCCTGGGTGGCCGCCAAGGATGAGGATGAGGCCGCCCTGACCCGGTGGTAGGCTGGCCAGCAGGTCCGGTGGCGGCTGGGCCTGGCGGCGCATCTGACGTGACCGCCCGCCCATCCTGACCCGTCCGCAAATGGATGCACCTGTGCCCGGCCCCGGTGGCGCCGGGGCCATGCGGTGTCAGACGTGGTGAACCGTATCCAGATGCTGGGCAAGCTCACCCACATGGTTCAGCCACTGGCGCAGCAGCGTGGGGTGGCTGGGCGCGGCCTGCACGCCCGCAGGCAGCTTGCCCGCCAGCGCGGCCTCGACCGCCAGGGACACTGGGATCGACACCAGCCGCGCCATGGCGGTGGAGGTTTCATCGCCCCAGGCATCCAGCAGGAAGGATTTGTGCCACACCGTCTGGCCATCCCGCGCGGCCTTCAGGGACACGCACAGCACCACCCTGTCCGGGTCGTCCTTGTCGGCATAGGCATTGTCGCGCCACAGCCTGTCTGACAGCTTGCGCAGGCCGTCGTCGTCCAGCTCCTCGACATGCTGGAACACTTCGGCCCAGGCACCGGCCCAGCCATTCAGGCGCAGCGTGCCGCGCACGAAATCGCGGATCTTCCATGTGGGATCAAAATTGTATTCCTCGATGAAAGGCAGGCTGTCACGGTTGGGATAGACCTCGAATGTCTCCGGCGTGGGCAGGGGGGCGGTGTAGCTGCCCAGGGCCTCCCACGGCCGAGAGACCTCCAGCACCTCGAAATCGCGGATCGAGCGGGAGGGCGAGCGCAAGGCCTTCAGCACGCCCAGCGGGGACCAGCTGAACTTGTAATTGAACGGGTTGGGCACCTTGGGGATGCCCCCGCAATAGGAGATGAAGCTGATTTCATTGCCCGGCGCGCAGGCGTCAGAGCCGCGGTAATCCGCCACCAGGTAATGCGCCATCAGGTGGTCGATGCCCGGGTCCAGCCCGACCTCGTTGACGAAGGACAGCCCGGCCAGCTGCGCGCGGGCGTGCAGGCGCCGCATCTCTGGCGAGATATAGGAGGAGGAGACGAAATGCGCCGATTTCTCCAGCGCGATTTCCGCCAGCGGCACATGCCAGTCGCCCGGCAGCATGGAGACGATCACATCGCCCTGCGCCACTTCGGCTGACAGCGCATCCAGGCTGAATTCATGGATGCGGCGGGTCAGGTCGCCCACGGCCTCCACGGCCTTTTCCAGCGTCCGGTTCCAGACGCGCACCTCATGCCCGTCAGTGATGAGCTTGCGCAGACCGGGCACGGCCGAAAGCCCGGTGCCCACCCAATGAATCGTCATGCTGCACCTTTTGGTTTGTGTTGGTCGAAGAATGTCTGTGCCCGGCCCCAGACGCCGGCGTCCAGGCTGTGCAGGGTCAGCAGGCTGGGCAGCAGCTGTTGCGCGAAATCCTGCGAGGATTCCAGCGGCAGCAGGGAGGGCAGGTTGTCAATGGCCGTCACGTCCAGCGGCGGGTCGTCATGCACGCGCAGGGCGGGGGCGTCCCAGCTGGTGGTGCGGTCATAGACCTTGATGGGGGAAAAATCGCTGTCCGGGTCGCAGGCGATATCGCCGATCACGCGCAGCGCCCGGGGGGCGGTGGTGGCATCGGCGGGCACAAAGACCGGGGTGCCGGGCGCGGCCAGGATGCAGTTCAGGAAGATCTGATGCGTCAGCACTTGCGGAAAGGGGCCGCCATGGGCGGTTTCATCCTTGTCCCAGCCGGTGACGGGCAGCCCCAGCGCCTGGCACAGATCCGTGGCGCCGGTGCCCACGCGGCCCAATGCCCCGATCACCAGCGCCGAGG
>CBFHYV010000003.1:0-37554 GCA_965660085.1 uncultured Paracoccaceae bacterium
CGGCCTCGTTCATTGCGCGCAGCTTGGCCACGGCTTCGGCCGAGGATTCGTCCCAGGCTGCGGAAACGCCATCGTTCATCGCAAGATACGGCTCGACATAGGCGTTTTGCTGCGACGCCTGATAGGCACCACCCCAGCTTACCAGCGTCATGCTGTCAGCCATTCCATGCCCGGCTGCATTTGCACCGGCGGCGGCCGCAACGGTCAGAGCTGTAGAGGCCAGTAGTGTTTTGTGAAGTTTCATTCGGATTACTCCCTAATTTCCCGTTTATTCAGGTTAGGGCCGGATACGGGCTTGAAAAACCGGCCCTTGGCTATCGCAGGAGGATCAAACCTCGCGCGACAGAATCTTTATCTAGGTCGCGTCAAGCGCCCGGCAATCGTCTGGCATCCAGCCAATTTCGATCTGCTGTCCGGGCTGAAGGCGTTCCTGATCAGGCGCGTTTCGGGTCTTGATGACAAATTCATCGTTGCCCGCCACCCTCAGGCGGGTGCGGAAAATGTCGCCCATATAGATGAATTCCAAGACTTCCGCCTTGAGCGTATGGGCACCCTCTTGCAGACGCGCCTTGTTGTATTCCACCCGTTCAGGGCGGATGGAAACACGCGTGCGTTCACCGGCTTTTGACACATTGATCGGCTTACAGTCGATCAATTCGCCATCGTCCAGTTCGACCACGGCGATGCCGTTGTCGATACCCTTTATGACACCTTCGAGAGTGTTGTTCTCGCCAATGAACTGGGCAACAAAGCTGTTCTCGGGCTCTTCATAAAGCTGGTCCGGCGGCGCAAGCTGCTGAATGCGCCCGTCGTCAAACACCGCGACGCGGTCCGACATGGTCAGCGCCTCTGTCTGGTCGTGGGTCACATAGACCACGGTAATTCCCAGATTATCGGCAATGCGTTTGATTTCGAACTGCATGTGTTCGCGAAGCTGCTTGTCCAAAGCACCCAGCGGTTCATCCATCAGAACCAACTCGGCCTCGAACACCAAAGCACGCGCCAGCGCGATGCGCTGTTGCTGTCCACCCGAAAGCTGCGCCGGACGGCGGCCTCCAAACGCGCCCATCTGAACCATATCCAACGCGCGCTTGACCTTTGCTTCGCGCTCGGATTTGCCCATTTTGCGGACTTCCAGCGGGAATGCGAGGTTCTCGGCCACCGTCATATGCGGAAACAGGGCATAGTTCTGGAATACCATCCCGATACCGCGCTTGTGCGGAGGGATGTTGTTGATACTGGTGCCATCAAGCCGGATATCGCCATGCGTCGCGGTTTCAAAACCGGCAAGCATCATCAGGCAAGTTGTCTTGCCCGAACCCGACGGGCCGAGCATCGTGAGGAACTCGCCTTTTGGCATGATGAGGTTGAGATCTTTAACAACGAGGTTTTCCCCGTCATAACTCTTCTGCACGCGTTCAAATTCAACGAACGCTTCGCTGTTACTCGTTTTTGCCAAAACGGCTCCCCTTGGACTTCGGCAGTTTTCTGCGCTTCTTCGTCAAACTAAACACAAACGCATTGCAAGTTGCAACCACGCTGACCACGCGCTGCAACCAAATTGACTTCTGATCAGTCGCAGACGCCATTTTTTTGGCGGATTGAGCAAAGAATGAACACGAAGCTTGCAATTGCTGGTTTTCCCGGTTGAACGTCACAGAAACGAACTTAGCCAAGGTTTGCGAAAGAATGACACCGATTGATCTTCCCTTCAGCGAAGCGGAGTTTCGCACACGTCAGGAAAAGACACAAAAAGAGATGGCCGCGCGTGGCTTAGACGTTCTTTTCGTGAGCGATCCGTCGAATCAAGCTTGGCTGACGGCGTATGACGGATGGTCGTTCTACGTTCACCAGGGTGTCATCCAGCCGGTTGACGATGATCCGATGTGGTGGGGGCGAAATCAGGACGCGAATGGCGCACTGAGAACCTGTTGGATGAGCGGTGACAGAATTCTTGGTTATGCCGACCATTTCGTCCAATCCACGGTCTGCCACCCCATGGAAGACCTCGCCGAGAGACTCAAGGCGCTGGGTTATGAACACGCGCGAATCGGTGTTGAACTCGACAACTACTACTTTTCGGCCAAGGCGATGGATGTTCTGCGCACCGAACTGCCAGAGGCCGAATTCGTGGATGCCACGGCCCTTGTGAACTGGAAACGGATGGTCAAATCCGACGCGGAAATCGCTTTCATGCGCAAGGCGGCATTGATTTCTGAGAAGATCATCGACGGGCTTGTCGAACGGGTAGAGCCCGGCATTCCCAAGAACGAAATCGTGGCTGAAATTTTCCGCGATGCGATCCGCGGCGTGGATGGTGCATGGGGTGATTATGCCGCGATTGTGCCGTTGTTGCCTTCGGGATCGGACGCCGCCGCGCCACACCTCACCTGGGATGGACGCCCATTCAAGAAAAACGAAGCCACATTCTTTGAAATTTCAGGCTGCTACCGCCGCTATCATGCGCCGTTTTGCCGAACGCTTTTCCTTGGGCACCCTCCCGATCACGTGCGACGGGCAGAGGCCGCTTTGGTTGAAGGGCTGGAAGCTGGCCTGGACGCTGCACGGGCGGGCAATCGGGCCTGCGATGTGGCCAACGCGCTTGGCGCGCCACTTGAGCGTGCGGGAATCGAACGCGGCGCGCGCTGCGGCTATCCCATCGGGCTGAGCTATCCGCCGGATTGGGGCGAGCGCACGATCTCCCTGCGCAGCGAGGATGAGACGATCCTGGAACCGGGGATGACCTTCCATTTCATGCCCGGTCTGTGGATGTCCGATTGGGGGCTGGAGATCACCGAATCCATCCTGATCACCCCCGAGGGACCGGCCAAACCCTTCTGCAACCGGCCGCGCGAGATGGTCGTGAAAACATGAGCCTGCCCCTGCGCGAAACCGAAACCCTGCTGGCCGACCTGATCGCCTTTCCGACAGTGTCGCACCTGCCCAATATGGAATTGATCCATTGGCTGGCGGGGATGCTGGAACAGGCCGGTGCGCGAGTGGACCTGTATGAGGATGACACCGGCACCAAGGCCAACCTCTGGGCCACGCTGGGGCCGGACACGCCCGGCGGGCTTGTGCTGTCCGGCCATACGGATGTGGTGCCCATCACCGATCAGGACTGGACCCGCCCGCCCTTCACCTTGACGGAGGAGGATGATCACCTGTTCGGGCGGGGCACCTGTGACATGAAGGGCTTCATCGCCGCGGCCACCACCATGGCCGCGCGCTTTGGCGAGGTGCCGCTGCACCGGCCCGTGCATTTCTGCTTTACCCATGATGAGGAAATCGGCTGCATGGGGGCGCAGGCCCTGTTGCCGCAACTGCAGGCCCGGGGCGTGCAACCGGCCATGGCGATCATCGGAGAGCCAACCGGCATGAAGGTGATCGAAGGGCACAAGGGCTGTTGCGAATACAGCGTGCATTTCACGGGGCTGGAGGGGCATGGCTCTGCCCCCGATCACGGGGTCAACGCGGTCGAATATGCCGTGCGCTATGTCTCCCGGCTGCTGGAGCTGTCACAGGATCTGCGCGCCCGCGCACCCGAAGGCAGCCGCTTTGATCCGCCCTGGACCACCATCAACATCGGTGCGCTGACCGGCGGATCGGCCCATAACGTCATCCCCGGCAAGGCGCGGCTGGATTGGGAAATGCGCCCTGTCCGCTGGGACGATGCCGATTTCGTCAAGACAGCGGTGGCCGACCTTGTGGCACAGACACTGCTGCCGGACATGCGGCGCGTCAGCCCCACCGCGGACATCATCACCGAAACCCTGGGCGAGGTCGTGGGGCTGGAGCCGATGCCGGAAAATGCCGCGCGGGATCTGGTGATGTCGCTCACCGGGGCGAACACCTGTGATGTCGTGCCCTTCGGCACGGAGGCCGGCTTGTTTCAGAGCATGGGGATGGATGTGATCGTCTGCGGACCAGGCCATATCGCGCAGGCGCACAAGCCCGATGAATACCTGTCCCGCGGGCAGTTGGTGCAATGCCTGGACATGCTGGACAGGCTGGGCACACGGCTGGCCGACTGACCCTGCGCAGAACTCTTGGGCCGGATGCGCAAAAGCCCGGGCTGGGTGCCCGGGCTTTGCAAGTGGTCTGGATCAGCAGATCGGTCAGTGAAGCTGACGATCGACCTCTGCGATGGACGATTCGATCATCGCGGTGGCCTCGGCCTCGGTCATCTTCTGCGCGATCACCGCACGGGCGGCTTCCACGGCAACGTTGACGGCCCGGTCGCGCACTTCGCGCACGGCGGCGGCCTCGGCAGAGGCGATCTGTTCGTCGGCGGCGGCCATGCGGCGGGCGATGGACTTCTTCAGGTCCTCCCGCGCTGCGGCAGCGGCCAGTTCGGATTCTTCCTTGGCGGCCGCAACGATACGGTCCGCCTGGTCCTGGACCTCGCGCTGCTTACGCTCGTAGCTGGCCAGCAATTCGCGGGCTTCGTCGCGCAGCTTGCGCGCTTCGTCCAGCTGGCTGCGGATGTCCTTGCTGCGGTCATCCAGCATCCCGGTGATCATCCCCGGCACCTTGAAATACACAAGGATGGCGATGAACAGGATGAAGCCGATCAACACAACGAAATCCGTGTTGCGCAGCGAGAAGAACGGACCAGAGGCGGCAAAGGCCGGTGTGGCGGCCACGCTCACGGCCAGAAGGGCGGATGAGAACTTGCGCATCTGTTTATCCCTTCAACTGGCTGTCAACAGCGGCAGACACCGCATCCGCATCCGCGGACCCGCCGAATGCAGCCACGATATCGGCAGCGGCTTCCTTGGCCACGACTTCAACCGCCTGCAGCGCATTTGCGCGGATTTCGGCGATGGATTTTTCTGACTCGGCAGCACGGGCCGAAATGGCCGCGTCCGCCTCCGCAATGGCCTTGTCCAGATCAGCGTTGATCTCGGCTCGGGCCTGTGCGGCGATGTTCTGTGCCTCGGCGCGGGCATCGGCGAGCGCCTTGGTATAGGCGGCCTCGGCGGCTTCGGCCTTGCGCTGCAATTCTTCTGCGGCGCTCACGTCATTGGCAATGGTTCCCTGCCGTTCCGCCAAGATGGCCGCAATGCGCGGCAGCGCGATGCGCGACAGGACAAGGTAGATCACGACCAGCGTCACCACCAGCCACAGCATCTGGTTCGGGAACCATTCGATGCAAAGCTGCGGCATCCCGATGGCAGAGCCATTGGAGTCGACGCAAGAGCTGACGGCCTGATAGGCCCCTTCGGCACCATGTGTTTCGGTTGCCATGTTGTCCTCCGTCGGAACGGTTCACGTTACAACGGGCGGGCCAGCTTTTGGCCAGCGCCGCCCGCGCGTAAGGGTGTGTGTTCCGGCTGGATCAGACAGCGAACATCAGCAGCAGAGCAACCAGGAACGAGAAGATGCCCAGTGCTTCTGCAAACGCGATGCCGATGAAGAGCGTTGCGGTCTGCGAGCCAGCCGCAGAGGGGTTGCGCAGAGCGCCGGCCAGGAAGTTTGCGGCCACGTTGCCCACGCCGAGCGCGGCCACGCCAGAGCCCAGACCTGCCAGACCTGCGCCGATGAACTGACCCATGTTTGCGATATCGCCTTCCATTTTCCTGTCTCCTTACGATGGAATTGGCTGAAACTGTATCCTGTCCGAACCCGTCAGTGCGACGGGTGCAGAGCGTCCTTCAGATAGACGCAGGTCAGGATGGTGAACACGTATGCCTGGATGAAGGACACCAGGATCTCCAGCCCATAGATCGCGACGACCCCAAGGATCGCCAGCGGGCTGACTGCGGCGATCGCGGCGAAGCCGGCGAACACCTTCAAAACGGCGTGGCCTGCCAGCACGTTGCCGGCAAGACGGATGGAATGGCTGACCGGGCGCACGAAGTAGGACACGACCTCGATGATCGCCAGAACGGGGCGAAGCGGCAACGGCGCGCTGGACACCCAGAACAGGCCCAGGAATTTCGCACCGTTCTTCACAAAGCCAAGGATGGTCACGCCCAGGAACACCGCCAGCGCCAGCACGATCGTCACGGCGATGTGGCTGGTGGTGGTGAAGGACGTGGGGATCAGGCCCAGGAAGTTGGCAAAGACGATGAACATGAACAGCGTCATGACATAGGGGAAGTATTTCACCGCATCCTTGCCCGTCACATCCTCGATCATGCGATAGACGAACAGGTAGGCCAGCTCTGCCACGGATTGCACGCGGCCGGGGACCACGGCGCGCTTGGAAGTGCCCACAACCATCAGGCCGATGATCGCCAGCACGGCAAAGAACATCCACAGCGTCACGTTGGTGATCGTCAGCGCGCCAACGGGGCCATCCCCGAACAGCGGCTTGACGATGAACTGATCCATCGGGTGGAATACCAGGCCGCCGCCTTCTGCACCATGCGCTTCAGTTGCCATCGTCCGTCCTCTTTTCGTCCTGCGCGGGGGGCTGCCCCGCCTGCCCGGCTTCGACCTCTTTGGCGGTGCGCATCATGGTCTGCACGCCAGCCGCAAGGCCAATGAATACAAACAGCACCATAAGCCACGGGGTCGTCCCCAGCAGGCTGTCCAGCCCGTAGCCGATGCCAAAGCCGATCCCCAGACCGGCCACAAGCTCCGTGACCATCCGCCAGGCGACCTGTGCCTGACTGTAATGGCTTTCGTGAACGATGCGCTCCTCGCCCTCTTTCGCGGCGGCGATGCGGGATTTCAGATCCTCCAACCGGCGCTGCTCTTCGGGTGTGGGCATGGGGTCACCTCGCCTCTCTTGGGTTGGTTGCTATGGTGCGGCGGCCCCCGAGTCAAGCGCGGCCATGCGCCCCGCAAGGTATTGTAATGGCTTCTCTTTTTACATTTTGCGGCTGCATGGTCATTCCGTCGCACAGGGGTATTGGCCCCAAAACGGCCAAATAGCACATTCAACTATCCAGTTGAGTTTCCGCCGCAGGCCTGTTTGATCGCGCCATGAGCCATGATCTCGATACCGTCTTTTCCGCCCTGGCCGACCCGACCCGGCGCGCGATCCTTGCCATGCTGCTGGAGGATGACATGGCGGTGACGGACGTGGCCGAACCGTTTCAGCAATCGCTCGCGTCGATTTCCAAGCATCTGGGGATCCTCGCCGCGGCGGGGCTGATCAGCCAGGAAAAACGCGGCCGGGTGAAATGGTGCAAGCTGGAGCCGGATTCGCTGCGCGCGGCCAGCGTGTGGATGCAGGGCTTCGGCCAGTTTGAGCCTGTGCATCTGGATGCGTTCGAGCGCTTCCTGGAAACCGAGCGCCTGTCTGACGCCCCGCCCTTGCCTGATGCTGACAGCGGCTAGACCGCGCTGTCCTGCTTCAGCAGCAAGACCACCGCCAGCACAGTGACCCCAACCCCCGGCAGCACCGCCAGCGGCGCCCAGCCCTGGCCCAGCGCAGCGCTCCATACCATGACCCAGCTGGGGATGAGATAGGTATAGGCCATCACCTTGGCCGAGGGCAGGCGCTGCGCGGCAAATCCCAGCAGCGCAGTGGAACAGATCGTCGCCGCGATGGCGGTATAGCCAATGGTCAGCCAGACGATGCCCGGCAGCGCGGCCCAGTCCACCTGCATCAACGCCCGCGCGCCAAAGATCAGCAGCAAGGCCGCCCCGGCGCACAGGATATAGAAGGTGAAGACAAGCGCCCCCTCGCCCCGGCTGAACTTGCGCACCAGCGGTGCATAGACGGCATGGGCCACGCAGCCCCAGAAGTAGATCGCCTCTCCCCGGCCCAGCTGCCAGCCCAGCAGCGCAGGCAGGCTGGCGTCAAAGATCACCCACAGCGCCCCGCCCCCGCCAAGCGCCAAGGCCAGCGCCATGCGGCCCGTGGTGCGCTGGCGCAGCAGCAGGAACCCGAAGCCCGCCGCCATGGGGGGTGTGAGCGTAAAGACTGCGGCCATGGACACCGGGGCGCCGGTCTTCAGCCCCTCGAACATCAGCACGAAATATCCAACGAACAGAATGGCCAGGACCACATAGCGCCAAGGCGCCGCCGCCGCGGCGCGCATCGGCACGCCCGACACCCGCAACCCCACGCCCAGGATGACGGCGGCCAGCACGAATCGCACCGCATTCAGCGCGGCCGGGTCCATGTGGGGCGCGGCCAGCCCACCCAGCGCGAAACTGCCCGCCACCAGCCCGGAAAAGGCCAGCATTGCCGCATGACCGGCCTGCGCAGGCGTCATCGGCCCTAATCCCCTCCGGCGGAGGATTTCAGCATCGCCAGAAACGCCTGCACCTTGGGCATGCGATGCAGATCGACATGCGTCACCAGCCACAGGGGCGATCGCCATTCCTCGCGCGGCGGCATCACCTGCACCAGATCGGGGAAACTCTTGGCCCGCCGCAGGCTGAGAAAGCCCAGCCCCGCCCCAAGGGCAATGGCATCCGCCATCACACGCTCGCTCGCGGCGCGGAACACCACCTGATCGCGGGGCACCCTGCCCCGCAGCCAGCGTTCAAACGGGGCGCGGTTGTCCGGGTCATCCTGCCCGACGAACAGATGATCCGCCAGATCGGCATCCTGCGTGGGCGTGCCATGTGACTCCAGATACTGCGGCGCGGCGAACAGCGCGATCTCTTCGTGGCCGAAGGGCTGGACCACATTGTCCGGCTCTTGCGGGGGCGATCCGGCGCGCAGGGCGATATGCGCCTCGCCATATTCCAGGCGAAACAGCCGGTCCCCCGTCAGCAGCCGCACGACGACAGAGGGATTCGCCTGACGGAACCGCACCATGACCGGCACAAGCATGTCCGTGAACTCATCCAGCGTGGTGACCAGAAGTTCGCCGCGAATCTCCTCGCCCGCACCGCTGAGCCGCGCGGCAAGCTGCTGAAAATTGCCATCGGCATCGCTCACCACGCGGGCCAGATCCTCGCCCGCCTCCGTGGGCGTATAGCCGCGCGCGTGGCGCTGGAACAGCTTGACCCCCAGCCGCGTCTCCAGGGAATCGATATGTCGAATGACCGTGGCGTGATGCACACCCAGCGACTCGGCCGCACCGCTGACGGTGCCATGCCGGGCCACGTGAAAGGCCGTGCGCAATTCATCCCAGTTGTCCATGCCTGCTCTCACCGCTGCCGATCAGCCGGCCGGAACGCCCCGCTGCGGGACCAGCAAAACCCCAGCCTTCGGAATGCGCAAGCCCGGCCCACAAAGAAAAAGGCGAAGCCCGGTGGGGCTTCGCCTTGAAACTTGCTCCGACATGGCCGCTGGGGCCATGTGCCGCCGAATTACTCGGTGGTGGAGGTGGAGTTGCTGGATTCGTTCGCGGACAGTGCGGACGCAACAGCAACGGTGCCCACGGCAGCAGCAGCAGCCAGAGCGCCAGCGCCGGCCAGGCCAGCTGCGCCTGCGGCACCAGCCGCGCCACCAGCAGCACCCAGACCCGGCAGGGACGGGAAGATGAAGAAGCCGTCATCGTCTTCTTCAGCGGCGACAACGTCGCCTTCCAGCTGGGCGTCGTTCATGCCGCCGGCGAAGGACATGGAGGCGGCCATCGACAGTGCGAGGGCGGAGGCGAAAATCTTGCGCATGGTATTCTCCCTGAGAAAAAAGGCGTGTCTGGCTTCAGGGTGATACCTGTTTCACGCAGCGGGTCAAGCATATCGGCGGAAACAGCGCGGATTTGAGCGATCTTTGGCGGATTCGCCGCGCTGCAGTGCAAAAACGCAACATCCGGGCCCAAGGTTGACTTTGCGCGGGCCACAGCCTATCCGCAACCCCAATCCCGGAGGCCTGCGAGTCGTCCGGTCCCTTGGGCTATGCCCGGGATCGCCCCCCACCAGCGTGTTACGCCCGTGGGGGCGTTTGTGCTTTGATCGCGTCCTGCCTACCTTGGGAGGATACATGGAAACCGGCAAGGAGGCTTGAAGCCATGTTCGAAAATCTGTCCGAGCGCCTTTCCGGGGTCTTTGACCGCCTGACCAAGGCCGGCGCGCTGAGCGAAGATGACGTGCGCACCGCGCTGCGCGAAGTGCGCGTTGCCCTGCTGGAGGCCGACGTGTCGCTGGATGTGGCGCGCAGCTTCATCCGCCGGGTGCAGGCCAAGGCCACAGGCGCGGCCGTGATGAAATCGGTCACGCCGGGCCAGCAGGTGATCAAGATCGTGCATGACGAGCTGATCGCCGTGCTGCGCGGCGAGGAAGACCCCGGCACGCTGAAGATCGACAACCCGCCCGCGCCCATCCTGATGGTGGGCCTGCAGGGCGGCGGCAAGACCACCACCACCGGCAAGCTGGCCCGCCGCCTGAAGGAGCGGGACGGCAAGCGCGTGCTGATGGCCTCGCTCGACATTTACCGCCCCGCCGCGATGCAGCAGCTGAAGGTGCTGGGCGAACAGATCGGCGTGGATACCCTGCCCATCGTCGAAGGGCAGACGCCGCTGCAGATCGCCAAGCGCGCGAAGCAACAGGCCACGATGGGCGGCTATGACGTGTTCATGCTGGACACCGCCGGACGGCTGCAGATTGACCAGGTGCTGATGCATGAGGTCGAGGAAGTGCGCGACGCCGTCTCGCCGCGTGAAACGCTGCTGGTGGTGGACGGGCTGACCGGCCAGGTCGCCGTGGAGGTCGCGCAGGAGTTCGACGCCAAGATCGGCATTTCCGGCGTTGTGCTGACGCGGATGGACGGTGACGGCCGCGGCGGTGCGGCGCTGTCCATGCGGGCGGTCACGGGCAAGCCCATCCGCTTTGTCGGCCTGGGCGAGAAGATGGATGCGCTCGAAACCTTCGAGCCTGACCGCGTGGCGGGCCGGATCCTGGGCATGGGCGACATCGTCGCGCTGGTGGAAAAGGCCCAGGCCACGCTGGAGGCCGAACAGGCCGAGCGCATGATGCGGCGCCTGCAGAAGGGTCAGTTCAACATGAACGACCTGCGCAGCCAGCTGGAACAGATGATCAAGATGGGCGGCATGCAGGGCATGATGTCCATGATGCCGGGCATGGGCAAGATGGCCAAGCAGATGGACAGCGCCGGGCTGGATGACCGCATCCTGCGCCAGCAGATCGCGCTGATCAACTCCATGACCAAGAAAGAACGCGCGAATCCCCAGATCCTGCAGGCCAGCCGCAAGAAACGCATCGCCGCCGGGGCGGGGCTGGATGTCTCTGACCTCAACAAACTGCTGAAGATGCAGCGCCAGATGGCCGATGTGATGAAGAAGATGGGCAAGGGCGGCATGCTGAAACAGGCCATGAAGGGCATGTTGGGCAAGGGCGGCTCGCCCGAGGAGATGCTGAAAGGCATGGACCAGAAATCGCTGGAACAGGCCGCGCGCCAGATGGGCGCCGGCGGTGGCGGGCTGCCCGGTCTGGGCGGCGGCGGGCTGCCGCCAGGCCTGTCGGGCCTTGGGCGGAAGAAGTAACCATGCCCGTGGCCGACACATTGCTGACACCGCGCCTGGTGCTGCGCCGTCCCCGCGCCGGGGATCTGGACGCATACCGTGCCTATTGTGCGGGCCCGCGCAGCGGGTTCGTGGGCGGGCCGTTCAGCGCCGTGCAGGCCTTTGACAAGCTGGCCGCGATGGCCGGGCATTGGGTGCTGCGCGGCTATGGCCGCTATGTGCTGGAACGCAACGGCGCGGCCATTGGCCATGCCGGCCCAATGCGGCTGGATGACGCCCAACCGCCCGAGATGACCTGGACGCTGTGGACGGCAGAGGCCGAAGGCCAGGGCCTGGCCACCGAGGCCGCCCGCGCCGTGCTGGCCCATGTTCTGGTGGATTGCCGCTGGCCATCGCTGATTGCGCGAATCGATCCATCCAACACCGCATCCGTCCGGCTGGCGGAACGGCTGGGCGCCACGCGCAGCGATGCACCGCCGCCGGACTGGGCGCCCAACGTGCAAACATGGACCTTCGGCGCGGAGGCTTTGGCATGAGCCTGACCAACGCCCCCACACTGACCTCGGACCGCCTGATCCTGCGCGGGCCCGAGCCGCGCGACGCCGAGCCGCTGATTGCATTCCTGCTGGACGAGGCACGCTCTGGCGGCTTTGGCGCAGCCCCCAACCGGGGCGAGGCCTGGCGCTGGTTTGCGCTGAACATCGGCCACTGGCACATCCACGGCTATGGCTATTTCACGATTGAAATGCGCGACACCGGCACCGCCGCGGGCATCTGCGGCATCTGGAACCCCGAAGGCTGGCCGGAACCGGAACTGGGCTGGTCCGTGTTTGAAGGCTATGAGGGTCGCGGCATCGCCCATGAGGCCGCGCTGACCGCGCGGCGCTGGGCCTATGGCCCGCTGGGTCTGACCACGCTGACCTCCAACATCGTGCCGGGCAACACGCGCTCCATCGCGCTGGCCGAACGGCTGGGCGCCTGGTTCGAGCGGCGCTATCACAACATCCACATGGGTGAGGACCTGCTCTATCGCCACCCGGGACCGGAGGCCTGCGCATGACGGCCCCGACCAACGCGCCCACACTGCACACCGCGCGGCTGATTCTGCGCGGCCCGCAGGAGGATGATTTCGACGCCGTGGCGCGCTTCATGGCCTCGGACCGGGCGCGCTTTGTCGGCGGGCCGGCGGCGGATGTCTGGCAGGCCTGGCGCGGGTTCCTGGGCGCCGTGGGCCATTGGGCGCTGCGCGGCTACGGATTTTTCACGCTGGTGGAGCGTGACACGGGCCATCTGGCCGGCCGCGTAGGCGTGATCTTTCACCCCTTCTGGCAAGAGCCGGAACTGGGCTGGCACCTGTTCGACGGGTTCGAGGGCAAGGGCTATGCCCATGAGGCCGCGCAGGCCGTGCGTGACTGGGCCTGGCAGGACCACGGGCTGGGTCCCCTGATCTCCTATGTGCATCCTGGCAATCTGCCCTCGCGCAGGCTGGCGGAACGGCTTGGCGCGCGGCATGAGGCGGACGGCACCTTGCTGGGTGTGACCTGCATGATCTATCGCCACCCCGACCCCGGCACTGCCGCCCCCAGCGCAGAGAGGAGCTGACCATGGGCCATCGCGACATTCCCGTGCTTGACACGCCGCGCCTGCAACTGCGCGGGCCGGAACCGCAGGATTACCCGGATTTCAAGGCAACCTTCGCCTCCTACCGCTCTCGGTTCATGGGGGGGCCGCTGAACGCCTATGAGACCTGGATGCTCTACGCCGCCGAGATCGGGCATTGGGAGATTCGCGGCTACGGGATGTGGATGATCCACCTGCGCGAGACGGATGAAACCGTTGGCATGGCCGGCGGCTGGTGCCCGGCCAAATGGCCCGAACGCGAAATCGCCTGGATCATCTGGCCGGATCGCGGCGGCAAGGGCTTTGCGCTGGAGGCCACGCACCGCGTGCGCCAGCACCTGTATCTGGACGCAGGCTGGGAAGGCGCGGTCAGCTACCTGGACCCGAAGAACCTTGACAGTATCCGCCTGGCCGAACGCCTGGGCGCCAAGAAGGACGCCACCGCCCCAAGCGTGGACGGCAATGACGCGGTCTACCGGCACCCCTCGCCCACGGCGCTGCAGGGCACGCAGCTGGCCCATGGCATCGATATGGAGATCGCGCATTACCGCGACCCGCTGTTCAAACCGAAAGGCTGGGCCATTGACTGACGCACCGCAGACCGACCCCGTGACCAAGGCCGCCGAAGTGCTGCGCGGCCACCGCGAAAGCATCGACCGGCTGGACGCCATCCTGGTGTTCACCCTGGCCGAACGGTTCAAGCATACGCAGGCCGTCGGCCTGCTGAAGGCGCAGCACGCGCTGCCGCCATCCGATCCCACGCGCGAAGCCAAGCAGATCGCGCGTCTGGAAACCCTGGCGAACGAGGCGGACCTTGACCCCGAATTCGCCCGGAAATTCCTGAATTTCATCATTCAGGAAGTGATCAAGCATCACGAAAAACACCAATCCTGACGGCTCGTTCGTCGAAACACCCCGGCGGCCCGGCCGCCCAAGACTTCAAAAGGAGACTACATCATGTCCATCAAGATCCGGCTCGCCCGCGGCGGTTCCAAGAAGCGCCCGTTCTACCGCATCGTCGTTGCCGATTCGCGGATGCCCCGCGATGGCCGCTTCATCGAGAAGCTGGGCAGCTACAACCCGCTGCTGCCGAAGGACCATGAAAAGCGCGTGGAAATGGATGTCGAGCGCGCGAAGGAATGGATTGCCAAGGGCGCCCAGCCCACCGACCGCGTGTCCCGCTTCCTGGAGGCCGCCGGTGTTCTGGAAAAGAAGACCCGCAACAACCCCAAGAAGGCCGTGCCCGGCAAGGCCATGACCGACCGCGCCGAGGCGAAAGCCGCCAAGGCAGCCGAAGCCGCCGAAGCCGCGGCCGCCGGCGAGGATGCCGCGGCAGAGTGATCCCTGCCCGGCTCATGTGCCGGAGGGTGGCCCACCCTCCCTCCGGCACGCATAAGGCCAGCTTTCAGGTCAGCGGGCAATTTTGCCTTCTGGCCGGTTTTCGGGCCGCGCCACCGGCAGGTGGCCACCCCCCTTTCCCGGCCCGCATTGCGCGGGCTGGTCCGTTCCCAAGAAGGTCACCGCCATGGCAGAGATGATTTGCGTGGGCGCCATCGCAGGCGCCTTCGGCGTGAAGGGAGAGGTGCGGCTCAAGAGCTTCACCGCCGACCCCGAGGCCATTCAGACCTACGGCCCGCTGTTCAGCGAGGACGGGGCCACACAATACCGGCTGCGCATCACCCGCAGCGTCAAGAACGGCATGGCCGCGCGCCTGTCCGGCGTGGCCACCAAGGAACAGGCCGATGCCCTGCGCGGGGTGCAGCTGTTCGTGCCGCGGGACGTGCTGCCATCGCTGCCGGATGATGAATATTACCACGCCGATCTGATCGGGCTGGCGGTGCATGATACCGGCGGCACACAGCTGGGAACGGTGCGCGCGGTGTTCGACCATGGCGCGGGCGATCTGCTGGAAATCTTCGTGCCCGGCGCGCGCACGACCGTTCTGCTGCCCTTTACCCGCGCCAATGTGCCCACGGTGGATCTGTCCGCCGGGCGCATCGTGGCCGATCCGCCCGAGGGGCTGTTCTGACAATGCCGGATCAGCCACGCTCCTTCGGCCGGAAATCCATCCGTGCCACGCTGCAACCGCGGGACCTGATGGCGGAACCCGCGGTTCTGGCGCGCGCCTGGCATGCGCAGATCATCACCCTGTTCCCAGAGGCCTTTCCCGGCGTTCTGGGCCTGTCGCTGACCGGCAAGGCGCTGCGGGATGAGCTGTGGCAGCTGTCCACGCTGAACCTGCGGGATTTCGGCGATGGCAAGCACCGCAATGTGGATGACACGCCCGCGGGCGGCGGCGCGGGCATGGTCCTGCGCCCCGATGTCATGGCCAGCGCGATCGAGGCCGCCCGGCGCGCCCAGCCACAACCGCTGCCGCTGATCTACCTGTCCCCGCGCGGGCCACGCTTTGACCAGCGCATGGCGCGGGATCTGGCCCAGGGCCCTGGCATGACGCTGATCTGCGGCCGGTTCGAGGGGCTGGACCAGCGCGTGATCGACCATTACGGCATCCGCGAAGTCTCGCTTGGGGACTTCGTGCTGACGGGGGGTGAAATCGCCGCCGCAGCCTTGATTGATGCCACCGTGCGCCTTATACCGCGCGTGTTGGGGAATCAGGCATCGGTGGAGGAGGAGTCCTTCTCTCACGGTTTGCTGGAGCATCCGCAATATACCCGTCCCGCGACCTGGAACGGGCGTGACATCCCCGGGGTTCTTCTCTCCGGTCATCACGCCAAGATACGTGACTGGCAGCGGGAACAGGCCGAAAGGCTGACACAAGAAAGACGACCTGACCTCTGGCGGGCTTATCGTGCGGCGCACGGCAGGGACCCGGAAGAAGACACAGAGCTCTGAGGACGCGATCATCTTGCGGATCAACCGCAGAACAATAGGAGACATGCGATGGACCTGATCGCACAACTGGAGGCGGAACAGATCGCCTCCCTCGGGAAGACCATTCCCGATTTCAAGGCCGGTGACACCATCCGCGTCGGCTACAAGGTGACCGAAGGCACGCGCTCGCGCGTGCAGGCCTATGAAGGCGTCTGCATCAGCCGCAAGAACGGCAAGGGCATCGCCGGGTCGTTCACCGTGCGCAAGATTTCCTTTGGCGAAGGCGTGGAACGTGTGTTCCCGCTGTATTCCACCAATATCGACAGCATCGAGGTTGTGCGCCGTGGCCGTGTGCGCCGTGCGAAGCTGTATTTCCTGCGGTCTCGTCGTGGCAAATCCGCCCGGATCGCTGAGGACACCACCTACAAGCCCCTCAAGGGCGCGGACAAGTAAGGACCGGCGCGATGAAAAAAGGGATTCACCCCGATTATCACACCATCGAGATCAAGATGACCGATGGTTCGACCTTCACCACCCGGTCCACCTGGGGCAAGGAAGGCGACAGCATGTCGCTGGAAATCGACCCGACCTCTCACCCGGCCTGGACTGGCGGCAGCTCCCGCCTGATGGATGCCGGTGGCCGCGTGTCCAAGTTCAAGAAGAAATACGAAGGCCTGGGCTTCTGATCCTGCCCGCCTTTCGTGGCTGTTGCAGCGCCGCCCTTCGGGGCGGCGTTTTGCATTTGTGGCGCGCCCCTACATCTGGGCACAGGCTTGCCGGGACTGCCCAAATCGGCTAGCCGCTTGGGTCGGGTGACAGGGGGAACCGGCATGGCGCATATCATCGTCGTGGGCAATGAAAAGGGCGGCGCGGGCAAATCGACCGTGTCCATGCATCTGGCCACGGCCATTGCCTGGTGCGGGCATCGGGTCAGCACGCTGGACCTGGACCTGCGGCAAAGCACGCTGGGCCGCTACATGGACAACCGGCGCCATTTCATGGAAACCGAAGGCCACCCGGACCTGCCGCTGCCGCGCCACCTGGTGCTGCCGCAGGTTGATCCGGCAGAGGTCGGCCCGGATGAGAACATCTATGATCACCGCCTGTCGCGCGGCGTTGCCATGCTGGAGCCGGAGTCCGATTTCATCCTGATCGACTGCCCCGGCTCGCACACGCGGTTGGCACAGCTGGCCCATGCGCTGGCGGATACGCTGGTGACGCCGCTGAACGACAGCTTCATTGATTTTGACCTGCTGGGCCGGGTCGATGCCGAAGGCACCAAGGTGCTTGGCCCGTCCGTCTATTCCGAAATGGTCTGGCATGCCCGGCAGTTGCGCGCCCAGGACGGGCTGAAGCCCATTGACTGGGTGGTGCTGCGCAACCGCATCGGCGCGCAGCAGATGGTCAACAAGCGCAAGATCGAAAAGGCGGTGGAGCTGCTGTCCAAACGCATCGGCTTCCGCGTCGTCCCCGGCTTTCATGAGCGCGTGATCTTCCGCGAATTGTTCCCGCGCGGGCTGACCTTGCTGGACCTCAAGGCCGTGGGCGTGCGGCAGCTGAATATCTCCAACATCGCGGCACGGCAGGAAATGCGGGATCTGCTGAAGGCGCTGGACCTGCCGGGCGTGAAAGTGAAATTCTGACAGCACCGCACCAGCCCCGAAAGGACAGCCCATGACCCTCTCCCGCGATCTGCCCGTCAACCGGCTGAAACAGGCGCTGGCCACGCCGGGGCCGCGGCTGTTGGGCTGCTGGCTGGGGCTGACCTCACCCTATGCGGCGGAAATTGCCGGGCACAGCGGTTTTGACTGGCTGTTGCTGGATGGCGAACACGCGCCCAATGACCTGCCCAGCCTGACCGCGCAGTTGCAGGTGCTGGACCCGCTGCCGCCCTCGGCCATCGTGCGGCCGCCCGTTGGGGCGGACTGGCTGATCAAGCAGATCCTCGACGCCGGTGCGCAAAGCCTGATGATCCCCATGGTCCATTCCGCTGCAGAGGCAGAGGCGATGGTGCGCGCCGTGCGCTACCCGCCGCGCGGCGTGCGCGGCGTGGGCTTTCCGCTGGCGCGGGCGTCGCGCTTTGGCCGGGTGCCGGACTACATGGACACCGCCGAGGATCAGATCTGCCTGATCGTCCAGATCGAGAGCCGCGCCGCGCTGGACGCGATCGAGGACATCGCCGCGGTGGAGGGTGTGGATGCGCTGTTCATCGGCCCGGCGGATCTGGGCGCGGATCTGGGCCTCAGCCCGGAGGACACCGTGCCCGTGGTGGCAGAGGCCATCGCCCGCATCACTGCCACGGGCAAGCCTGCCGCCACCATCGCCGTGGATGACCACCAGATCCAGGCCTATGTGGATGCGGGCGCGCGGATGATCGCCGTGGGCATCGATGTGCTGGTGCTGTCACGCGGCCTGGACGCGCTGGCCACACGCTGGCGCTAGGCGGTGCCGCCAGGCCGGCCTGCGGGCGCTGCGCGCAGGCCAGGCGCCAGGTGTCAGGCCGCCGCCAGATGCCCACGCCCATGCGGGGCGTCAAAGTTCGGGTCCGGCGTGATGGGCACGATCCGGTGCGGATTGATGGTTTCATGGCTGTAATGGTAATGGCGCACGATATGGGCAAAGTTCACCGTATCGCCCACGCGCCCGCCATCGGGCGTCGGCCACTGATACAGCTCGCGCAGATAGGCCCATAGGGCTGGATAATCCACGATCCGCTTGTGATTGCATTTGAAATGACCGTGGTAGACCTTGTCAAAGCGCACCAGCGTGGGGAACAGGCGCCAGTCGGCCTCGGTCACGCGGCCCCCCATCAGGTAACGATGGCTGCTCAACCGCTCCTCCAGCCAGTCCAGCGTATCGAACAGCGGATGCACCGCCGCGTCATAGGCCGCCTGCGTGGTGGCAAAGCCGGCCTTGTAGACGCCGTTGTTCAGCGTGTCATAGATGCGGTCATTCACCGGCGCGATGGCTTCGGACAGGTCCGCGGGGCAGTAATCCGCCCGGTTGCCGGTGAGGCCGTCAAAGGCACTGTTGAACATGCGCAGGATTTCCGCGGATTCATTGGAGACGATCGTTTCCCGTTCCCGATCCCACAGCACCGGCACGGTCACGCGGCCGGATGCCTTGGGGTCCGCCTTCAGATAGATGTCCCGCAGGAACGGCAGGCCATAGAGCCTGTCACCCGTGGCCCCCAGCGCATCCTGTTCAAAGGTCCAGCCATCGGACAGCATGTCAGGGTGCACCACGCTGACGTCGATATGCGGCTCCAGCCCCTTGAGCTTGCGCAGGATCAGCGCGCGATGCGCCCAGGGGCAGGCCATGGAGACATAGAGATGATAGCGCCCGCTTTGCGCGGCAAAGCCGCCCGCGCCGCTGGGCCCCGGCGCGCCATCGGGCGTGACCCAGTTGCGATAGACGGAAGTGGAGCGCACGAAGGCGCCGCCCGTCTTGCCCGTGTCATACCATGTGTCGTGCCAGACGCCGTCAACAAGCTGTCCCATCGTCAGTCCTCCTGTGTTGGAGGTGAGGTAACATGGCAGGGCAATCACACAACGCCCGTCCGCGCGCAGAGCGGGTGCATCACCGCACAACTCGCCCCGGCGCGGCGGCGGTTACTGCAGGTCCGAAAAGGCCTGTTGCAGCCGCTCGGCCGCCTGTTCCACCACCGCGCGCGGCGTTGCCAGGTTGAAGCGCAGGAACGTCTCCCCCCCGGTGCCGAAGGTCGGCCCGTGGTTGGCCGCAATCCGCGCGCCCTGTTCCACCCGGCGGGTGAATTCGGCCCGGTCCATTCCGGTGCCGGCAAAATCCACCCAGGCCAGGTAAGTGGCCTCCAGCGGCATGGAGCGCAGGCCGGGAATGGCATTCACCGCCGCGTCAAAGACCTGACGGTTGCCATCCAGATAGGCGCAAAGCTCATCGACCCAGGCCGCGCCTTCCGGTGTATAGGCGGCCTCGGCCATTACCAGGCCGAAGGAATTGGGCGACAGGCCCAGCGCCTGCATCCGCGCCTCGAACCGGGCGCGCAGATCCGCATCCGGGATGATGACATTGCCGGAATGACTGCCCGCGATGTTGAAGGTCTTGGTGGTGGCGGTCATCATCACCAGCCGGTCCGCGATGTCCGGCGCGGCCAGCGGCATGGCCGTGTGGCGATGGCCGGGCATCACCAGATCGTGGTGGATTTCGTCCGACACAAGGATCAGGTCATGCCGCTTGGCAAATTCGGCCACGCCGCGCAGCTCTTCGGCTGTCCAGACCCGGCCACCGGGATTGTGGGGCGAACACAGGATCACCATGCGCTCTGACCCGGTCATCAGCGCGTCATAGGCATCGAAATCCATTTCATAGCGGCCATCGGTCATGGCCAGCGGGCATTCGCGCACCTCGCGCCCCGCAGCGGCGATCACGCGGGCAAAGGCGTGATAGACCGGCGTGAACAGCACAACCGCATCGCCGGGCCGGGTATAGGCATCCACGCACATGCCCGTGCCATTGACCAAGCCATGGGTGGTAAAGATCCACTCCGGCGCGATCTGCCAGCCGTGGCGATGCTGCATCCACCAGCCGATCGCCGCGCGATAGCCGGCATCACCGCCGTAATAGCCATAGACCCCGTGAGTCAGCATGGATTCCAGCGCCGTCTGCACGCCCTGCGGCGGGCGGAAATCCATGTCCGCCACCCACATCGAAATGCCGTCCTGCGCAGGCACGCCATAGATCGGCTCCATCCGATCCCATTTCATGCTGTGGGTTCCGTGGCGGTCGATGATCTCGTCAAAACGGCTGGTCATGCTGTCCTCTTGTGCTGGGTGCGCAAACGCTACCCGATCAGCCGGGGGGCGCAAGCCCGACCGGGCGCGCTCTATTGCGCGGCGGGCAGGCATCGCCTAGATCAGCCGCATGAAACGCCCGATCCTGATCCACCCCGACCCGCGGCTGAAAAAGCCATGCGCCCCGGTGCCCGACCTGTCGGATGACCTGCGCGCACTGGCCGATGACATGCTGGAAACCATGTATGATGCCCCCGGCATTGGCCTGGCCGCGCCGCAGATCGGCGTGTTGCACCGGCTGATCGTGCTGGATTGCGAAAAGGAGGAGGGCGCCGCGCCCAGGCCGCTGGTGATGTTCAATCCCCAGATCCTGAGCAGCTCGGCAGAGCTGAACACCTATGAGGAAGGCTGCCTGTCCATCCCGGACCAATTCGCCGATGTCACCCGCCCGGAGGCCGTGCGCGTGGGCTGGCTGGACCGTGACGGCACCCCGCGTGAGGCGGAGTTTGACGGGCTGTGGGCCACCTGCGTCCAGCATGAGATCGACCACCTGGATGGCAAGCTGTTCATCGATTACCTCAAACCGCTGAAACGCCAGATGATCACCCGCAAGATGCAGAAGCTGAAACGGGAAAGGGCGCGCGGATGAGCCTGCTGCCCATCCTCACCTGGCCCGATGCCCGGCTGTCCCAGCCCTGCCAGCCCGTGGCCGATCCAGCCGCCGTGTCCGGGCTGATCACCGATATGTTTGAAACGATGTATGATGCGCCGGGGCGCGGCCTTGCGGCGCCGCAGGTGGGTGTCTTGCTGCGGGTGTTCGTCATGGATTGCGGCTGGAAAGACGGGGACATGACCCCGATCGCCTGCATCAACCCGACGCTGACGCCCCTGGGCACTGACCGCGTTACCTCGACCGAGGGCTGCCTGTCCATTCCCGGTATCCTCACGCAGGTGGACCGCGCCGCGCGGGTCGAGCTGCGCTACACTGACCTGGCCGGCCAGCCGCAGGTGGCGCAGCTGGACGGGTTTGCCGCGCTGTGCGCCCAGCATGAGTGCGACCACCTGGACGGGATCGTCACGCTGGACCGGCTGGAGGATGCGGCCCGCGCCACGGCGCTGGCGGAATACGCACAGGCCCGGCCATGACGGCGCGGCGTTGCCTGCGCTGGCCGGACCGCCGCCTGCGCAGCCCCGCCGCGGAGGTTGCGCAGATCACCCCGGAGATCCTGGCCCATTGGCAGGACATGATCGACACGATGGAGGCCATGCCCGGCGTCGGGCTGGCGGCGCCGCAGATCGGCGTGCCGCTGCGGCTTGCGGTGGTCGATGCCTCGGACACGCGCGGGCAGGCGGTGCGCATGGCCAATCCCAGCGTGCTTCATGCCTCGGTCCAGCTGCGCGAACATGAAGAGGCCAGCCCGAACCTGCCGGGCGTGTCCGCCGTGATCGCGCGCCCCCGGTGCGGTGACCGTGCGGTTCATGGATGCCGAAGGCACCTGGCAAGAGCAGGATTTCGTCGGTCTGTGGGCGACCTCCGTGCAGCACCAGATCGACCATCTGGACGGCCGCCTTTATTTCGATCACCTGACCCGCGTGAAACGCGATGTGCTGCTGCGCCGTGCGCGCAAGCTAGCCCAATGACGGCAGGAGGCCAAAGATGCGCGTGATCTTCATGGGCAGCCCCGAATTTTCCGTGCCCGCGCTGGAGGCGCTGATCGAGGCCGGGCATCAGATTGCCTGCGTCTATTGCCAGCCGCCCCGCCCCGCCGGCCGCGGCAAGAAGGCCCGCCCGACCCCGGTTCATGCGCGGGCAGAGGCGCTGGGCCTGCCCGTGCGCCACCCCACCAGCCTGCGCACGCCGCAGGCGCAGGCAGAGTTTGCGGCCCTTGGCGCGGATATCGCCGTGGTCGTGGCCTATGGGCTGATACTGCCGCAGGCGGTACTGGATGCGCCCCGGCTGGGCTGCGTGAACATCCATGCCTCCCTTCTGCCGCGCTGGCGGGGGGCCGCGCCGATCCACCGCGCGATCCTGCATGGCGATGCCACCACGGGCGTGTGCATCATGCAGATGGAGGCCGGGCTGGACACCGGGCCGGTGCTGTCCCGCGCGGCCCTTGCCATTGGTGCGGGGGAGACCACGGCAGAGCTGCATGACAGGCTCAGCATGCTGGGTGCGGCGCAGATCGTGGAGGTGCTGGCCAAACTGCCCGGCCTGACGGCCGAGCCGCAGCCCGAGGACGGCGTGACCTATGCCGACAAGATCGACAAAACAGAGGCCCGCGTGGACTGGACCGCCCCCGCCACGCAGACGGACCGCCAGATCCGCGCGCTGTCCCCCTTTCCCGGCGCGTGGTGCCAGGCCGGGGCAGAGCGGTTGAAGCTGCTGCACTCCATCCCCGTGGAGGCAGAGGGCGCGGCCGGCGAGGTGCTGACAGATGCCCCTGCGCTGACAGTCGCCTGCGGCACCGGCGCGCTGCGGATCACGCGGCTGCAACGGGCGGGCAAACGCGCCATGGATGCCGAAGAGGCCCTGCGCGGCTGGGAAGATTTTCCGGGCGAACTGGGCTGAACGGCCGGCACCGTGCGGCCTGAACATGGCCCCAGCCGTGTTTCGATCAAGGCGCGCTCAGCGCTTGAACGGTGCCATGCCGGCCCGCGCCAGCGCATCGGCGCGTTCGTTTTCGGGATGGCCCGCGTGGCCCTTCACCCATTGCCAGGCCACATCGTGGCGGCCTTGGGCCTCATCCAGCCGCTGCCAGAGGTCCGCGTTCTTCACCGGCTTCTTGGCGGCGGTCTTCCAGCCGTTGCGCTTCCACCCGTGGATCCAGCCGGTCACGCCGTTCTTCACATAGGCGCTGTCGGTCACGATGGTGATGGGCGAGGGACGCTCCAACGCCTCCAGCGCGGAGATCGCGGCCATCAGCTCCATCCGGTTGTTGGTGGTCGCAGCCTCGCCGCCGTTCAACTCCCGCTCTTTCAGGACGGTCTCGCCATCACAGGCGCGCAGCAACACGCCCCAGCCCCCCGGACCGGGATTGCCGGAACAGGCCCCGTCGGTATAGGCAAACAGCTCAGCCATGGGCCTGCATCCCGATCCAGGGCGCAGGCACGCCGTCAAAGCCCGGATCCTCGCCAGAAAACCGGCGGCGCACGGTCGTCAGGCCTGCGTCAAGCAACAGGTGCTCAAGCTCCGGCGCGGTGACATAGGTATAGGCGCGGCCCAGGGAATCCCGCGCCGTGCCCTCGCCCCGTTTCATGGCCACATGCACCAGACCGCCGGGGCGCAGCGCCCGCGCCATGGCCGCCAGATGCCGGGGCAGGTTCGCGCGGGGCGCATGCAGCAGGCTGAAATTGGCCCAGATGCCGTCATAGCGGGCCTGTGCATCCAGCGCGTCAAAGCTTTCCTGCCGAGCGGTGACACCGGGATGACGGGCGGCCAGGGCCACCATGGCGGCGGCGGCATCCGTGGCCTCTACCTGCAAACCGGCCTGGGCCATGCGCGCGGCGGCAAAGCCCGGCCCGCAACCCAGATCCAGCACCGCACCGCCCGCGGGCATGTCGCCCAGAAAGGCCGCCAGGGCCTCGTCCGGTGCCTCGGACAGCGTGCGCTGCGCATATTCCTCTGCCCGCGCCTCATAGAGGGCGAGCGTGCGCGCATCCGGGCCGGTCACGTCAACACCACAACGGACAGGCAGGCCAGCACCAGCGCCGTCAGCAGCAGCCGCAGCGCCATCCACCAGCGCGGCGCCAGGCCCCAGCGCCAGAAGGCGTAATCCAGCCCCAGCAGCGCCACGAAGCCCGCCATCAGGTTCATTGCCGCGCTGACTGGCCCACCGCCGACCATGAAGAACGCCCACAGCGCCGGGATCACGGACAGCGCATAGCCCGCCGCCGCCTGCGCACCGCTTGCCCGCGTGGCAAAGCCCCAAAGAACGCCCGACATGAAGGACAGGATCACCGTGCCATAGGCCAGCTGCACATAAGGCCCGATGAACCGCGGCCCCAACACCGGCAGCGCCGCGTCCCCAAGCGCGGGCAACAGCACCGTCAACGCGCCCCAGCCAAAGGGGATCACCCCCGCCAGCCCAAGCACCAGCGCGCTGCGCGGAATGCCAAGCAGCCCGAACATGGCTCAGACAGCCTCCCGCAGCACGCGGGGCACCTTGAATTCCACGTTCTCCTGCGCAGTTTCCACCTGCTCTACCGTCACGTCATAGCGCGCGCGGAAGGCGTCGATGACCTCCTCCACCAGCTGCTCCGGGGCGGAGGCACCGGCCGTCAGGCCAAGGGTGGCAATCCCCTCCAGCGCGCGCCAGTCGATATCGGTGGCGCGCTGGACCAGTTGCGCATGGGCGCAGCCCGCGCGGCGGCCGACCTCGACCAGCCGTTTGGAGTTTGACGAATTCGGCGCGCCCACCACCAGCATGGCGTCCGCCTTGGGGGCCATGGCCTTCACGGCCTCCTGCCGGTTTGTGGTGGCGTAGCAGATGTCTTCCTTGTGCGGGCCGACGATGGCGGGAAAGCGCGCCTGAAGCGCGGCAACGATATCGGCGGTGTCATCCACGCTGAGCGTCGTCTGCGTGACGAAGGCCAGCCGCGCGGGGTCCCGCACCTGCACGGTTGCCACATCCTCGACCGTTTCCACCAACAGCACCTCGCCTTCGGGAAGCTGGCCCATGGTGCCCACGGTTTCGGGGTGGCCCTCATGGCCGATCATGATCATCTGCAGGCCGTTTTCATGATGGCGCGCGGCCTCGATATGCACCTTGCTGACCAGCGGGCAGGTGGCGTCCACATAGACCATGTTGCGGCGGGCGGCGGCGGCAGGCACGGCCTTGGGCACGCCATGGGCGGAAAAGATCACCGGCCGGTCATCGGGGCAGTCGTCCAGATCCTCAACGAAAACCGCGCCCTTGTCGCGCAGCCCGTCCACGACGAAACGGTTGTGCACGATCTCATGGCGCACATAGACCGGCGCGCCCCATTTCTGCAGCGCCATCTCGACGATCTTGATGGCGCGGTCCACACCGGCGCAGAAACCGCGCGGCGCGGCAAGGTAAAGGGTCAGGGCGGGTTTTGTCATGGCGGCCTCCTGTCTACCCCACAGCTAAGCCCCCGGCCGGGCTTGGTCCAGCCCCCGCCATGGCACGGACATGTGATTTTCAGGCCGTGACGCCTTGTTGTTAGACAGGGGCGGCGGATAGGAGCACGGGCATGACGACAAAGCGATGGGCCTTGACCGGGGCGGTTGGACTGGCGGTTGTTGCAGGGGCCCTGGTGGTTCAGGCACAGATGCGCGCGGAACCTGTGCCGGGCCTGCTGCCCTATCAGGATGCCCAGCGCATCGCGACCGGGGCCGAGATCTACGCGGACCATTGCGCCGCCTGCCACGGCGCGCAGCTGGAAGGCCAGGCGGATTGGCAGCTGCGCGATGCAGACGGCTATCTGCCCGCACCGCCGCATGACGTGACGGGCCACACCTGGCACCACCCCGATGCGCAGCTGATAGACATCGTCACCCGCGGGACGGAGGCCATCGTGGGTGGGGGCTATCGTTCCATGATGATGGGCTATGGGGACATCCTGACCCCACAGCAGATCACGGATGTGCTGGCCTATATCAAAAGCACCTGGCCCGCCGAGGTCATCGAGATCCACAATGACATCAACGCGCGGGCGGAGGCCTTCGGCCAGTAAGGCACGGGCCGCAGGCCCGCGCGGCAGGCTGGCTCAGACCGGCGTCCGCTCCGGCTGCGGCTCACGCGGGGGGCGGCCGATGACGTCGCGCAGCTCGTCCAGCTCAATGAAATTGTCGGCCTGCCGGCGCAGCTCATCCGCGATCATCGGCGGCTGGCTGCGGATGGTGGACACAACGGACACCCGCACGCCCTGCCGCTGCAGGCTTTCGACCAGCGGGCGGAAATCCCCATCACCGGAAAACAGCACGATGTGATCGACGCGCGGGGCCAGTTCCATGGCATCCACGGTCAATTCGATGTCCATGTTGCCCTTGACCTTGCGGCGGCCCTGGCTGTCCGTGAACTCCTTGGCCGGCTTGGTCACCATGGAGAAGCCGTTGTAGTGCAGCCAGTCCACCAGCGGGCGAATGGGCGAATATTCGTCATTCTCCAGCAACGCGGTGTAATAGAAGGCCCGCACAAGCTTGCCGCGCCGCAGGAACTCCTGCCGCAACAGCTTGTAATCTATGTCAAACCCCAGTGATTTCGCGGCGGCATAGAGGTTGGAGCCGTCGATGAAGAGCGCGAGCCGCTCATCCTTGTAAAACATTCGGATACCTAATCCATTTGATACAAATACTCCACAGGCTTCACAGCGAGCAGGTTCCGAGATGATGGGCCATTACGGTGCGTTTATATGTACCGATGGGCAAAGTTTGCACCGAAGATAGAGAATGTCAGTCATGTGACAACGTTCACTTTGTGTCGGCTTGTATATTTGTCGGTGCGATGCCATGTCCCATGCGCGGGATTTAGGCAAGAGGTGTTTACGTGACGACAAGCAGGCCGGTTCTGGTCGCGCTGGGGTCGAACCTCGGGTCGGATCAGGGGTCCGATGCGGATGCACGCTCCACCCCGGCGGAAACCCTGCGCAGCGCCCTGGGACAGTTTGCAGCGGCGGGGCTGACGCTGCGCGACGTCAGCCGCGTGTATCGCACGCCCGCCTTCCCGCCCGGATCGGGGCCGGACTTCGCCAATGCCGCGGCCCTGGCCGAGGCGCCCGGGCTGACCCCGCGCGAGATCCTGACAGCCCTGCACGGGATAGAGGCCGCCTTTGGCCGCCAGCGGCAGACACGCTGGGCCCCGCGCAGTCTTGACCTTGATCTGCTGGCCGTCGGCGACGCGGTCCTGCCGGACGCGGCGGGCTTTGCCACCTGGCGTGATCTGCCGCCGGACCGCCAGGCCCAGGACGCCCCGCCGGACCTGGTGCTGCCCCATCCCCGGCTGCAGGACCGCGCCTTCGTGCTGATGCCGCTGATGGATGTCGCCCCGGACTGGCGCCACCCGGTGGGCGGGCGGAGCGTGGCGCAAATGGTTACCGCGCTGCCGGCTGCGGACCGCGCCGAGGTGCAGCCACTGGAATGATCCGCGAAGCCTTGCATTTCAGGGGCTGTCAGGCTAACTTCGGCTGCTCACACTCCCTCTCTTTCCAGCCTGGAGGCATCCCATGGCCCGCGTGACAACCGAAGATTGCGTCGACAAGGTTCCCAACCGGTTTGAACTGGTGATGTTGGCCGCGCATCGCGCACGCGAAATCGCCGAAGGCGCCGCCCTGACCGTCACCCGTGACAATGACAAGAATCCCGTCGTCGCCCTGCGCGAGATTGCGGAGGAAACCCAATCCTCCGACGACCTGCGCGAGCGCCTGATCGAGGCCAACCAGACCCAGATCGAGGTCGATGAGCCCGAAGAGGATTCCATGGCCCTGCTGATGGGCGCCGAGGCCGATCGCCCCGAAGAGGACGAGATGACCGAGGAAAAGATGCTGCGCCAACTGATGGAAGCCCAAGGCCAGGGCTGACCCTGCCCGGGGCCACGCATCATCTACACGAAGGCACCCGGACATGATCACCGATGACGACCTGATCGCCCTGGTGCGCGCCTATAACCCCGCGACCGACGAAGCGCTGATCCGCGACGCCTATGCCTATGGCGCGCAGATGCACGAAGGCCAGAAGCGCCGGTCCGGGGAGCCCTATTTCACCCATCCGATCGAAGTGGCCTGCATCCTGGCCGCGCAGCACCTGGACGATGCCACCATCGTCACCGCCCTGCTGCATGACACGATCGAGGACACGCAATCCACCCATAACGAGATCTCCGCCCGGTTCGGCCCGGACGTGGCGTTGCTGGTGGATGGGGTCACCAAGCTGACCAACATGCAGCTGTCGGACGCCCAGACCAAACAGGCGGAAAACTTCCGCAAGCTGTTCATGGCCATGTCCCGGGATCTGCGGGTCATCCTGGTCAAGCTGGCCGACCGGCTGCACAACATGCGCACCATTACCCACATGCGCCCCGAAAAACAGCGCCAGAAGGCGCGTGAGACCATGGAGGTCTATGCGCCGCTGGCCGGCCGCATGGGGATGCAATGGATGCGCGAGGAACTGGAAGACCTGTCCTTCCGCGTGCTGAACCCCGATGCCCGCAGTTCGATGATGCGGCGGTTCCTGACGCTGGAAAAAGAGGCCGGCGATGTCATCCGCATCATCACCGAGGACATGCGCGGTGTGCTGCACGATGCCGGGATCGAGGCCCGCGTCGAAGGCCGCGCCAAGAAGCCCTACTCCATCTGGCGTAAGATGGAACGCAAGGACATGCTGTTTTCGCGCCTGTCCGACATCTACGGCTTTCGCGTTCTGACGGAGACGGAAAATGACTGCTACCGCGCGCTGGGGGCCATCCACCAGCGGTGGCGCGCCGTGCCGGGGCGGTTCAAGGATTACATCAGCCAGCCCAAGATGAACGGCTATCGCTCTCTGCACACCACCGTGTCGGGGCGTGACGGCAAGCGGGTGGAGGTGCAGATCCGCACCTTCGAGATGCACGAGGTCGCCGAGACCGGGGTTGCCGCGCATTGGTCCTACAAGGACGGCGTGCGCGCCGAAAACCGCTTTGCCGTCGATCCCTCGCGCTGGATCGCCACGGTGGCCGAACAGCTGGAACAGGAAGACGACCACAACGAATTCTTCGAAGCCGTGAAGATGGAGATGCTCACGGACCAGGTCTTCTGCTTCACGCCCAAGGGGGATGTGATCCAGTTGCCGGGCGGGGCAACGCCGCTGGATTTCGCCTTTGCCATCCATACCCGAATCGGCTCGGCCTGCGTTGGGGCGAAGGTGGATGGCAAGCGCGTGCCGATGTGGTCAAAGCTGCGCAATGGCAACTCCGTCGAGATCATCACCGCCCAGGGCCAGACGCCGCAGGCGAGCTGGCTGGAAAACGCGAAAACCGGCAAGGCCCGCGCCGCCATCCGCCGCGCCCTGCGCGCCGAGGACCGCAACCGCAGCATCAAGCTGGGCCGCGAAATGGCCCGCGCCGCCTTCGAGCATGTGGGCCGCAAGGCCAGCAACAAGGCGCTGGAACGCGCGGCCCTGACCCTGCGCCTGTCCGGCGAGGAAGAGCTGCTGGCGCGGCTGGGCAGCGCGCAATTGTCCAGCACGGAGGTCGTGCAGGCCGTCTACCCTGACCTGCGCTCGGAAAAGCCGCCGAATATCGACAAGGCCCGCGCCGTCGTCGGCCTGGCCGAGGGCCAGCAGTTCGACCGGGCCACATGCTGTCAGCCGCTGCCGGGCGAACGGATCGTGGGAATCACCCGGCCGGGTCACGGCGTGGTGGTGCACAAGATCGACTGTGACAGCCTGGCCGACGAGATGGAGTTCGAGGATCGCTGGATCGACCTGCACTGGGCCTCCGGCAGCCATGCCGCCATGCCCGTGACGCTGGAGGTGACCATTCACAACGATGCCGGTGTGCTGGGCCGAATTTGCACATTGATCGGAGAGCAGAAGGCCAATATCTCCGACTTGGAATTCAGTCACCGCATGCCGGACTTCTACCGGCTATCGGTGGATGTCGAGGTGCAGGATGCCGAGCAGATCCACCGCGTCATGTCCGTGCTGGAAGCGGACAGCGACGTGGCCATGCTGGCCCGGCGCCGCAAGAAACGGCAGGCCGGGAAATCCGCCGCCGCCGAGTAGACGCGAAAGGATGGACGATCGTGGTGTTCAAGCGCCGTGACAGACGCCCGTTGTGGCGAATCGTCCTCGAATCGCTCTGGCCCAAAGGCGGCTGGGCGCGGGCGGCCCAATATGTGCGCCACCGGGTCAACCGCCTGCCAGACCCGCCCGAACGGATCGCGCGCGGCATCTTTGCCGGCATCTTCACGACCTTCACGCCATTTTACGGGTTCCACTTCGTCTTTGCGGCGGGGCTGGCGCTGTTGATGCGCGGCAATGTCGTGGCGGCGATTCTGGCCACGTTCTTTGGCAACCCGCTGACCTATGTGCCCATTGGCGTGGTCAGCCTGAAAACGGGCTATTGGCTGCTGGGCCTTGAGGCGCATCCCGAACATGGCAGCCTGACCTACAAGTTCATGCGCGCCGGCCAGGACCTGTGGGACAACCTGCGTGCCATCTTCACCGGCGGTGAGACGCATTGGGCGGATCTGGCGATCTTCTATCATGAGGTGTTCTTTCCCTACATGATCGGGGGCATCCTGCCGGGCGTGATCGTGGCCGCGTTGTGCTACAAGCTGTCGGTGCCGCTGATCACGGCCTATCAGAACCGCCGCAAGGGGCTGGTCAAGCTGCGCAACACGAAGATCGGGAAAGGGGCTGACGGCGCCCCGCCCTCGGACTAGGTTGCGCCACAGACACCAAAGGGCGGGGACACAGCCATGACCGAGCAGGGCCGACTGAGACTGGGCGTGAACATCGATCACGTCGCCACGGTGCGCAACGCACGCGGCGGGCATCTGCCCGATCCGATCCGCGCCGCCAAACTGGCCGAGGAAGCCGGCGCCGACGGCATCACCGCCCATCTGCGGGAGGACCGCCGCCATATCTCGGACGCCGATATCGAAGCGCTGATGGAAGCGCTGAGCGTTCCGCTGAACTTTGAGATGGCCCCGACAGCGGAGATGCAGCAGATCGCCCTGCGCCACCGGCCCCATGCCGTGTGCCTTGTGCCCGAACGGCGCGAGGAGCGCACGACCGAAGGCGGGCTGAACGTGGCGCGAGATGAAAACGCGCTGGCGCATTTCATCGCACCCCTGCGCGATGCCGGCTGCCGGGTGTCCATCTTCATCGCCGCCGATGCGCGCCAGATCGACGCCGCGCATCGCATCGGCGCGCAGGTGATCGAACTGCACACCGGCGCCTATTGTGACGCCCATGCCGAGGGCGACACCGAGACCCGCGACACGGAGCTGACCGCGCTGCGCGAGATGGCCTCCTACGCGCATGGGCTTGGGCTGGAGGTCCACGCGGGCCACGGGCTGGGCTATGACACCGTTCAGCCCATCGCGGCCTTTCCGCAGGTGGTGGAGCTGAACATCGGGCATTTCCTGATCGGCGAATCGATCTTCCTGGGGTTGCAGCCGGCGATTCGTGAAATGCGCCGCCTGATGGACGAGGCCCGCGCCTGAGGCGCGGGGCTGGCCATGATCCTGGGGATCGGAACGGACCTCGCCAATATCGAACGCATCGCCGCGGCGCTGGACCGTTTCGGGGACAGGTTCCGAAACCGTGTCTTTACCGAGACGGAACAGGCCAAGGCCAGCCGCCGCGCGGATGAGGCCGGCACCTATGCCAAACGCTGGGCCGCGAAAGAGGCTTGTTCAAAGGCACTGGGCACCGGGCTGCGCATGGGCATTGCCTGGAAGGACATGGCCGTCAGCAATGCCGACAGCGGCCAGCCGGTGATGCGGCTGACCGGCTGGGCGGCGGAACGGCTGGCCGCCATGACCCCCCCGGGCCATGAGGCCGTGGTGCATGTCAGCCTGACGGACGATCACCCGTGGGCCCAGGCCTTCGTGGTGATCGAGGCGCGCCCCGCGACCGGCCCGGAATTTACCGAATAAAAACCGATTCGCCGCACTGTCTGCCTGACCAACCGCAGGAGGCCAGTCATGTCCGAACCGCAGGCCCAGACCGCCGATCACCCGCCGCTGATCGATGACGAAGTGCCCTTTGAGCTGTCAGTGCTGTTCTTTTCCCGCACCGACACGCGGGGCGTGATCCAATTTGGCAATGACACCTTCTGCCGGGTCTCCGGCTATGCCTGTGCCGACCTTGAGGGCAAGCCCCACAAGATCGTGCGCCACCCTGACACGCCGCGCGCCATCTTTCGCCTGCTGTGGCAGAACCTGGAATCCGGCCGCGCCATGGGGGCCTATGTGCGCAACCGTACCCGGGACGGGCGCTATTACTGGGTCTTTGCCGTCGCCTCCCCCTTGGAGGATGGCTATGTCTCCGTCCGGCTGAAACCGACAAGCACGCAAAGCCCCCAAATCATGGCGCTGTATGATCAGCTCGCCCGCGAAGAACGGGAGGGCCTGTCCATAGAGGACAGCCTTGCCAAGCTGCTCGCCTCGCTCAAGGACATGGGCTTTCCCAGCTATGAAATCTTCGCCGCCATTTCGCTGATGACGGAAATGCGCGAACGCACCACGCGGCTGAACCGCACCCAGGACCCGGCGCTGGCGCGCTTTGCCGCCATGTCCCAGGCGATCTTGCAGATGGAGAAGGAAACCGGCGAAATGCTGCGCGCCTTCCGCACCATCCGCAGCGTGCCCATGAACATGCGAATCGCGGCATCACGGCTGGAAAACGCCGGCGGGCCGATCAGCGCCATCTCCGTGAATTACGGCGCCATGCTGGATGAGATGACGAATTGGGTGGTGGAGTTCACTGGCGGCGGTGACAGCCCCTTCAACCGCATCCGCGATGCCCTGCTGAAAGGGCTGTTCCTGTCCCATGTGGCCGCCCTGCAAAGCGAGATGCGGCTGAGCTTTGGCAAATACCGCGGCACCGCCGACATCCGGTCCGAGCAGGATCTGCTGGCGCAGCAAGCCGCAAAATACAAGGAACTGGCGCAGGATCACCTGCTGCGGATCGAACGTGAGACAGGCAGCCTCACCCGCAGCGTGCAGGACATGAAACGCTATGTCACCGGGCTCAGCTCCACCCGCATGATGTGCAAGATCGAAAGCGCGACGCTGGTGGGCCATGGCGATGCGCTGTCCGGCATCGTCGATCAGCTGGATCAATGCCAGGCCGCGATCGAGGCGCGACTGGCCAAGATGTCTGAGCTCAACAACCTGATCCAGACATCCACTGGCGCCCTGCTGTCAATCAGCGGCACCCGCACCCGGAGCGGCCGCAGCCCCCGCATAAAGGCGGCCCAATAGCCCGACATCACCCGTCATGGCCGCGTCAGCGCCGGGCTGGGCGCGACCTGCCACCGGCGCGTCCGTATCCGCAGACCCCCGGCGTGCACAGCCCCCGCCCGGCCCACGGCCCCCGCCAAAAGGCCAGACCAACCTGCACGCAGCCGTCCAAACGAAATCCACCGCCGGGGTCCGCCCGGCGGTGGATCTGGTCAGCTCATGCGGGCGGCTCTGGATCAGGCGCGCACCAGAACCTCGTAGGATTGGGCGATATCGCGCGTCAGGGCACCCACCTCAAAGCTGTAGTCACCGATCTGCCCCACCGGAGTCACCTCGGCCGCGGTGCCGGTCAGCCAGCACTGCTGGAACCCTTCCAACTCCTCGGGCAGGATGTGTCGCTCGTGCACGGTCACGCCGCGCTCCTTCAACATGCCAATCACCGTCTGCCGCGTGATCCCGTTCAGGAAACAGTCCGGCAGCGGCGTGTGCACCTCGCCATCCTTGACGAAGAAGATGTTGGCTCCTGTCGCCTCGGCCACATAGCCGCGGTAATCGAACATCATCGCGTCTGAACAGCCCTTCGCCTCGGCGGCGTGTTTGGACATGGTGCAGATCATGTACAGCCCCGCCGCCTTGGCGTGGCTGGGGATGGTTTCCGGGCTGGGGCGCTTCCATTTGGAGATGTCGAGCTTCGCGCCCTTCATCTTGGCGTCGCCGTAATAGGCCCCCCATTCCCAGACCGCCACGGCCAGGCGCACCGGGTTGCGGGCCGAGGCCACGCCCATGTCCGGGCCGGCCCCGCGCCAGGCCACCGCCCGCACATAGGCGTCTGACAGGCCATTGGCCTGCAGAACGGCGGCTTTCGCGGCCTCGATCTCATCCACGGTATAGGGGATTTCAAAATCCACCATCTGGGCAGAAGCTTTCAGACGTTCCGAATGGGCGCGGGATTTGAAGATCTTGCCCTCGTAGGCACGCTCGCCTTCAAAGACAGAGCTGGCATAATGCAGCGCATGGGTCAGCACATGCACATTGGCATCGCGCCACTCCACCATCTGGCCGTCCATCCAGATCTTCCCGTCGCGGTCGTCATATGCTCCTGCCATCGGCCCTCTCCTCGAATTGGCTTTGCATTTGTTGCGCGCCCGGGCGACATAAGCACCGAAAGTTGCGCGAAACCTGAGGCTGGCTAGCAGTTCGCCCTTGGAATGTCAACAAGGCTGACATAAACTTGGTCCAGACGAAGGAGACCAGAATGAGCGAAACGCGCCCCTCCCCCGGCCATCGCAGCGACAGCCTGCTGTTCCTGACGGATGAACAGCTTCGCCAGGGGATCGAGGCGATGTTCTTCGCCTATCGCGGCTTCACCGCCGACCCCGACAGGATCCTAGAGGGCATCGATTACGGCCGCGCCCATCACAGGGCGCTGCATTTCATCAACGCCAGCCCCGGCACCACGGTGAACAACCTGCTGCGCACGCTGGGCGTGACAAAACAGTCACTCAACCGAGTGCTGCGCCGCCTGATCGAGGATGGCTATGTCGAAAGCCGCGTGGGCCAGCGCGACAAGCGCGAACGCCACCTGTTCTTGACCCCGCCAGGGGCGGACCTGGAACGCCAGCTGTCCGATGCCCAGCGCGCGCGCATGCGCACCGCCTATCGGGAGGCCGGGCCAGAGGCGGTGGCCGGGTTCAAACGCGTGCTGGAGGCGATGATGGACGACGACCTCCTGCGGCAGTATCTTGCCATGAGGGAGGCGCGCCATGACTGAACCCGAAGCCCATCTGCTGGTGGTCGATGATGACGAACGCATCCGAACGCTGTTGCAGAAATTCCTGATCCGCAACGGGTTTTTCGTCAGCGCCGCGCGCGATGCCGCGCAGGCCCGGCGCCTGCTGGCGGGCCTGGATTTCGACATGCTGGTGCTGGACGTGATGATGCCGGGCGAAGACGGCGTGGCGCTGACCCGCGCGGTGCGCGAAAGCTCGGCCGTGCCCATCCTGCTGCTGACGGCCAAGGCCGAAACCGAAGACCGTATCGCGGGGCTGGAGGCCGGCGCGGACGATTACCTGCCCAAACCGTTCGAGCCGAAAGAGCTGTTGCTGCGCATCAACGCCATCCTGCGCCGCGTGCCCGAACCCGCAGCCGAGGCGGCGCTGCCGCGGCTGCTGCACATGGGCGATCTGCGCTTTGACCCCGAACGCGGAGAGCTGTGGCAAGGCAGCGACCCCGTGCGCCTGACCGCCACGGAAAGCCAGCTGATGCGCCTGTTCGCGCGCGCGCCGGGCCAGCCCATCAGCCGCGCACAACTGGTCGAGGATCTGGGACGCGACCGTGGGCAGGCGCAGGAACGCGCCGTGGACGTGCAGATCACCCGCCTGCGCCGCAAGCTGGAAAGTGATCCCAAACAGCCACGCTATCTGCAAACCGTGCGCGGCGCGGGCTATATGCTGGCCCCGGACTGACCCACACCGCCCGCTGACAGGAGCCTTCATGACCACAGCCCTGCTGACCCATGCCGACTGCCTTGACCATCTCACCCCGCAGGGCCACCCCGAACGTGTCGCCCGGCTGGAACATGTGCTGCACGCGCTGGAACCCTTGCCCCTGCTGCGCCGCACTGCCCCGCTGGCCAGCGATGCCCAGCTGACCACCCTGCACCCGCAGGCCTATCTGGACCGCCTGGCACAGGCGCTGCCCGCGCAGGGCGTGGCGCAGCTGGATGGGGATACCTTCCTGTCGCCCGGCTCATTGCAGGCCGCCCGGCGCGCGGCGGGGGCCGCGCTGGCGGCCACGGACATGGTGCTGGGCGGGGAGGCCCGGAACGCCTTTTGCGCCACGCGCCCGCCCGGCCACCATGCGGAACGCGAAACGCCCATGGGGTTTTGCCTGTTCGGCAATGCCGCGCTGGCAGCCAAACATGCGCTGGACCATCACGGCCTGTCGCGCGTGGCGGTGGTGGATTTCGACGTGCACCACGGCAACGGCACGCAGGATCTGCTGTGGGATGAGCCGCGCAGCCTGTTCATCGGCTCGCACCAGATGCCGCTGTGGCCGGGCACCGGCGCGGCGGAGGAACGCGGCGCCCATGACAATGTGTTGAACCTGCCCCTGCCCCCGGACAGTGACGGACAGGACATGCGCGCGCTGTATCAGGCGCAAGTGGTGCCCCGGCTGCTGGATTTCCGGCCAGAGCTGATCATCCTGTCCGCGGGCTTTGACGCCCATGCCGATGATCCGCTGGCCAACCTGCGTTGGCAGACCGAGGATTTCCGCTGGCTGACCCAACTGCTGCTGGAGGTCGCAGGCGATGTGGCCGATGGCCGGGTCGTCTCGACACTCGAAGGCGGATATGATCTGGAAGCACTCGCGCAAAGCGCAAAGGCACATGTGGAAGAACTGATCAAGGCAGCCCAATGACGGATACAGCGGTAGAGGAACTCAGCTTCGAACAGGCCCTGGCAGAGCTGGAGGCCGTGGTCGGCAAGCTGGAACGCGGCGATGTGGCGCTGGACCAGTCCATCGCCCTGTATGAACGCGGCGCGGCGCTGAAGAAACGCTGCGAGGCCAAGCTGCGCGAGGCCGAGGAAAAGGTGCACGCGATCTCGCTGGATGCGGAGGGCACGCCCACCGGCACAACCCCGGTCGAGGGGCTGTGAGCGGCGATTTCCCCGACAGGCTGCGCCGCTATGCCGATGACGTGCGGGCGCATCTGGCGGGGGTGCTGGACGGGATGGCCGATGAACCCGTGGTGCGGGCCATGCGCTATGCCACTGCGGGCGGCAAGGGGCTGCGCGGCTTTCTGGTGATGGAGGGCGCGCGCCTGCATGACGTGGCGCCGGACCGCGCCATCTGGCCCGCTGCGGGGATCGAGGCGATGCACGCCTACAGCCTTGTGCATGACGATCTGCCCGCGATGGATGATGACGACCTGCGCCGGGGCCTGCCCACGGTGCATCGCAAATGGGATGAGGCCACCGCCATCCTGGCCGGTGACGCGCTGCAGGCGCTGGCGTTCGAGCTTGTGACCCGCCCCGAGGCCAGCCCGGACCCCGCCGTGCGCGCGGACCTGGCGCTGACGCTGG
>CBFHYV010000004.1:0-33734 GCA_965660085.1 uncultured Paracoccaceae bacterium
AGGCGAAGTTGCAGATGGGTTGTGGTGTTGTTGGATTCGTTGCCCTCTGCCAGTTCGGCAGTGGGGTCGATCATGGCATAGACCAGCGCGGTGTCCACGCCGGGATTGGCGGCGAAGAACCCCGCCATGGCCTCGAAAGGCACGGTGATGCTGTAGTCCACCCAGCCGCTGTTGGCGGGCAGATCGGTCAGCACATTGTGTGCGACCAAGGTGTCATCGGAGGCCGCGCCGACCAGGTCGCTGCGGTTGCCAGATGCCTTGGGCAGCATGTAGATGCCCACCATTGCTTCGGATACCGGCTGAAAGCTGGCATCCACCGCGAAGGCGAATTCCAGCGGCTGGTCCTGCACCAGCGTTTCGACGCCATTGGTGACGGTTTGCAGGGCAAGATCGACAGTTTGGCTCAGTGCGTTCGGTCTCGGCATTGGTCCATCCTCTTCCATCTTGCGGGCGAGGCCGGGTCGGCCTTCATTCCTTTCCCCGCAGCCTCAAGTTAGCAAAACTGACCCTGTGGCGCCTTACGATGGATCAATTGGGCAAAAAGACTCAGCCATCCTGGCCTTTGTCTTCCCTGGGAAGATGACGTCATTCCAACGCGGATGCGACTGACCTGACGGTCATGTCAGGCCGCCTTTCGGGATCATGCTGATCTGAACAGCCAGAAAATGTATCCTTTCGGATCAATCCGACCCAAACGGACCCGCTGGCCCGGACAGCGTACGGCCGGGGCGTTGCAGAGTTGTCAGGAAACCGTCACGCGCCTGATACAACCTGAGCCTAGCGGCAAGCGCACGTGGTTTTCCATAAGGACTGTTCCCATGACCATCACCCGTCGTTCCGCCGTCAAGCTGACTGCAACCGCTCTGGCCGCACCTCTGGTGCTGCGCGCCTCCGATGCGCTGGCCTCCTCCGGCCGTGTGCAGGTGTTTGCATGGCAGGATTACATCCAGCCCAATATCGCCGAGAAGTTCGAAGCCGAAACCGGCATCACGCTGGAACTGACCACCTTCGGTTCCAATGACGAAGCCGAATCCACCGTGCGCGCCAATGGCGGCAAGGGCTTCGACATCGTGTTCCCGTCGATCACCAACTCCGCCAACTATGTCGATGACGCGGGCGAGAGCTTCTTTGCACCGGTTCCGGCCGAGGTGAACTCCGCCGCGGTCATCCCCTCCTTCCTGCGTGACAGCGCCACCCTGGGCGGCATGCACAATGGCGAGCAGATCCTGCTGCCCTTCGACTGGGGCACCGAAGGCATCACGCTGAACCGCGCCGCGCTGAACATTGCCGATGCGGACCTGTCCTTCGGCGACCTGTTCCGCGACGGCACCGAAGGCAAGGCCGCCTTCCGCCAGAAGTCCGTTGTGATGGGCATTGGCCTGTATCTGGATGCGATCGGCGCCGTGCCGTCCAACCGCATGCTGGATGTCTACAAGTCCGAAGAAGACGCGCGCCGCGTCTGGGGCGAATGCGCCAAGTGGATCGTGGAGCGCAAGGACCACTTCGGTGCGTTCTGGAACAACGCCACCGAAGCCACCGCGGCCTTCAAGGACGCCGGCTGCGTCATCGGCCAGACCTGGGACACCACCGGCCTGCTGCTGAACCGCGAAAACAGCGACTTCGTCTATCGCGCGCCGAAAGAGGGCATCATCACCTGGCTCGACAGCTTCGGCATGCTGAAAGGCGCCGAGAACCGCGAGCAGGCGGTGGCCTTCATGAACTTCATGCTGAAGCCGGAAGTGGGCGGCATGTTTGCCAACAACACCGGCTACAACTCTGCCGTGACGGGTGCGGCCGACTATGCCTCCGAAGAGTTCAAGCGCCAGTTCAACGAGGTCTATACCCCGGCGGTGCTGTCTAACATGTGGTGGTGGCAGGCGGACACGCCGTTCTTTGCGCCGGTGCGCAACGAATTCGTGGAAGTGATCACCAACGCCTGATCGGTCGCCATGTGGTGACCCGGCCGGGGGGCTGTCTGCCCCCCGGACCCCCCGAGAGTTTACGGGCAAGATGAAGGGGGGCATCTTGCGCCATGAGGCACGCGATGCGCGGCAAGGATGTGCGCCTGAAGGGCGTGTCGATCACCTATCCCAACGGGTTCACGGCGGTGCAGCCGACGGATCTGAATGTTGCGGCGGGTGAATTCTTTTCCATTCTGGGTCCTTCGGGCTGTGGCAAGACGACGATCCTGCGCGCGGTGTCGGGATTTGTTGCGCCATCCGCCGGGCGGGTGTTGATTGGCGGCGCGGATCAGAACGGGATCGGGCCGAATGCGCGGCCTACGGCGCTGATCTTCCAGAACCTGGCGTTGTTTCCGCTGATGCCGGTTTGGGAAAACGTGGCCTTCGGGCTGGAAGCGCGGGGCGTGTCGCGGGCGCAGCGCAGGGCACGGGCAGAGGCCCTGCTGGAGCTTGTGGCGCTGAGCGATCATGCCGACAAGATGCCTGGCGCGCTGTCTGGCGGGCAGCGGCAGCGGGTGGCCATTGCGCGCGCCCTGGCGGTGGAGCCGGCGGTGTTGTTGCTGGATGAGCCATTGTCGGCACTGGATCTGAAGCTGCGCCAGCATATGCGCACGGAGTTGCGCGCCATTCAGAAAAAGACCGGCGTGACCTTCATCTATATCACCCATGACCAGGGCGAGGCGCTGACCATGTCAGACCGTATAGCCGTGATGAACGAAGGGGTGGTGGAGCAGGTCGGCACGGGTGACGAGATCTATTCCCAGCCCGGCACCGCTTTTGTGGCCAGTTTCGTGGGCGAGGCGAACCGTTTTGACGGGCGCGTGGTGGGCGTGGATGCGGCGGGCCTTGCCGCGGTCGAGACGCCCCTGGGCGTGTTCCGCGGGCGCAACCTTGGCGGGTTGGGCGAGGGCGCGCGGGCGATGGTGTTTGTGCGGCCGGAGCAGATGGTTTTTGGCCCCGCGGCCAATCAGCTGTCTGCGCGGCTGGTCCGGCGGGATCTGGAGGGCGCGTTCATCAACTATGCCTTCCGGGCCGAAACCGGCGCGGAGCTGATGGTGCATGCCACCAACCGCGGCGGCAGCGCCGGGGCGGGTGATGCGGATGTCACCCTGGGGTTCGAGGATGGTGCGGCGCTGATCCTGCCCGAGGGTCCTCTGGCGCGCACCGGGGCCGAGATCGCGGTCTCATGAGCGGTTTGCTGAGGGGATATGGCCGCGGGCTGACGCTGTTCTTCTTCGGCGCCGTGGTGTTCTGGGCGCTGTTGCTGATCATTCTTCCGCAGTTGACCATCCTGGAGCGGGCCATGACCGCGCCCAAGCGCCAGCTGGACAGCTCGGTCGCGTTTCAGCTGGAACGCGATGCGCGGACCTGCATTTCGGTGCTAGATGCGTATTCCACGCCGCTGGAGGCGCCATCGGGCGGTGGCATGGCTGTTCCTTCGGCCTCTGGCATGGCCGTTCCGTCGGCGTCTGGTATGGCCGTTCCGTCGGCGTCCGGCATGGCTGTGCCGTCAGCCTCCGGTATGGCCGTGCCGTCAGCCTCCGGTATGGCCGTGCCGTCAGCCTCCGGTATGGCCGTGCCGTCAGCCTCTGGCATGGCCGTCCCGTCAGCCTCTGGCATGGCCGTCCCGTCCGCAAGTGGCCCGGCGCGGCCCTATATCCTGCAATGCGACCGGGCCAGCACCCATGTGCAGCTTGTCCGCGATGGCACCCCGGCCTGGCTGGATGAAACCTACGGCCTGCCGCGGCTTAGTGTTTCGGCCCAGGACCCGATTGACCAGCAAAAGGACAGCGCCGCCGAGATCGCCGACCTGGCCAATGCGCTGGCGCAGGATCTGCTGGCCGCTGAAGCGCGCGCCTTTCCCTATACGCTGGGCAATTTCGATGCGCTCTTCGCGGCGCGGCTGATTCCCCTGACCCCGGAACAGAAGCTGATCGAGGATGCGCGGCCATCCAAGATCGCGCTGGCGCTGGTTGGGCTGCGGTTTGAACGCGATGGCGAGGTATATGAGCGCATCGGCCTTGTGACCCTGGCCCGCACGCTGAGCTTTGCCATGGCGGCCACGGCGCTGGCGTTGGTGCTGTGCTATCCCATCGCCTACAAGGTGGCGCTGGCCACGCCGCCGCAGCGCGCGGTGTGGCTGTTTCTGGGGCTGGTCATTCCCTATGCCATCGTCGAGCTGATGCGCATCTATGCCTGGACGACGATCATCGACAACAACGGCCTGCTGAACGCCGGGCTGGAATGGCTGGGCCTGATCACCGAGCCGGTGCAGTTCAAGCGGATGCCGGGCACGATCTTCCTGGTGATCGTCTACACCTATGTGCTGTTCATGGTGTTCCCCATCTACAACGTGATGTCCACGCTGGACCGCAACCAGATCGAGGCCGCGGAGGACCTGGGCGCCTCCGCGCTGCGGCTGCATTGGCGCATCATCATCCCCCATGCCAAGCCCGGCATCGCGGTGGGCACCATCGCCACGTTCATGCTGGCCGCCGGGGCGTTTTCCGTGCCGCGCATCATCAGCCGAGGCCTGCAGGCGGAATGGTTCAGCCAGACGATCTACAACAAGTTCTTCGAGTCCGAGAATTCGAATGTCGGGGCGGCCTATTCCTTCACCTACACGCTGGTCTGTTTCGTGCTGGTGGGGCTGTTCATGTGGCTGATGAAAACGCGGCTCAAGGATTTTGCGAGGGTGCAATGACGTCGCAGCGGTTTCTCACGGCCTATACCTGGGCGTTTCTGGCCTTCATGTTCGGGCCGCTGATCCTGATGATCCTGTCGTCGGTCAACGACAGTTCCCCCCCGTCAGTGACGGATTGGGGCGGGCTGACGGGAAAGTGGTATGCGTTTTTCTGGATGCCGGAGGACGCGCTGCGCGCGGACCCTGTGCTGCGCGCGCTGGATCGGGACAGGTTCATTGGCTGTTTCGGCAATTCGCTGACCGTGGCGGCCGTGGTGGTGCCTCTGTCGCTGGTGCTGGGGCTGGCGGGAGCCGTGCTGCTGACGCGCTGGCGGTCACGGATGAATGGCCTGCTGTGGTGGGTGCTGCTGTCGCCCATGCTGGCGCCGGGCATCGTGCTGGGCCTGTCGGCGCTGGTGTTCTGGGGACGGGTCGGCGTGAATGCGGGGCTGTTCACCATCATCATGGCGCAGCTGACCTTCGTGGCCGGATACCCGATGCTGATCCTGATGGCCCGGTTGCAGCGCCAGCCGGTGGAGCTTGAGGAAGCCGCGCTAGATCTTGGTGCCACGCCGCTGCGGGTGTTCTGGCGGCTGACGCTGCCCTATCTGGCACCGGCCTTGATCTCGGCCGCGGTCATCGCCTTCATGGCCAGCATGGAAAACTACAACACCACCATGTTCGCCAAGGGCGGCTCCTGCACCTTTGCCACGGAAATCGGCGCCATGGCGCGCAACCCCAATGGCCACCCGCCGGTCATCAATGCGGTGGGCACCGTCATCATCGTGCTGACGGTTCTGGCGGCCACCATTCATGCCATGCTGCAGCGCCAGGAGACGGCGAAATGATCACCGCCCGCTGTCACCCGGCCCTGCGCGGCCTGCTGCCGGAACCCGTGCCCGCCGCCCGTGCCCTGCCGGACTGGTTGCGCGACATGCCCGGCCAGGTCGAGGCACCCAGCCTGGGGGGCGAGGCCGTGCGCACCCTGAAACACTGCCCGCCCATCATCGACGCCATGTCCATGGGCATCCTGATCCCGCTGGTCTGTGACCTGCACATCCAGGATGGCCATGTGCATTGGGACTGGGACCCCCCCGTTCTGACGGATTCGGACATGACCCGCGCGCCCGTGGGCCTGCATGTGCCTGAACAGGCCCAGGGCGTGCCCTTTCCCATTGCCGTGAATGCAGTGCTGAAATTCATGAATTTCTGGACCCTCTCGGCCCCGGACGGCTATTCGATCCTGTTCACCCATCCCCTGAACCGGCCAGACCTGCCGTTCCGCACCTTGTCCGGCGTTGTGGATTGTGATCGGTTCGGGGACGGTTTCGTGCATTTTCCCGCGCTGTGGACGGATGCGGGCTTTGCCGGCACCCTGCCCGCGGGCACGCCAGTGGCCCAGGCCCTGGTGGTGCCCCGCGCCGCGCAGGGCCTGGTGGTCGAGGATATGTCAGACCCGCAGATCGCCAGAACCCGCGACCTGCAGCGCGCCCTGGCCGAGGAGCGCGGCGTTTACCGGCGGCGCTTCCGCCACTAGGCGAGCCGCCGGGGCGGGCGATGGCCAGCCATCGCCCGATGTGAACTCACCCAACCTGGCGGCCACGGCTCCAGACACCCCGGATCACGGGCGTATCGCCCAGTTGGCGCACGCGGATCACATCGGCGCGCAGACCCGTCTGCAACCGCCCACGATCCTGCAACCCCGCCGCACGGGCCGGCGCATCGGTCACCGTGCGCACCGCACGCGGCAAGTCCGACCAGGCTTCGGCAAGACGGAAGGCCGACAGCAACAGCGCCGAGGGCACATAGTCAGACGACACGATGTCCAGCAAATCGGCCTGCGCCAGTTCCATGGCCGCCACATTGCCCGAATGGGACCCGCCGCGGATGATATTGGGCGCACCCATCATGATGGCGATGCCATCCGCGCGGCAGGCCTGCGCGGCCTCCACCGTGGTGGGGAATTCGGCAAAGGTCACGCCGTTGGCCCGTGACACATGCACCTGCTCGGCAGTGGTATCGTCATGGCTGGCCAGCACGGCGCCCAGGCGCGCGGCCTCGGCCACGGCGCCCTTTTCATGGCGTTCCCCGTATTCGGCCTGAAGACTGCGCAGATGGGCCACATGCTCATCGAACTCGGCATCGTTCATGCCGCGTTTCTTGGCCACATAGAGCTTCAGCTTGGAAATATCGCGGAACTGCCGCTGGCCGGGGGTATGGTCCATCAGGCTGACGATGCCCACGCGGTCTTCGGGGGTGAACTGCGCCATCTCCTCCAACAGGGTTTCCGAACAGATCTCCGCCCGCAAATGCAGGAAATGGCTGATCCGCAAGGCATTGCTCTCGCGCAGGCCCCAAAGCTCGGTCGCAAGGGCACGGGCATATTCGCCGTATCCCGCCGACCCGGTATGGATGGACCCGACCCGCATGGCATCGAACACCGTCGTGATCCCGGCAGAGGCCAGTTCGCCGTCATGCGCCAGGATGGCCGGCAGATGCGGCCAGGCCACCTCGGGGCGCGGCTCCATATGGCGTTCCAGGTTGTCGGTGTGCAATTCCACCAAACCCGGCAGGATGAAATCCCCACCGCAATCCACCGCCCCCGCAGGCACGTCTGCACCCGGGGTGATCTCCTGCACCAGCCCGTCGGCCAGGGTGATCCGGCCCAGAACCTCCTGATCCGGCAGAACAAGCCGCGCATTGGCCAGGCAAACCGGCGCGCCGACCTCGGGGGCAAAGCCTTGGATGTCACGAGAGTAGGTCATGTCTGTGTCCTATGTGCAAATCGACGCGCCCGGCGGGCCACGTCACAAATCCAACCTGCGCCGCACCTCGGCGATGGTCTCATCCAACGGGCCATCATTGCTGACCGCAATGGCCGTGACGCCCGCGGGCAAAGGGGCCGCGGCCCGCTGCAAGCGCCGAGCGATCTCCGCCTCGCTCTCGCGCCCTCGCGCGCGCAACCGCGCGGCCAGCACATCCGCACTGGCCGTGATCAGAACCACATCCAGCCCGGGAAACACGCGCTGCGCCTCCGGCAGAATGGCCCGGGACAGGTTGATCAGCCTTGGGTGCCCGGCGCGCAACTCCTGCACCAACTCCACCGGGATGCCATAGCGCAACCCATGCGCGCGCCATTCCAGGCAAAACGCCCCGGCCGCGCTCATCCGGTCAAACTCCGCCTCGGTGGCCGGGCGATGCGGCTCTCCCCCGGGGTCCGCCGGCCGCGTGATCACCCGTTGCACCAGGGAAAGCCCCGGCACAGCCTCCAGCAAACCCGCCATCACGCTGTCCTTGCCAACCCCAGACGGGCCGACAATGGCGATCAGCCGGCCATCGCTCATGCCGCGGCATCTCCGGCAAAGCCAGAGACATCGACCTCGCGGTCACACACACGCGCCCGCGCCTCCACATCGTGGAAAATCCCAAGGATGGCCGCCCCCCGGGCCTTGGCTTCCTCGATCAACTCCAGCACCACAGCGCGGTTGCCCGCATCCAGGCTCGCGGTCGGCTCATCCAGCAACAGCGCCGGATAGCCATAGGAAAAGCCGCGCGCAATGTTCACCCGCTGCTGTTCGCCGCCGGAAAAGGTCGTGGGTGACAGCCCCCACAGCGTGCGGGGAATGTTCAGCCGCTCCAGCAACTCCGCCGCACGGGCCTGCGCGGGCGCCTGCGCCATGCCAACGGCCCGCAACGGCTCAGCCACCACATCCAGCGTCGGCACCCGCGGCACCACCCGCAAGAACTGGCTGACATAGCCCAGAACATCCCGGCGCAGCGCGATGATCTCGCGCGGGGCGGCGCGCGCCACGTCCAGATCCCCCACCATGATCCGCCCGGAGGCCGCAAGGTAGTTGCCATAGACCATGCGCATCAAGGTCGATTTCCCGGCACCGGACGCCCCCGTCAGCGCCACACATTCCCCCGGCGCCACGGACAGCGTTGCCCCCTGCATGACACGGATCACCGCGCCCCCCTGGTTGTGCAGCGTAAAGGTCTTGGAAACGTCCTGAATATCGATCATCTGCTTCATCTTGCCAAATAAACTCCGGGGGAATCGCCGCGCAGGCGGCGATGGGGGCAGCGCCCCCTAAACCTGCAACACGCTGGACACCAGCAACTGCGTATAGCCATGCTGCGGATCGTCCAGCACCTGGTCCGTCAGCCCCTGTTCCACCACATGGCCTGATTTCATAACCATCAGCCGATCCGCCAACAGCCGCACCACCGCCAGATCATGGGTCACGATGATGGCCGACAGGCCCATGTCCCGCACCAGCCCCCGCAACAGGTCCAGAAGACGCGCCTGAACGCTGACATCCAGCCCGCCGGTCGGCTCATCCATGAACACCAGCCGCGGCCCAGTCACCAGGTTGCGCGCAATCTGCAACCGTTGCTGCATCCCGCCGGAAAAGGTGCCCGGCCGGTCATCCACGCGGCCTGAGTCGATTTCCACCCGCTCCAGCCAATCCACGGCGCGGGCGCGAATGTCGCCGTAATTGCGCGCGCCCACGGCCATCAACCGCTCGCCCACATTGCCGCCGGCGCTGACGCCCATGCGCAACCCGTCGCGCGCATGCTGGTGGACAAAGGCCCAATCGGTGCGGCTCAGCATCCGCCGTTCCGGCTCTGACATGCGCACGGTATCGCGGGGGCCATCGCCGCGCGTGTCAAACACAACCTCACCCGCATCGGGCACCAGATGCCCGGCCATGCAGTTCAGCAGGGTGGATTTACCCGACCCGGATTCGCCCACGATCCCCATGACCTCGCCGGGATAGAGGTCAAAGCTCACATCGGCGCAGCCCACATGCGCCCCATACCGCTTGGTGATCCCGCGAACAGACAGCAACGCATCGGTCATGCCGCATCCTTTCCCCGATGGCCGGCCGCCTGCCGGGCCTCGCAATAATCCGTGTCGGAACAGACGAACATGCGCCCGCCCGCATCATCCACGATCACCTCGTCAAGGTAGCTCTCCTCCGATCCGCACAGCCCGCAGGGATGCGGCGCCTTGGACGGGTCAAAGGGATGATCCTCGAAATCCAGGCTGATGACCTGCGTATAGGGCGGCAGCGCATAGATCCGCTGCTCTCGCCCCGCGCCGAACAACTGCACCGCCGGACAATCCGACAGCTTGGGATTGTCGAATTTCGGGATCGGCGACGGGTCCATCACATAGCGTCCCTCCACCCGCACCGGATAGGCGTAGGAGGTGGCGATATGCCCGTGACGGCTGATGTCCTCATACAGCTTGACATGCATCAGCCCGTATTCCTCCAGGCTGTGCATCTTGCGCGTCTCGGTCTCGCGCGGCTCCAGAAAGCGCAGCGGTTCCGGGATCGGCACCTGATAGACTAGGATCTGCCCCTCGCTCAGCCCGTCTTCGGGGATGCGGTGGCGGGTCTGGATCACGCTGGCCTCGGATGTGTGCGTGGTCGTCGCCACACCGGCGGTGCGCTGAAAGAAACTGCGGATGGACACGGCGTTGGTGGTGTCATCCGCGCCCTGGTCGATCACCTTGAACCGGTCCTCGGGCGTCAGCACGGCGGCCGACACCTGCACGCCGCCGGTGCCCCACCCGTAGGGCATGGGCATCTCTCGGCTGGCGAAGGGCACCTGGTATCCCGGCACCGCCAATCCCTTGAGGATCGCGCGGCGGATCATCCGCTTGGTCTGTTCATCCAGATAGGCGAAGTTATAGGCCTGTTCCGTCACAAGAGCCCCCGCTTGGTCAAGTCTGCCTCCAGCGCCGCGGCGCCGGTGAAATGAATGCCGTCCATGCCGATGGCGCGCGCGCCTTCGACGTTATGCGCGCCATCGTCGATGAACACGCAGTCTTCGGGCCGCAGGCCGGCGCGGTCACACAACAGCCGGTAGATGCGCGGATCAGGCTTCACCACGCCCTCCTGGCCGGACACCACCGTCACGCCGAACACCTCCGCCAGGCGCGGCTGCACGGTCAGGCCGCGCGGCCAGGTCTCTGCCGACCAGTTGGTAATGGCATGCAGGGGCATGCCCGCCGCGCGCAGCCGATCCAGGATCTGCCAGGTGCCGGGCACGGTCTGCTGCACCGTGCGCGGATACAGATCCACATAAGCGGCCAGCCGCGCGGCATCGGCGGGGTCATCGATTTCGGCGGCCAGATCGGCAAAGCGTTCGCCGCCGTCGCCGCGCAGGTTGCGCGCCGGGAAATCCACCCGTGCCATGAAGGCGCGCGCGGCATCCTCGCCCATTTCCGGGGCCCAGGCCAGATGCGGCTGCCAATCCACCAGCACACCGCCAAGGTCAAAGACAACGGCGCGGGTCACTCGGCGGCCTCCGGGGATGTGTCCTGATCCTTGGCGCGGGCCTCTGCCTCGCGGCGCAGTTTGCGCACCAGCTCCAGCTCTGACTGGAAATCGACGTAATGGGGCAGCTTGATGTGTTCCAGAAAGCCCGTCGCCTGGATGTTGTCCGCGTGATACAGCACAAATTCCGCATCCTGCGCCGGCGCGCCCTGGTTGTCCTCGCCCAGTTCTTCCCAGCGCAGGGCACGATCCACCAGCGCCACGGAAATCGCCTTGCGCTCTGTCTGGCCAAACACCAGCCCATAGCCACGGGTGAATTGCGGCGGCTCGGTCTTGGAGCCGGTGAACTGGTTGACGGTTTCACATTCGGTCACGGTAATCTCGCCGATCTCGATGGCAAAGCCCAGCTCCGGGATCTCCATCTCCACGGCCACGGCCCCGATGCGCAGCTCACCCACGAAGGCATGGTTGCGCGCATAGCCCCGCTGGGTGGAATAGGCCATGCCAAGGATGAAGCCTTCGTCCGCGCGGGCCAACGCCTGCAGCCGCAGCGCGCGATCAGCGGGCAGCTCCAGCGGCTCGCGCGTCAGGTCGCGGGGCGGAGTGTCATCGGCGGGCGCTTCCTCGATCAGGCCTTCGCGGTTGAGAAAGCCGGTCACATGGGGCACGTCCTCGGCCGCGGCCTCGCGTTCGTGGGCGGTCACGGGCGGCTCGCCCTCGGCGGCGAGTTTGAAGTCCAGCAGACGATGCGTGTAATCAAACGTTGGGCCAAGGATCTGGCCGCCGGGCAGGTCCTTGAACGTCGCGCTGACGCGCCGGTCACAGGCCATGCGGGCGGTGTCGATGGGGTTGGAATAGCCCAGCCGGGGCAAGGTGGTCCGATAGGCCCGGACCAGGAAGATCGCCTCGATCAGGTCACCGCGCGCCTGTTTGATCGCCAGCGCGGCAAGATCCGGATCATACAGCGAGCCTTCGGCCATCACCCTGTTCACCGCCAGCGCCATTTGCTGCCGGATCTGGGCCAGCGACAGTTCCGCCACCTGCGCATCGCCTCGGCGTTCCTCGGCCAGCCAGGCATGGGCGTTGTTGATGGCGCGTTCGCCACCCTTGACGGCCACATACATTACAGGATCTCCGTGCTGCGGGGCAGGGCCGCCACGCGGTCGCCCTCGGTCAGGAAAAAGTCCAGCCCCAGTGGATACAGCGCCGCATTGGCGCGCAACAGCGCCGGGTCCGGCAGTGCCAGCGCGGCGGTGTCCTTGATGCCCGGGCCGCGCAGGGTCACGCCGGGCGCGGACAGATCCGCCCCATCGACGATCAGCGTGGCCGACCGGTCCGGATATTCCGGCGTGCCCACCGGATAGGCCGACAGCGGCAACAGCGCCTGCCACTGGCCCAGCGCAAACATGCAGGCCTCCGGCCCCGCCAGCGGCGCGCCCGTGTGAAAGGCGACCCAATCGCGGATTTCCGGCGTGTCATGGGCGCCACCCAGATACAGCGGCGTGTCCGGATCACAAAGTGTCAGCACCACTGCACCGGCGGCGGGCGACATAGGCAGGGGCGGCTGCGCGCCGCGCAGCTCAGCCACGGTGCCGGGCTGCGCCATCACACCCATCACGGCGCGGAACGCATGGGACGCATCGCGCGCGGGATCGGTGAAACCGCCCTCAAGGGATGTGCTCTGCATCAGTCCTCTCCCCTGACCATGGTAAAGAAATCCACCTTGGTGGCGGCGGCCTTGCGGGCGCGGGTCTCGCGGGTGGTTTGGCGCTGCACCTGCAACGGCTCCAGCACCGCGCGGCGCATGGCGTCGGCCTGCGGCGTCTGCATCAGCGCATCCACCAGGGCGGCGGCCTTGGCGTCATCCTTGTTGCGCCCCTGGACATAGGCATGTCCGACGCTGCCCCCGGCAATCCGCAGGCTGCAGCGCGTCACCGTCATTTCACCCAGGTTGAAGGGCGCGCCGGTGCCGCCAGCCCGGCCCCGCACCATGACACTGCCGGTTTCAGGGCGGCGCAGCCAATCGAACTCCGGGGCGGGTGCCACATCACCCAACAAACGGGCAACTTCGCCACTCGGCGCTTGCGCCAAAAGGCTCATCCATGCTTTTCGGGAGGCGGCGTCTGCGGGCGTATCCGTCACCTTGTGCACCTATCGACAACTATACAACTGAGGTCTATTTGCCAGTTTTCTCAACCCAGTTCCACAGGAGATTTGTGAAGCTTGAGTAACACGCCGCAAACCTCGCTTTGGGCCAGCATCGCCGAAACGCTCAGCCGTGACATCGGGGACGGCCACTATGCCCCCGGTGACAAACTGCCCACGGAACACAGCCTGGCGGACCGCTTTGGCGTGAATCGCCACACCGTGCGGCGGGCGCTGGCCAGCCTGGTGGACCAGGGCCTGGTGCGGACGCGCCGGGGCACGGGGGCCTTCGTGCTGGCCAAACCCACGGATTTTCCGCTGGGCCCGCGCGTTCGGTTTCATGAAAATCTGCTGGCGGCCGGGCGCATCCCGTCCAAACAGCGGCTGTCCGTGGTGGTGCGCGGGGCGTCCCGGGGCGAGGCCGAGGCGCTGAACATCACGCCGGAGGCCGCTGTCTGTGCCTATCACGGCTTGTCTCTGATGGATGGCAGCCCCGTGGGCCTGTTTGAAAGCGTTTTCCCGCTGGACCGTATCCCGGGGCTGGACAAGGTGCTGGAAACGGAACCGGGCGTGACCGCCGCACTGCGCGCCTGCGGCGTGCCGGATTATCGCCGCGTCTCCACCCGCCTGACCGCCGTGCTGGCCACGGCCACGCAGGCCCTGCACCTGCAGGTGGACGAAGGCGCGCCATTGTTGCGCACCACCAGCCTGAACCTCGGGCCGGATGATCTGCCGGTGGAATATGGCCGCAGCCATTTCGCCAGTGACCGCATCACCCTGACCCTCGGCGATCTGTCAGAGAAGCCTGGACAGACCAACCAGACGCCGGGCTGACAGCGCGGGCTCAGCCGCCGTATTTTTCCAGGAAAGCTTCCGCCGGCATCGCCCGGAAATCGGCCAGCGCAGTGCGCAGGGCGTCGTGGCCCCAATCCCACCAAGCGAGCGCGATCAGACGCTCGGCGATAGCGTGGGGCTGGCGGTCCCGCAGCGGCCGCGCGGGTGTGCCCGCAACGATCGTGTAGGGCGCCACATCCTTGGTCACCACCGCGCCTGCGGCAACAACCGCACCGTGGCCCAGCGTGACCTCGGGCTTGACCATGGCGCCATGCCCGATCCAGGTGTCATGCCCCACCACGGCCCGGCGGGACAGGCGGTGCGCAAAGAACGCGGCATCGTTTTCGGCATCGTCCCAATAATCGGCGGAGCGATACAGGAAATGATGGCAGGATGCCGTGTCCAGCGGATGATCCGTGGCCCCCACCCGCACGAAACTGGCGATGTTGGAGAATTTCCCGACCTCGGCATTGGCCAGATCAGCGTAGCGATCACAGTAGGAATAATCCCCCATGGTCACATGCGCCAGGCGGCTGCCCCGGCCGATCTCCACATACCGGCCCAGGGTGCAGTCCCGGATCTCGCAATCCGGGTGCAGGAACGGCGCCTCTGTCAAGCGGGCCATCAGCGCGCCTGATCGCGGCCGATCAGCTTGCCCCGCAGCCAGCCAGAGAACCAGTCCATCGCGATCACAAGGCCAATCACCAGCACGATGTAGTAGGTGACCTCTTCCCAGTCCTTCTGGGTCTGGATCGCCTGGGTGATCATCAGGCCGATGCCGCCGCCGGTGATGGCGCCGATGATCGTGGCGGACCGGGTGTTGGATTCCAAGAAATACAGAACCTGGCTCAGCAGCACCGGCATGATCTGCGGGATCACGCCAAACCGATACCGCTGGATCGGCCGGGCGCCGGTGGATTCGACCCCTTCGATCTGCTTCTTGTCCACGTTTTCCAGCGCCTCGGAAAACAGCTTGCCGAAGGATCCGCTGTCCGTGATCAGAATCGCCAGCGCGCCGGTCAAGGGGCCGGGGCCAAAGGCGCGGGACAGGATGATCGTCCAGATCAGCGCATCCACCCCGCGGACAAAGTCGAACACCCGGCGCACCGCCTGACGGACAACCGCCACGGGCGTGAAGTTCTTGGCCGCAGCAAAGGCCAGCGGCAGGGCAACCATGGCCGCGCCCATCGTCCCCAAGAAAGCCATCAGCGCTGTTTCACCCAGCGCCCAGACCACGTCCTTGTGGCGCCACATGCCGTTGTTCCAGAAATCCTGCACGGCCCCGGTGATGTTGGACCGTTCCGGGTCCAGCTGCGGGCCGAACAGAATGCGCGGCAGCGACACGTTGTGATAGGGGCTGTCCAGCGTGAACCAAAACAGTTCCCAGCCAAAGAAATAGCGGAAGGTCTCGGTCCGGGTGCGGGTCATGGTCAGGCGGCCGGCATCTGTGCGGATGTCCAGACGCGCACGTGAGTAGCTGATCCAGTCCGGCAGGTCTTCCTCTGCCACCGAAATCTGCACCCCGCCCGAGCGCGAGGCCGAGGCTGCGATCTCGCCAAATTCGGGGTGGATATAGACGGCGCTGTTGTCCGGGCCATAGAGCACCCGGTGCCCGTCCTCCAACAGGATCTCCGCGCCCTCATCGGTGAAGGTCACCCAGTCCGGCAACATGCCTTCGGGGTAGGTGCCCTTGCGTTCGCCTTCCTTGGCCACGACGATATTGCCAGAGCGGTTGTCCCGCGTGACCTGCGTCTTGTAGCTGTAGCTGTCCGCCACCAGGGTTGCGGCATTGTCCAGCCGCAGCCGGTCCATCAGCCCCGCCACGTCGAAGGCAAAGAAGATATAGGTGAAATAGACCAGGACGATGGCCGGCACGCCAAGCGTGATCAGCCGCTTGCGCTTGATCAGCCTGTCCGCATCTGCCTTGAGCGCGTCCAGAGGCATACCGGGGGTGTGGGTGGCATCGGTCATCGGCGGGATCTCCTCAGATGGCGCGTCAATGCGCGCCGGGGCCGATCAGGCGGTTGCGCGCGTTCGAGGACACCTGGTCCACCAGAACGATCGTTGCGAACAGCAGGATGAAAATGGCGGCGGCCTCATCGAAGCGGCCCTGGCCCCAGGTCATGGAGTTGCGCAGCTCATACCCGATGCCGCCCGCGCCGACGAAGCCCAAAATGGCCGAGGCGCGGATGTTGATTTCCAGCCGCAGCAGCGCGTAGCTGACATAGTTGGGGGCCACCTGCGGGATCACGCCCAGGCCCATGCGCTGCATCCAGTTCGCGCCGACGGAATACAGGCCTTCCACAGGCTTGAGATCCGCGTTCTCGTTGACCTCGGAATACAGCTTGCCCAGGGCGCCTGCGGTGTGGATCGCAATGGCGATCATCGCGGGCACCGGGCCACCGCCCATCATGAAGATCAGCACCAGCGCCACGACGATTTCCGGCACCGCGCGGAAGATGTCGGAAATCCGCCGGAACACCGGGATCAGCGCGGGGTAATACGCCATGCCACGGGTCGACAGGAAGGACAGGAACAGCCCCGCGATCACGCCCAGAAGCGTGGCGACGATGGCGATGTTCACCGTTTCAATCAGGGCGGGGAAATACTTGACCAGCAGGCCGGGCAGCTCGGCGCGCTTTTCCCAGGCTTCCTCGATCACACCCTCGGGGAAATCGAAGACCTGGTGCAGCCCGTCCCAGAAGCCACCGGCGTTGCGGGCATCGGCAATGTTGAACCCCGACACCATCAGAATCACGAAGACGAGGATGGCGATGCCGGAATACAGGCGGCGCGTGCGCACCATGCCCATGTATTCGCTCTGGATCGCGTCCACGCCCTGGGCGCCCTGGGCGCGCTCTGCGCTGATATCGGCCATGGAAGGCTCCGTCCGGAAGGGTTCAGATCAGTCGGAAAAGGCATCGGGCCCGCACAATGGCGGGCCCGGCAGTCGCGTGAAGCGGATCAGTTGCTGCGCGCGGCGCGAACAGCGACAATCGTCTCATATGCGTAGTGAGCGATCGGCTCGAAGCCAGCGGTTTCACCCGCGGCCACACCGTACAGGCAATCCTGGTCGGCCTGCAGCGTGGTGGTCATCAGTTCGATCATCTTTTCCTTGACGTCGGCGGGCAGGGCCTTGCGCAGAACGATCGGGCCTTCCGGGATCGGCTTGGAGATCCAGATCTGCTGCAGTTCGTTCATGTCCACCAGGCCGGCGTCCACAGCGCGGCGCAGCGCGCCGGAGTTGTAGCCGTCTTCCCATGCGCCCAGGCCGTCGGCCCAGGTCACGCCGGCGTCGATGTCGCCGTTGTAGACTGCAACGATGGTCTGCTCATGGCCGCCGGTGAACACGACGTCACCGAAATAGTCGCCGGGCTCCATGGAGGCGCCGGTTGCCTGAGGAACCTCGATGGAGGGGATCAGGTAGCCGGAGGTGGAGTTCGGGTCACCGAAGCCAAACACCTTGCCTGCCATGTCGTCCAGGGAGGCGACGCCGCTGTCGATGCGGGCGAAGCCGATGGAGTGGTAAGAGAAGGAGCCGTCCAGGTTGGTCTTGACCAGCACGGGCTCAACCGCTTCGGCGTCTTCCAGGTAGGTGGCGGCGTAGGAGGAGGCGCCCAGCCAGGCCATGTCGATGGAGCCACCCAGCAGGCCCTGGATCACGCCGTTGTAGTCGGCGGGGGCGAACAGGCGGGTCGGCACGCCCAGCGCCTCTTCGGTGTAGGCGCGCAGGCATTCGTTGTTGTTCAGACGGTCCTGGGCGTTTTCGCCGCCCAGCAGGCCGATGCGGAACTCAGAGATCATGTGGCCGCCAGCGAAGGCAGCGGAGGACAGCGCGGTGGAGGCTGCCAGAGCAAGTGCGATGGTCTTTTTCATGTTCGTCTCCATGAGGAAAGGTTGCCCGAACACCGGGTCTTGTATCGGATCACGCCAGCGCGTTTGCGCCCTGACCGTGATCCAAACTCTCGATTTCCGTGGACGTCGCGGCCTCGGAAAAATCTGCGCCGGCGCCGTAGATGTCGCGGGCGACGCCGGTTGTCAGTTGCTCAGGCGTGCCATCGAACACGATGCGCCCGTCCCGCATGCCGATCACGCGGTCGCAGTAGCGGCGCGCGGTGTCCAGCGTGTGCAGGTTGCAGATCACCATGCGGCCGTCCTCTTCGTGGATGCGGCGCAGGGCCTCCATCACGATCTGGGCGTTCATCGGGTCCAGCGAGGCGATGGGTTCGTCCGCCAGAATGATGGCCGGGTCCTGCATCAGGGCACGGGCAATGGCCACGCGCTGCTGCTGGCCGCCGGACAGCGCCTCTGCGCGCTTGGGGGCCTGTTCGGCAATGCCGAGACGGTCGAGGATCTCGATCGCCTTGTGGATGTCAGACTGGGGATACAGGTTGAACATCGTTGCCAGCGTGGAGCGGCGGTTCAACGTGCCGTGCAGCACGTTGGACACCACGTCCATCCGCGGCACCAGGTTAAATTGCTGAAAGATCATCGCGCAGCGGGATTGCCACTGACGGCGGGCAGCGCCCTTCAGCGCGGTGATCTCCTGGCTCTCGAACACGATCCGGCCCTCGGTGGCGTCGGCCAGCCGGTTCATCATGCGCAACAGCGTGGATTTGCCCGCGCCAGACCGCCCGATCACGCCGATCATGGCGGGCTCGGGGATGGTGAAGCTGGCATTGTCGACAGCGGTGCGGGTGCCAAACCGTTTCGTCAGGCCTTCGACCTTGAGCATCAGGAGATCCCTTGTGACTTCTGGCGCTGGCTATTGAGTGCAGGATTCACTTTGGTGACAGGCATGTGACAAAAAACATTCATTTTTGTAATAGATTTGTAACGCGTCTGCCGCCGGTTGACCCCCGCTGCCGTTACAGGCGTGCGGGGTTGGACCAGGCGCGCCGCCCTGCAGCATCCACCACCGTGACTCGGATCCAGGGGGAGGTCCGGAACCGCTCCAGCGGAACCTCGGTGCGGGTCATGGAGGCGCCATGCACCGCCACCGCGGCAGAGCCATGCCCCTGCACGATCACCGCCGCCACGGCGCTGCTGTGGACCTCGATCCGGTCGGAATGCAGCGTGATCCCGCGCAGCTCCGGCCCCTGGCTGGAATAGAACGCACCCGCCTTCAGCGCATCGAGCAGGGCCTCGGGCTGGTTTTCCTCGGCCTTCACCATCACCCAGCCGCCGAAATGATCGGGTTCGGTGAAATGCGCGTCATCGGTGGCAATCAGCGTCAGATCGCGCCCCTCGGACAGCAGCAGATCGGCCACATAGGCGCCATCGGGGCGGTCACAGCCCATGGCGCAGCCGTGGTTGTAGATCTCAACCGCATGGGCAGCCTCAATGCTGCGCGCGTCCGCCAGGGTCATCCCGGACCATTGCGGATGCGCCACCGCCACGAAGGCCCCCGCCGCGCGGGCCCGCGCCGCCAGCTCTGGCCCGGTTTCCTGACCGTCCACCGGGCTGAACCCCGGCGTGTGCGAGGGCGCGAAATCCTGCGGCAGACCCACGGCCAGAATATGCCACAGCTCGCCATTCTCCATCGCGCCGGAATGGATCTCGGCGCCGAGGATGGTGGTGAAGCCGTCGCCGCGAAACGGCCGCGTGTCCGCGATCGGGTAATCATAGGCGCCGATGAAGTGATCGGTCAGCGCGAGGAAGTCATAGCCCTCGGCGCGATACCGGCGGCAGACCTCGGCAGGCTCCAGCACGCCATCGGACAGGTTGGAATGTGTATGCAGGTTGCCGCGGAAAAACTGGCCCGGCGCGGTGAAGGCGGAAAACATGGCATGATCCCCAAAGTCAAATCTGCGCCCCGCCTAAAGCCGTTTGCCGAAGGTTTCGTGACAAAACCTTTGCAACTGCGCGCTATCTTCCGCGAATCAGATGGGGAGGCAGGCAATGAACTTGGCCGCGTTGCAACAGGCGCTGGGCACAGGGCAGTGGTCGCAGGCAGAACGCATGTTGCGGCCTGTTGCGTCCCAGGCCGGCGCGCCCGCGCCCATGCTGTATAACTACGGCAAGGTTCTGCTGGAGCTTGGCCGCCCCTCCGATGCCGTGCGGTCCCTGCGCAAGGCCGTCACGCAGGCGCCGACCCACGGCAATGCCTGGTTCGAACTTGGGCGCGCCGCCTTGCTGGCTCAGGATCTGCACACCGCGGCGGAGGCCTTTGACAAGGCGCTGCGCTGTGATCCGCAGGATATCGCCGCGCGGCGCAATCTGGGGCGGGTGCTGCTGCGGCTTGGCCGCTATCACGATGCCTGCGCCACCTGGGCATGCCTTGCCGGGGATGAGGAGGCCGACTTGGCGCTGTATCGCTGTGCCGCGGAAACCGCCGATCCGAAGGCGGACCAGATGCGGCAGGATCTGCTGGCCAATCACCCCAACCGCGCCGCGGTCATCCGCACATTGGTGCGCGTCTCCCGCGGGGCCGTCCCGCTGGACCTGCGCCCCAAGGGCTGATCTGCGCCACAGGCCCGGCGTCATATCTTGCAACATCTGTCGGAAAGCCGCGATCTGTCACGAAGTGACAGCATCCCGTCACCTGCGACGGCCAGATTGGTCATCAATTATGACAAATCCCGGTTTCGGGTGGCAGAGCGCCAGATAAACCCAGCTTATCCAGACATCTAGATATTTGTCAGATATCCATAATAAAGGATGAACAAGCGTAACCCGATGGGCGACACGTCGTCAGGGGCGCATCCGTAGAGCTGGGGCTATCAAAAGTATAGCCCCCCGGAGCCGCGCCATGTTCACCCTGATTGCCCGCCTTGCCGCATTCGTCCTGACACTCGCCGCCACATCCGCCCATGCCGAATTCCGTGACCGTGACTGGAACGCCGCGTTGCTGGCCAATTGCCGCCTGCCCTCGCCGCAGGCGGTGACCTGGGCCGGCACGGCGCAAGACCCGCAACTGGCCTTCACGCTCAACCCCGGTGATCGCGGCGGCTGCCGCGCCGACACACGCCGCCGCAACGGCGCCCCCTATTGGGAACGGGCAGAGCTGATCCAGGCCGGGCACATGCCCCGCGGCACGGTGCAGGAGATCTCCTTCACTGCCAATTTCACCGAAGGCTTCCTGGGCCAGCGCGAAACATTCTTCCAGATCCACGGCTGGACAAAATCCTGCAACGCCGCGCCGCTGCTGATGCTGCAGTTCCACCAGCGCCAGATGCGTGCAATGGTTCTGACCGCTGACATCCCCGGCAGCGCGGAGCGCGGCAACCTGCGCCAGAAGGCCATGGGCACCCCCCGGATCGATGATCTGATCGGCCGTGACACCCAGTTCCGCATCCTGTTTGACCAGTCCGGCCCGCAGCCCACGCTGACGCTGATCGTCAATGGCCGCACCCTGATGAAGCGTCAGCCGGTTCACATGGCCCCCTGCGCCAAGCCCGCGGTCAAGATGGGCATCTATCGCCCCGGCGCGCAAAACCCGGCCCGGTCGGCGCTGGTCATCGATGACCTGTTGATCTCCCGGCAATATCAACTGGCCGGGCTGAACTGAAAACCGCCAGTTTCACACAGGGGGCGCGTCGTATGGGCTTGCGACGCGCCCCGTGCTGTTTCACCGTTTGGGCAGACCACGTATGAGGCCCGCCATGACAGACACCTCCGCCCAGGCGCAAACCGTGTCCTTCACCCAGATGAAGGACGGCACGCAGCAGGATTACGCCCTGCTGGAGCATCTGGAAAAACCCTATCTGGCCGGCACGGCGGACCGGCTGCTGGCCGAGCTTGCCGCGCAGGACGCTGAAACGCTGGCCGGGTATCAGATCACGCGGATGCAGCACGGCCTGCAATCCGCCACCCGCGCCCGGCGCGATGGCGCGGACCGTGATTGGGTGGTGGCCGCGCTGTTGCATGACATCGGCGACAGGCTGGCGCCGCAAAACCATGACCGCATGGCCGCCGAAATCCTGCGCCCCTTTGTGCGCGAGGAGGTCGCCTGGGTGGTGGAACATCACGGCATTTTCCAGATGGTCTATTACGCCCATCATTACGGCTGGGACCCGGAGGCGCGGCAGCGGTTCAAGGACCACCCCTGTTTCCAGAGCTGCGCCGATTTTTGCGAACGCTGGGACCAGGCCAGTTTCGACCCGGACTATCCCATGGACCCGCTGGACAGCTTTGTTGAGGATGTGCGCGCCGTCTTCGCCCGCAAGGCCTATGACCCGGACGTCATCCGCACGGGCGAGGTTCAGGGATTACCTGCGCGCTGACCGCCGCTGCGCGGGTGTGAAACTCACCGCACAAGCGCACCCCCCGAAACAGACAAAGGCCGCCCATCCGGCGGCCTTTTCATCTGTGCATCGGTTTGCGATCGGCGCGCGCGGTCAGCGCACCCAACCCTGCAGATTGTCATCGATGATGCTGCACAGCGCCTTGATGTGCAGCGGATCGTCGTTGAGGCAGGGGATGTAGTGGAAATGCTCGCCGCCGGCTTCCTCGAAACTTTCGCAGATCTCTTCGTTGATCTCCTCCAGCGTTTCGATGCAATCGGCGGAAAAGGCGGGGGCGATCACGGCGATGCGTTTCTTGCCCTCTTCCTTGGCCAGGCGCGCGACCTCTTCAACCGTATAGGGGCGCAGCCATTCTTCGGGGCCGAACACGGATTGGAAGGTGGTGCCGATCTGGTGATCGTCCCATCCCAGACGCTCTTTCAACAGGCGCGTGGTTTTCTGGCACTGGCAGTGGTAGGGATCCCCATTGCCGGTCAGATAGCGCTGCGGCATCCCGTGGTAGGACACCACCAGCTTTTCGGGCTTTTCTTCCATCCCGGCATAGGCGCGCTCCACGGATTGGGCCAGCGCCTCGATATACAGCGGGTTTTCGAAATACGGCTCCACCACGCGGGCGATGGGCTGCCAGGCCTCGTCCATCAGCGAGCGGAAGAACTGGTCCACCGCCGTGGCGGATGTGGCGCCCGCGTAATGCGGATACAGCGGGAAGAACAGGATCTTCTGGCAACCGGCCTCTGCCATCGCCCGCACCTTCGACTTGGTGGAGGGGTTGCCATAGCGCATGCAGAAATCCACCATGACCTTGTCACCATATTGCTCTGACATGGTCTTGGCGATGGCGGCGGTCTGGTCGCGGGTGATGGTCATCAGCGGGCTTTCGCCCTTGTCCTTATTCCAGATGGACTTGTAGGCCTCACCAGAGCTGAACGGTCGTTTGGACAGGATGACCAGTTGCAGCAGCGGCTGCCACAGCCAGGGCGAATAATCGATCACGCGGCGGTCGCTGAGAAACTCGTTCAGATAGCGGCGCATGGACCAGTAATCATAATTGTCCGGCGTGCCGAGGTTCGCCAGCAGGATGCCAACCTTCGCGGCGGGCACCTTGGGGTGATCTGTGGGTGCGTGCGCGGGGCGCGTTGCGGATTTGGTATCGTCCAGCATGGCGGTCCTGTCGGGTTGTCTCGGGGTCAGTGGGGACATATCGCGAATCCTGCAAAGGTCAACATGGCCACCCTAATCCCCCAGAGGCGTTTCATCGGTGTTCAGCGCATCCGCCAGCCGCGCGGTGGCCGAACCAGGCCGCAACGGCTGGGGCTGGCTGGCGTCGGGCGCCCAGCCGTGCAGGAAGATCACCTCGAACGTGGCGGTGATGCGGCCGTCGGGGTCAGTATGGGCGGCGGCATAGCGCCCGGCGGCCTCCAGCAGAACGGCGCGGCGCGTGGGATGGCGCACCCGATCGGCCAGCGCGTTGGATTCGCCCATCGCCCGCAACTCTCGCATCAGGTGCAGGGGGGAGGCGTAGCTGACCGGCAGGCGCAGGCTGTCCGCCACCGGCAGCGCAAGGCCCGCCCGGCCCAGCAGCCCGCCCAGATCCCGGATCTCCCCCATCGGGGCCACACGCGGGGACAGCCCGCCCGTCACCGCAACTTCGGCCTCGGCCAGGGCGGCGCGCAGCTCTGCCAGGGTCTGTCCCCCCAGCGTGGCCGCCATCAACAGCCCATCCGGCCGCAGCGCGCGGCGGCCCTGGATCAACTGCCCCACCGGGTCATCGGCCCAATGCAGGCACAGCGCATGAAGCACCAGGTCATGCGCCCCGCTGTCCAGCGCCAGAACGGGATCATCGGCCACCACCTTGCCATCAAACCCCTGCCACAGCTGCGGAAAGGGCGTCACCACGGCGGCATCCGTAAAGGTTCTGTTAACCAGGGAGAGTCGATCCTGCAGCTCGTCGCGGGCGAGCTCATGCAGGAACAGAGCCTCTGGCCGGGCGCGGGCGCGGCGGCGGGCCAATGCGGTGCGGTCTGTCAATGTCTGGGCCATGGGGGTGGAGATAGAATGCTGCAGCAGGCAATGCAAACAGCCTTGCACATGGTCTTTCCGCCAGCCTGCGTGGGATGCGGGGCCAGCGTGCTGAGCGATTTTGCCCTGTGCGGGGCGTGTTGGGCGGAAACGCCCTTTGTCGGCGGCTTGTGCTGCGATGCCTGCGGCACGTCCTTGCCCGGCGAGTCCGACCGGCCAGAGCACTGCGACAGCTGCCGCGCCACCCCGCCCCCTTGGGTGCGGGGGCGGGCGGCGCTGCTGTATCGGGATCAGGGGCGCAGGCTGATCCTGGGGCTGAAACACGGGGATAGGCCCCAGATCGCCCGCGCGGCCGGGCCGTGGATGGCCCGCGCCACGGCCGCGATTGCCGCGCCCGATGCATGGCTGGTGCCGGTTCCGCTGCACCCCACCCGGCTGCTGCGGCGCAAATACAACCAATCCGCCCTGCTGGCGGCGGCCTTGGCGGACAGGCTGGGGGTTCAGGCGCTGCCGGATGCGCTGATCCGCACCCGCCGCACCGAATCGCTGGAGGGAAAGACCCGCGCCGAACGCGCCGAAACCCTGCAAGGCGCCATCGCCCCCCGCCCCACCCGCGTGCCATTGCTGCTCGGGCGGCAGGTGATCCTGGTGGACGATGTGCTGACCACCGGCGCCACGCTGGCCGCCTGCACCGAAGCCGTGCTTGAGGCCGGCGCAAGGGAGGTATGCATCAGCGTGCTGGCACGCGCGGACATAACCGCCTAGGTTCCACCGGGTGAATGAATTGGATGTGCCGATGAAACCCGTTGAAATCTATACCTCGCCCCTGTGCGGCTTTTGCCACGCCGCCAAGCGCCTGCTGACCCAGAAAGGCGTGACCTTTACGGAGATCGACGTCTGGGCCAACCCCGACCGCAAGCCGGAGATGATCCAGCGCGCCAATGGCGGGCGCACCGTGCCGCAGATCTTCGTGGGCGCGGCCCATGTTGGCGGCTGTGATGAGCTTTACGCCCTGGAGCGCGCGGGCAAGCTTGACCCGCTGCTGGCGGACTGACCATGCGCACCGCGCTGGTCCAGATGACGTCCGGGGATGACCCGGCCCGGAACCTGCGCCAGATGGCGGATCTGGTGACTGACGCGGCGCGTGACGGGGCGGGTTTTGCCCTGACGCCGGAGGTCTGCAACTGCGTCTCCTCCAGCCGCAGCCACCAGGCGGAGGTGCTGCGCCCGGAGGATCAGGACGTCTTTCTGGCGGGCGCGCGTGATCTGGCGGCGCGTCTGGGCATCTGGCTGTTGCTTGGCTCCATCGCCGTGAAATCAGACCCGCCAGAGCCGCGCTTTGCCAACCGCTCCTTCCTGCTGGGGCCGGATGGCGGAATCGTCGCGCGCTATGACAAGGCGCATATGTTCGACGTGCAAGTGACCGAGGCCGAGACCTATCGCGAATCCGAAGGCTATGCGCCCGGTGACAGGCTGGTTCTGGCCCGCACCCCGTTTGCCACGCTGGGGCTGAGCGTGTGTTATGACCTGCGCTTTCCCTACATGTTTCGCGCCATGGCGCAGGCCGGGGCGCAGGTGCTGACGGTTCCGGCGGCCTTTTCGCCCGCCACGGGGCCGCGGCACTGGGCGCCGCTGCTGACCGCGCGAGCCATTGAAAACGGCGCCTATGTGCTGGCCCCCGCGCAACGCGGCCAGCACCCCGTCAGCCGAGGCCGCCCGCGCCAGACCCATGGCCACAGCATGGCCATTTCGCCCTGGGGAGAGGTGCTGGCCGATGCCGGGGACAGCCCGCCGGGCATCCACATGGTCACGCTGGACATGGCGCAGGTGGCACAGGCGCGGCAAAAGGTGCCCTCGCTGACCCATGACAGGGACCTGGCCCCATGAGCCGTGATCCCAACCCGCTGGCGATTTCCCTGTTCGGAGAGCTGCTGACGCTGGATCAGCTGGTGCGCAACCGGCTCACCCGCGTGCTGCCGGACCGGATGGAGATTTCGCATCTGTCGGTGCTGAACCACCTGGCCCACAGCGGCGTGGAACGCACCCCGGCGCAGCTGGCGCGCAGTTTCCATGTCACGCGCGGGGCCATGACCAACACGCTCAGCAAGCTGGAGCTGGCCGGCTATATCCACATCCGCCCGGATTGGGACGATGCCCGGCGCAAGCTGGTGTCCATCAGCGGGGCAGGACGCCGGGCGCGGGATCAGGCGCTGGAGGCGATCGCGCCCATGATCTCTGACCTTGTGCGAGAGTTGGGCGACGCGCGGCTGCGCGCCACCCTGCCGGTGCTGCGCGAACTGCGCCTGAAGCTGGAAGAGGCGCCCACACATCCCGGCCAGACCTGAAGGCGCAGTCCACCTGCCCCCGTCTGGTCAGCGCCGGCACCGTGGGGTCAATGCGCCTCTGCCCAATGGGCGCCCTGCCCCGCATCCACCACCAGCGGCACGTCCAGATGCACTACCGGGTCTGCGGCGGCTTCCATCACGCTGCGGGCGCGGTCGATCAGCGGGTCAACCGCATCCTCGGCCACCTCGAACAGCAGTTCGTCATGCACCTGCAACAGCATCTGCGCGGGCAGGTCGGCAATGGCGGCCTCCATGCGGATCATGGCGCGGCGGATGATGTCGGCCGCCGTGCCCTGGATGGGCGCGTTGATCGCCGCGCGCCGGGCAAACCCGGCCCGTGGCCCGCGAGCTGCGATCTCCGGCGTGTGGATGACCCGGCCAAACAGCGTCTCGACCCGGCCGTTCGCTTTGGCGAAGTCCACGGTGTCGTCCATATAGGCGCGGATGCCGGGGAAGCGTTCAAAATACCTGTCGATGAAGCCCTGCGCCTCGGCCCGCGGAATCCGCAGGTTGCGCGCCAGACCAAAGCCGGAAATGCCGTAAATCACGCCGAAGTTGATCGCCTTGGCCTGACGGCGCACATCGGGCGTCATCTCTGCCAGCGGCACGCCGAACATCTCGGATGCCGTGGCGGCGTGAATGTCCTGCCCGTCCCGGAACGCCTGTTTCAGAGATGCGATATCGGCGATATGGGCCAGGATGCGCAGTTCGATCTGGCTGTAATCCAGGCTGATCAGCACATGCCCCGGCGCGGCCACGAAGGCTTCGCGGATGCGGCGGCCTTCCTCCGTGCGAATGGGGATGTTCTGCAGGTTCGGATCGGTGGAGGCCAGCCGCCCGGTGTTGGCGCCGGCGATCACATAGCTGGTGTGCACCCGGCCGGTTTCGGGGTTGATGTGATCCTGCAGACTGTCGGTATAGGTGGATTTCAGCTTGGACAGTTGCCGCCAGTCCAGCACCCGCGCGGGCAGGTCATGTTCCGTTGCCAGGTCCTCCAACACATCGGCAGAGGTGGTATAGGCGCCGGTCTTGCCGCGCTTGCCGCCTTCCAGGCCCATCTTGTCAAACAGGATCTCGCCCAGCTGCTTGGGGCTGCCCACATTGAACCGCTCTCCGGCGAGGTCGTGGATCTCTTCCTCCAGCATCGCCATCTTCTGGGCAAAGGCGTTGGACATGCGGGCCAGAACGTCACGGTCCACCAGCACGCCGCGCCGTTCCATCCGGGCCAGCACCGGCACCAGCGGGCGTTCCAGCGTTTCATAGACACGGGTGACGCGCGCCTGGTGCAGCTGCGGGCGGAAGGTCAGCCACAGCCGCAGGGTCACATCCGCATCCTCGGCGGCGTATCGGGTGGCGTCGTCGATCGGGACACGGTCAAAGGTGATCTGGCTTTTGCCGCTGCCGATCAGCTCCTTGATGGGAATGCAGCGATGATCCAGGTAGCGGTCGGCAAGCTCGTCCATGCCATGCCCATGTTCACCGCCATGCAGGGCATAGGACATCAGCATGGTATCGTCGATCGGGGCGAGGTCGATGCCGTCCTCAAACCCCGGCCCACGCTGCCGGGCGAGGATCTTGACATCATATTTCAGGTTCTGCCCGATCTTCAGCACGGCAGGATCTTCCAGCAGCGGGCGCAGCGCGGCCAGGGCCTGCGCCATGGGGATCTGGCCGGGCGTCAGCGTGGCATCGTCAAACAGCCCCTCGCCGCCCGCGCGATGGCCCAGCGGCACATAGCAGGCCTGCCCCGGCGCCAGACACAGGGACACGCCCACCAGATCGGCGCGCATTTCATCCAGCGCAGTGGTTTCGGTGTCCACGGCCACGAAGCCCTGGTCCCGGGCGCGGTCGATCCAGCCTTGCAGGGCCGTCAGGTCCCGCACGCACTCATAGCCCTCTGCCGTGATGGGGGGCATGTCCGGCGCGGCGGTGGCGGGCGCATCGGGCAGGTCAGAGGGCGCCGCCGGCGCCACGGGCGCGGCCACGCCATGCTGATCGGCGATGCGCTTGGTCAGCGTGCGGAACTCCATCTCTGACAGGAAGGCCAGCAGCACCTCCGGGTCCGGCTCTCGCACCTCCAGATCATCCAGCGTGAAATCCAGCGCCATGTCACAATCCAGCTGCACCAGCCGCTTTGACAGCTCGATCTGCGCGCGATGGTCGATCAGGGTCTGGCGGCGCTTGGGTTGCTTGATCTCCCCGGCGCGGTCCAGCAGCTCTTCCAGGCTGCCGAATTCATTGATCAGCAGCGCGGCTGTCTTGATCCCGATGCCCGGCGCACCGGGCACGTTATCCACCGAATCGCCTGCCAGCGCCTGCACATCCACCACGCGTTCCGGCGGGACGCCGAATTTTTCGATCACGCCGTCACGGTCGATGCGGCGGTTCTTCATGGCGTCCAGCATTTCGACGCCATCGCCCACCAGCTGCATCAGATCCTTGTCAGAGCTGATGATCGTCACCTGCCCGCCCGCGGCCCGCGCCTGGCAGGCCAGCGTGGCGATGATGTCATCGGCCTCGAACCCCTGCAGCTCCTTGCAGGCGATATTGAACGCCTCCGTCGCGCGGCGGGTCAGCGGGATCTGCGGGCGCAGATCCTCCGGCATCTCGTCCCGGTTGGCCTTGTATTGGTCATACAGGTCATTGCGGAAGGTGTGGCTGCCCTTGTCGAAGATCACCGCGACATGGGTGGGCGCATCGGGGCCTGCATTGCCCTCCACATAGCGGTGCAGCATGTTGCAAAACCCGCTGACCGCCCCCACGGGCAACCCGTCAGATTTCCGCGTCAGCGGCGGCAGCGCGTGATAGGCCCGGAAGATAAAGGCCGATCCATCGATCAGATGCAGATGACAGCCCTTGCCGAATGCCATGTCCGGTGTTCCTTTCACGGGGATGAGGGGCGCGGGCTGGCCCGGCGCCGGGGGCGGTCACGCCTCCGGGGCGTGATCGCGGTGGATGAATTTCGCGTCGCAATAGGGGCATTCCACCCAGCCATGCTCGTCCGGGATCTGCAGCCACACGCGCGGGTGGCCCAATGCGCCCTCGCCGCCGTCGCAGGCGATGCGATACTGATCAACGATCTTGGTTTCCGGTGCCTCGGTCGTCATGGCCTGCGTTCCCTTTCCGCTGCGGATCGACTATGCGCGTTTATGATCCATGCCATGCAGCGGAGCAAGACCAAGCCATGACCGATGCCGCCATCCAGCTAGAGGGACTGCGCAAGACCTATGCCGGATCCCGCAACCAACCCGCGAAAGAGGCCCTGAAAGGCATTGACCTGACGGTGCCCGCCGGATCGGTATTCGGGTTGCTGGGGCCGAACGGGGCCGGGAAATCCACGCTGATCAACATCCTGGCCGGCCTGGTGGTGAAAACAGCCGGCCGCGTCAGCATCTGGGGCTGGGATCAGGACGTGAACCCGCGCCAAAGCCGCGCCTCCATCGGGGTGATGCCGCAAGAGCTGAACCTGGACCCCTTCTTCACCCCCCGCGCCGCGCTGGAGGTGCAGGCGGGCCTGTATGGCGTGCCCGCCAGCCAGCGCCGCACCGCCGATATCCTTGACCTCATCGGCCTGACCGACAAGGCCGATGCCTATGCCCGCACCCTGTCCGGCGGGATGCGGCGGCGGCTGCTGCTGGGCAAGGCGCTGGTGCATCACCCGCATGTGCTGGTGCTGGATGAACCCACCGCGGGCGTGGATATCGAACTGCGGCAGATGCTGTGGGAAAACGTGCGCCGGCTGAACCGCGAACGCGGCATGACCATCATCCTGACCACCCATTACCTGGAAGAGGCCGAGGAGATGTGCGACGAGATCGCCATCATCAACCACGGCACCAAGGTGGCGCAGGACAGCACCCGCAACCTGCTGGGGCAACTGGACGCCAAGACCATGGTGATCCAGGCCGAAGGCCCGGCCGACGTGCTGCCCCAGGCCCCCGGCATCACCGCCAACCGGCGCGAGGATGGCACGATTGCGCTGGGATACCGGGCGCAGGAAACCTCCGCCGAACAGGTGCTGGATGCGGTGCATGCCGCGGGGCTGCGCATCCGCGATGTGCGCACCGAACAGGCCGATCTGCAGGATGTGTTCCTGTCACTGACGCGCGACGCGTAGCACGCCAAGGCCGGGGCCAGACCGGCCCCGCCTGTCACACCCGCCCTGCGGGCAGGCTTACTCCGCGCGCGCCAGCATCCGGCCCAGCGGACGGCCCGCAAGGATATGCACATGCAGATGCGGCACTTCCTGAACGCCGACCTCGCCCGCGTTGGAGATCAGGCGGAACCCGCCCTCCTCCACGCCCATCAGGCGGCAGACCTCGCCAATGGTGCGGGTGTAATCCACGATCTCCGCATCGCTGGCCGTCTGGGCGAAATGGTCATAGCACACATACGTCCCCTTGGGGATGACCAGCACATGCACCGGCGCCTGCGGGTAGATGTCATGGAAGGCCAGCGAATGATCCGTGTCCAGAACGGTCTTGTTCGGGATCTCGCCGCGCAGGATCTTGGCGAAGATATTCTGGTCGTCATAGCTGTAGGGCATATCGCACGCTCTTCTTGGCTGGGGGGATGACGGGGCCGCGCGGCCCCGCCCGTGGATTACAGCAGACCCTGCTGCTGCATCAGGTCACGCACGGACACCTCCGGCCGCGGACCCATGTGAGAGATGACCTCCGCCGCGCAAACGCATCCCATGCGCCCCGCAGTGGCCATGTCACGGCCCAAGGCCAGGCCAAACAGGAAGCCCGCGGCAAACTGGTCACCCGCCCCCGTGGCATCCACCGGCACGACCTTGTCCACCGGAATGTCCGTGCGCGTGCCGTCATGCATGATGGTCACCCCGTCGCCAGACCGCGTGCACACCACCAGCGGGCAGATCGCGGCAACCCGGGCCAGGTCGGCCTCCAGGCTGTCATCCTGATACAGCGAGCGGATCTCGGCCTCATTGCCGATCACGAAGTCCAGCTCGTTCTCGATCAGGGACAGGAAATCGGCGCGGTGGCGTTCCACGCAGAAGGGATCGGAAATGGCGATGCCGGCGCGGCCGCCGGCGGCGCGGCAGGCGCGTGCCGTGCGGATGAAGGCCTCCTTGCCCTTGTCCTTGTCAAACAGATAGCCTTCCAGGAAGACGATCTCGGCATTGGCGGCAACGCTTTCGTCCACGTCATCGGGGCCAAGCTCGGCCGAGATGCCCAGATAGGTGTTCATGGACCGCTCCCCATCGGGGGAGACGAAGATCATGGAACGCGAGGTCGGCAGCTCGCCCCCCGCCACTGGCGGATTGACGAAATCGGTGCCGTCATCGGCCATGGCCTGCGCATAGAACCGGCCCAGCGCATCATCATGCACCCGCCCGATGAAGGCCGTGGGCAGGCCCAGGCTGCCGATGCCCGCCAGCGTGTTGGCAACGGAGCCACCCGGCGCCTCGATCCGGTTGTCCATCGCGTCATACAGCGTTTCGGCGCGGTCACGGTCAACCAGCTGCATGATGCCCTTCTCGATCCCGAGATTGCCGAGGGTTTCATCCTCGGTGCGGGTCAGGACATCCACGATGGCGTTGCCGATACCGACAACCTTGTAGCTTTTCATTGGGTCTTTTCCTCGAATTGGCAGAGATCGGAAATCAGGCAGGCGCCGCATTTGGGTTTGCGGGCCACGCAGGTATAGCGCCCGTGCAGGATCAGCCAGTGATGGGCATGGCGCTGAAAGGTGACGGGGATGTTGTCCTCGATGGCGCGTTCCACTGCATCCACGTCCTTGCCCGGACAGATGCCGCTGCGGTTGCCGACGCGAAAGATATGGGTGTCCACCGCCTGTGCCGGATGGCCCCACCACATGTTCAGCACCACATTGGCCGTCTTGCGCCCCACCCCGGGCAGCGCGACCAGCGCGGCGCGCGAACAGGGCACCTCGCCGCCGTATTGCTCAACAAGGATGCGGGACAGCTTGATGACGTTGCGCGCCTTGTTGCGATACAGGCCGATGGTCTTGATATGTGCCACCACGCCATCCTCGCCCAGGTCCAGCATCTTTTGCGGCGTGTCGGCCACGGCGAACAGGCCGCGCGTGGCGCGGTTGACGCCCGCGTCCGTGGCCTGCGCGGACAGGGCCACCGCCACCAGCAGGGTATAGACGTTCACATGCTCCAGCTCGCCCTTGGGTTCGGGCTGTTCAGCCGCGAACCGGGCAAAGATCTGCTGCAGGCTGTGATAATCCAGTTGGCGGGCCATGACGTCTGCTATGCCCGCACGCGGCGGGATGCGCAACATTCGGGTCGCCCCGCCATGTGCGGGCAGGCTAGAACGTGGCAAACCTGCCAGCCGCCGCGACGGAGCCGCCATGACCCAGACACCCGATGCCCCCGCCGAGACACAGGCATACCACTATGATGTCATCCGGCGCGCCTTGGCGGTGATTGACGCCGAGGGCCCGTCCCTGACGCTGGAGGCGCTGGCCGCCCGGATGCAGATGAGCCCGGCGCATTTCCAGCGCGTGTTCTCCGCCTGGGTCGGTGTCTCGCCCAAGCGATACCAGCAATATCTGGCGCTGGACCACGCGCGCCACCTGCTGCAGGCGCGCCATTCCACGCTGGAGGCCGCCGATGCCGCGGGGCTGTCCGGCGGCGGGCGGCTGCATGATCTGTTCCTGCGGTGGGAGGCCATGAGCCCCGGCACCTATGCCGCCGGGGGCGCGGGGCTGGACATCCGCTGGGGCTGGTTTGACAGCCCCTTCGGCCCGGCGCTGGTCATGGGCACGGATCGGGGCATCTGCGGCATCGGCTTTGCCGCCGAAACCGGGCCAGAGGCCACAATGGCGGACCTGCGCGGCCGCTGGCCGCGTGCCACCTATACCGAAGACCCCGCCGCACTGGCGGATTGGGCGGCCGCGGCCTTTGGCGCGGGCGATGCGCAGGCGCGGCTGGTGCTGATCGGCGCGCCCTTTCAGATCAAGGTCTGGGAGGCCTTGCTGGCGATCCCCTCGGGCCATGTGACCACCTATTCCGACATCGCCCGCGTCATCGGCCATCCCCGCGCCGTGCGCGCCGTGGGCACCGCCGTGGGCCGCAACCCCATCAGCCTGCTGATCCCCTGTCACCGGGCGCTGCGCAAATCCGGAGGGCTGGGCGGCTATCACTGGGGCCTGCCCATCAAACGCGCCCTGCTGGCCTGGGAAGCCGCCCGCGCCAGCAGGGCGCGTTTGACGGGCAG
>CBFHYV010000005.1:0-33528 GCA_965660085.1 uncultured Paracoccaceae bacterium
GCACGCCGGCATCCTCGGCCAGGCGTTCGGCCAGGATGTCCCGCGCGCCGGCAAGCGCGGCCTTGGCGTCCGGCACCTCTTCGCCCAGGAACCGGGCCGCCAGCGTTTCCGGCGGCTGGGCGCGATTGGCCAGGATCGCGTCCAGCAAAGGCTCCAGCCCGCGTTCGCGCGCCGCCATGGCCTTGCTGCGCCGCTTCGGGCGGTAGGGCAGATAGATGTCTTCCAGCGCGGCCTTGCTGTCGGTGGCCAGGATCGCGCGCTCCAGCTCCGGGGTCAGCCTGTCCTGCGTGCGGATGCTGTCCAGGATGGTCTTGCGCCGCGCGGCAAGCTCACGCAGGTAGGCCAGCCGTTCCTCCAGGCGGCGCAGCTGCGTGTCATCCAGCCCGCCTGTCTGTTCCTTGCGGTAGCGCGCCACGAAAGGCACCGTCGCCCCGCCATCCAGCAGCTCTACCGCGCTGGCAACCTGCCGCGGCTGGGCCGCGATTTCCGCCGCGATGGTGCGAAGAATGGTGTCTGGCGTCTGCATCTGGCTCTCCTGCTTGGGGCCTTGTTGATAGCCATTGCGCCCGCGCTTGCAAAGCCGCCGCTTGATCCGGCGCGAAAAGCGGATATAGCCGCATCCATGCTGGACGATGATATCGAAGAGATCCACCCGCTGTTCGCCGGTGCCCCCAAAAGCACCGAGTTCAAGAAGCTGCGCAAGCGGCTGGTGCAGAACGTGCGCGAGGCCATTGACCAATACGGCATGGTCGAACGCGGTGCGCGCTGGCTTGTCTGCCTGTCCGGCGGCAAGGACAGCTATACCCTGCTGGCCATGCTTTATGAGCTGAAATGGCGTGGCCTGCTGCCGGTAGACCTGCTGGCCTGCAACCTGGACCAGGGGCAGCCGGGCTTTCCGGCCACCGTCCTGCCGGAATTCTTGCAGCGCATGCAGGTACCCCACCGCATCGAATACCAGGACACCTATTCCATCGTGGTGGACAAGGTGCCCGCCGGGCGGACCTATTGCGCGCTGTGTTCGCGGCTGCGGCGCGGCAATCTCTACCGCATCGCGCGGGAGGAAGGGTGTTCCGCCGTGGTGCTGGGCCATCACCGCGATGACATCCTTGAGACCTTCTTCATGAACCTGTTTCACGGCGGACGGCTGGCCACCATGCCGCCCAAGCTGGTGAACGAGGAAGGCGATCTGTTCGTCTATCGCCCCCTGGCCCATGCCGCGGAGGCCGATTGCGAGAAATTCGCCCGCGCCATGAACTATCCCATCATTCCCTGTGACCTCTGCGGCAGCCAGGACGGGTTGCAGCGCCAGCAGGTGAAGCAGATCCTGGACGGGTGGGAACGCAACAGCCCCGGCCGCCGGCAGGTGATGTTCCGCGCGCTGATGAACACGCGCCCGTCGCATCTGCTGGACCCGACGCTGTTTGATTTCGCCGGGCTGGAACGCCGGACCGCGCCGGCAGATGCAGATTCTGAAAATTCTACGGAAATTCCTGATCTGCGTTAAACCGGTGTCGAGACGACCCACCCCACCTTGCCCCCACACAGGCAAGCTGGAGGCGCAGGATGCCAGGGGCGGATCGGATCAGCGGAAGGAATGGCACCGCCACACGGACGGGCAGCGGGGCAGAGATGCCCCCGGGCGGCACGCCCGGCGCGGGGCCGCGCCTTGGTCTGCGCCGCTACACGGGCAGCAAGACGCGCAACACCCCGGGGACGGACTGGATCGCGCTGGCCTGCGCGGGCATCGGTGTGATGGCTGTCGCCTTCGGGCTGATCGTGGATCTGCCAATCATGGGGCTGGTCGGCGGTCTGGCGGGAATCGTGGGTGGCTGGGGCCTGCCCTGGCTGGCCGCGCGGCTGCCGGTGCGCGCCCCGGCCTTGCCGGGTGAGGATGCCTTTCTGGCGGCCTGTGACGCCACGGTAGAGCGTATCGGCCTTGAGGGCGGCACTGCCATCTGCGTGCTGGTCCAGGTCACTGGCCTGCCCTTGCAGGACGATGCCTCGCGCCAGCAGATGCACGCCCGCGTCAGCGCAAGCCTGAGCGAGGGCGAACTGGCCACATGGCTGGACCGGGACAGGCTGGGCATCATCCTGCACGCGCCGGGGCGGCGCAACACGCGCGCGCTGGCCGGCATCGGCACCCGGCTTCAGGCGATGCTGGAACGCCCAGTTTCACATATGGGTCAGCTGTTCCCGCTGCAAATCGGGCTGGGCCTTGCCGCCCGCAGCACCCTGCTACCCGGCGAAGGCGGGGCGAGCCTGATCGGCCTGGCCGAACGCGCCCTGTTCCGCGCCCTGCGCGATGGCGGCCCCAACGGGATCGAGATTGCCGCGCCGCCGGCCCCTGCCCTGGCCTCCGCCGAGGCGGCGGACCCTGAACTGACCGCGCAGCTGCGCCTGGCCATGGATGCGGGCCAGGTCACGCCCTGGTTCCAACCCCGGATCACCACGGACACCGGCCACCTTGCCGGGGTTGAGGCGCTGGCGCGCTGGCACCACCCGGACCGTGGCCTGATCCAGCCGGCGGAATTGCTGCCCGCGGCCGCGCAAACCGGCACCCTGACTGACCTGTGGATGGTGATGCTGCGCCACAGCCTCGACTCCCTGCGCCAATGGCAGCGCGAGGGGCTGACGCTGGACTATGTCTCGCTCAACCTGTCGCACATTGATCTGGTGCATCCCCGCCTGCCCGACTTGCTGGCGTGGGAACTGGACGCGCAGGAGATCGCCCCACACCGCTTGCGCGCCGAACTGCCGGAGCAGCTGATCGACGCCGCCTTGCATGATCGTATCCTGCGTGAGGGGATCATGGGCCTGCACCGGCTTGGCCTGCGCCTCGAAGTGGATGGCTATGGCCGCCACGGCCTGCCGATCGAGGCGTTTTCCGAATTTCCCATTGCGCAGGTCAAACTGTGCAGCCGCCTGATTTCCCGGATCGAGCAGAGCGAAACCCAGCGCAAGACGCTGTCGGCCATCATCAACTTTCTGGACCCGATGGGCATTCCCGTCATGGCGCAAGGGGTCGAGACGCACGGGGCGCAATCGCTGGTCAGCCAGCTTGGCTGCGCCGAGGTCCAGGGCTTTTGCGTCGCGCGCCCGATGGCCGCGCAACGGCTGGCGCAATGGGCGCAGGCCCGGCAGGCCAAACTGCCCAGTGTGGCGCATCCCGGGCTCAAACAGGCGTGAACGCCCCAGTTTGCCACGCCCCGGCCCCCCCGAATCTGCTTGACCTCGCCCCGGACACTCTGTTGAACCACGCGCAACCGAAACTTTGACAGGTGCGCGGCCCCATGGACGATCAGAACCGGAATCTCATCTTGGCGATGGCACTCAGCATGGGTGTCCTGCTGATCTGGTTCGCGCTGTTCCCACCGCCGGTCGAAGACCCGAATGCCATAGCCCAGGCCCCCGCGGGGACGGAGCAGGCAGACACCCTGGCCCCCAGCGCCGTGCCCGGCGCGACCGGAAGCGCCACGCTGACGACAGGCACCGTCAATGCGGCGGAGGTGGCCGAAGCGCCGCGCGTTGCCATCGAAACCGATCGCCTCAGCGGCTCCATCTCTCTGCGCGGCGGGCGCATTGATGAGCTGTTTCTGAAGGACTACCACATCACGCCTGACCCGGAATCTGGCGATGTGCAGGTGCTGAGCCCCTTGGGCACGACCACGCAAACACCGTATTACGCGCTGTTCGGCTGGGCCCCCGGCGCCGGGCTGACGCCCGAGGCCGTGCCCGGGCCTGACACCATCTGGCAGCTTGAAAGCGGGGACAGCATCGGCGTGAACGCCCCTGTCACGCTGCGCTGGGACAGCCCCGCGGGCCTGACCTTCCGCCGCAGCATCGTGCTGGATGAGGACTTCATGTTCTCCGTCACGCAATCGGTCAGCAACGAAAGCGGCGGCCGCGTGTCCATGGCGCCCTATGGGATCGTCACGCGCCACGGCCTGCCCCAAGATCTGAAGAAGTTCTTCATCCTGCATGAAGGTGCCATCGCCATGTCCGATGGCGAGCTGACGGAAACGAAATGGGATGACATCCAGGACCTGGACGTTGACCCCAATGAGGGTGCCCGCGCCGAAGTGCATCGCGTGACCGAAAACGGCTGGATCGGCTTCACAGACCATTACTGGATGACCACCCTGATCCCCGAACCGGGCAGCGCCTTCAAGGCGGTGACGAAATATGTTGACGGGCGTGACATCTTCCAGGCCGAGGCCGTGCTGCCGACACGCGCGCTGGAAAACGGCGAAACCGTCACCGTGACCACACAGCTGTTCGCCGGCGCAAAGGAGTGGGAAACCATCCGCAGCTATCAGCGCGCCGGCGTGGACCGCTTCATCGACAGCATTGACTGGGGCTGGTTCTTCTTCCTGACCAAGCCGATCTTTGCCGTGCTGCACTGGCTGAACTCGGTCATCGGCAACATGGGTGTTTCGATCATCGCCCTGACCCTGCTGATCAAGGCGCTGCTCTTCCCGCTGGCTTACAAATCCTACGTCTCCATGGCGAAGATGAAGGATCTGCAGCCGCAGATGGAGAAGATCAAGGAAACCGCGGGCGATGACCGCGAGCGCCTGCAGAAGGAGATGATGGAACTCTACAAGCGGGAAAAGGTGAACCCGGCCGCCGGCTGTCTGCCGATCCTGCCGCAGATCCCGATCTTCTTCTCGCTCTACAAGGTGATCTTCGTCACGCTGGAACTGCGCCACGCCAATTTCTTTGGCCCCTTCGCGGATCTTTCGGCCCCTGACCCGACCTCGATCTTCAACCTGTTTGGCCTGCTGCCCTATGCGGCACCCGAGCCTGGCTCGCTGCTGGCGACGGCCTTCATCGGCGTGCTGCCCATCCTGCTGGGCGTGTCCATGTGGCTGCAGCAAAAGCTGAATCCGGCACCCACGGACCCGACGCAGGCGATGATCTTTGCCTGGATGCCTTGGGTGTTCATGTTCATGCTGGGCGGCTTTGCCAGCGGGCTGGTGGTGTACTGGATCGCCAACAACACCATTACCTTCACACAACAGTATCTGATCATGCGGACGCAGGGGATAAAGCCTGATATCTTCGGCAACATCAAATCCGGCATGGGCGCCATGCGCGGGAAAAAGGGAAAGCCGGACGAAAAATGACAGGCCGCGTAACGGAGATCTGGCGTTATCCCATCAAGAGCCATGGGCGGGAACCGCTGGATCGCGTGACCTGCACAGCCGGCTTCACCCTGCCCTGGGATCGTGCCTGGGCCGTGGTGCACGAAGGCTCCACCGCGGACGGCTCTGAATGGGTGCCCTGCCAGAACTTCACCCGCGTGGCGCAATCGCCGCAGCTGATGGCCATCACCGCATCGCTGCGGCCGGTGTCAGAGGAAATCACCCTCTACCACCCGGAACGCCAACCGCTGACCTTTGCCCCGGACCGGGACGGCACGGCCTTCATTGACTGGGTCACGCCGCTGATCCCGGAAAACCGGCCGAAACCCGCACGCATCGTGCGGGCGCGGGAACGCGGCATGACGGACAGCGATTTCGCCTCCATCACGCTGTGCAACATGTCCTCGCATCGCGCGGTGGAACAACGTCTGGGCCACCCGCTGTCCATCCACCGCTGGCGCGGCAATATCTGGATGGATGGGCTGGCCCCGTGGGAGGAATTTGACTGGATGGACAAGGAAATCCAGATCGGCACCGCCGTGTTCAAGGTGCGCGAGCGCACGGACCGCTGCGCCGCCACCCGCAACAACCCCAGCACCGGCCGCCGCGATGTGGACACGCTGGCCGCGCTGGACACCTGGGGGCATGCGGATTTCTCCGTTCGTGCGGAATGCGTGCGCTCTGGCCGGGTGGAGATCGGGGACGGGGTGCGCCGCCTGTGACCCAGCTGCGTTTCCCCCATATGCCAGAGCCCGACCCGGACGCGCTGGAACGCGGCCGTCTGATGTTTGCCGGAGAGACCACTTTTCTGAAAGGTGTGGTTGCCATGGATGGCCTGCCCCCTGCGGACAGGCCGGAGGTTTGCTTTGCAGGGCGGTCCAACGTCGGGAAATCCAGCCTGATCAATGCGCTGACGGGCCGCAAGGGGCTGGCGCGCGCCTCCAATACGCCGGGGCGCACGCAGGAAATCAACTTCTTCCTCGCCGGGCCGGACCATTACCTTGTGGACCTGCCGGGCTATGGCTTTGCCAATGCGCCCGTGGCCGTGGTGCAGAAATGGCAGGCCTTGCTAAAGGCCTATCTGGCTGGCCGTGTGTCGCTGCGCCGGGCCTTTGTGCTGATCGACCATCGCCATGGGGTGAAACCCGTGGATGAAGAGATCATGACCCTGCTGGATCAAAGCGCCGTGACCTTCCAATGCGTCATGACCAAGGCGGACAAGGTCAAGGAAAAGGACCGCCCCAAGATCATGGAGCAGGTGCGGACCCGGCTGGCCACCCATCCGGCGGCCTACCCGGAATTGATCGTGACCTCCTCGGAAACCGGGCAGGGCATCGGCACGTTGCGCGCGGTGATCGCCGGGCTGACCTAACGGCAGTGCCACAGAACGGTTACAATCTTCTTGCGTCACGGTAGAAGATTTTCCACTTAGGGCGCGCAAGACAACAAAGTGACTCTCCCAACAGACATGAGACGCCGCGGCATGAATCAAGACTGGATCGCCACCGCCAGAACCCTCTCGGAGGCTCTGCCCTATATGCAGCGCTACGCAGGCGCCGTGGTGGTTGTGAAATTCGGCGGCAACGCCATGGGTGACGCGCAGGCCATGGCCGAGTTCGCCCGGGACATCGTTCTGATGCGGCAGGTCGGGGTCAACCCCGTGGTTGTGCATGGCGGCGGCCCGATGATCAATGAACTGCTTGGCCGCCTGGACATCCAATCCCATTTCATCAACGGCAAGCGCGTGACGGACAAGGCCACTGTGGATGTCGTGGAAATGGTGCTGACCGGGCTGGTCAACAAGCGCATCGTGCAGGCCATCATGGCCGAAGGCGGCCGCGCCGTGGGGCTGAGCGGAAAGGATGACAGCCTGCTGGTCTGCGAACCGGATGACCCGGAGCTCGGCTTCGTTGGCCGGCCGGATCAGGTTAACGTGCAGGTGCTGCGCGATCTGTTCTCGGCCGGGATCATCCCCGTGGTGGCCCCCGTGGGCACGGGCCACGGCCGCAATGAAACCTATAACGTGAACGGCGACACTGCCGCCGGCGCGATTGCCGGGGCCTTGCGCGCGGATCGGTTGCTGTTGCTGACCGATGTCGCCGGGGTCAAGAACAGCGCGGGTGAGGTGGTGACCTCCCTGACCCCGCGTGAGGTTCAGGAAATGATGGCCAGCGGCGCGATTTCCGGCGGCATGATCCCCAAGACACAGACCGCCTTGGCCGCGCTGGAGGATGGCGTGCGCGCCGTGGTCATCCTGGATGGCCGGGTGCCCAATGCCTGCCTGTTGGAGCTGTTCACAGACCACGGCGCGGGCTCTCTGATCCGGTTTCCCGACCAGCCCGGGGTGGCGTGACCGCCTTCGCGCCATTCCAGGCCGAGGCCCGCCAGGCGGCGCTGGCCATTCGGGGCATCGTGGCGGACAGGGACCATCCAGATCACACTATCCTGCTGCTTGGCCCGGATGAGCCCGCCTTCTGGCCCGTATTTTCCGCCGCGCCGGAATATGCGGACGGGCAACCGGACCCGATGGACCGTTGGTCGCGCCGCGTGATCGGCGCCCTGGCCCGGGCGTGGGGCGGCGTTGCGCTGTTCCCCTCGGACGGGCCGCCCTATCCGCCCTTTCTGGCCTGGGCGCTGGACAGTGGCCGCGCATGGGCCTCCCCCGTGGGGATGCTGGTGCATGATGAGACCGGATTGTTCCTGAGCTTTCGCGGCGCGGTTCGCCTGCCCCGGCCTGCGCCGCGACTTGTGCCTGCGGCGCCGCCCTGCACCACCTGCACGGCCCCTTGCACAACGGCCTGTCCCGTGGGCGCATTGGGGGCCGCCACGGGCTATGACGTGGCGCGTTGCAAGGCACATCTGGCCAGCCCTCAGGGCACGCCCTGCCGCGAGGGTGGCTGCCTTGCTCGGCGCGCCTGCCCGGTCTCCGCCCGGTTCGGGCGGGTGGCCGCGCAATCGGCCTTTCACATGGCGGCTTTCATGGGGGACACCTGATGCGACTGATCCTGATGCGGCACGCAAAATCCGATTGGTCCCACCCGTCCCTGCCCGATGAGCACCGCCCACTGAACGCGCGCGGCGAAGCCAATGCCCGCGCGCTGGGCGTGTGGCTGCATGCTAACGGCCTGACCCCGGATGAGGCGCTGCTGTCCCCGGCTCGCCGCACAGTGGATACGTTTCTTCTGCTGAAGATACAGGCGGAAACCCACTATCTGCCCAAGCTCTACAACGCGCCGGCCTCACAGATCCTGGATACGCTGTCTCTGGCGCAGGGTGCCTGTGTGCTGCTGCTGGGCCACAACCCCGGCATTGCCGAGGCCGCCAGCCGCCTTGTGCAGACTCCGCCGGACCATCCCCGCTTTGCGGACTATCCCACTGCGGCGACCCTTGTGGTGGATTTTCCCGCACGCAGCTGGGCCGAGATGAAAGAAGGCACGGGCGTTGCCCATGCCTTCGTCATTCCGCGTGAATTGCCCGCCGCCTGATCCGAGGGCGGGCGCGAGGATCAGTGCCCCAGAATCTGGCTGAGGAACAGCTTCGTGCGTTCGTTCTGGGGGTTATTGAAGAACTCTTCCGGTTCATTCTGTTCCACGATCTGGCCCGCATCCATGAAGATCACGCGGTTGGCCACCTGACGGGCAAAGCCCATTTCATGGGTCACGCAGAGCATTGTCATGCCTTCCTCGGCCAGTTCGACCATCGTGTCCAGCACTTCCTTGATCATCTCGGGGTCCAGCGCGGAGGTCGGCTCGTCAAACAGCATGATGCGCGGCTTCATGCACAGGCTGCGGGCAATCGCCACGCGCTGCTGCTGGCCACCGGACAGCTGGCCGGGGTATTTCAGCGCCTGTTCCGGGATCTTAACCTTTTCCAGGAAATGCATCGCGATTTCCTCGGCCTCTTTCTTGGGCGTCTTGCGCACCCAGATCGGGGCCAGCGTGCAGTTTTCCAGGATGGTCAGATGCGGGAACAGGTTGAAATGCTGGAACACCATCCCGACCTCGGACCGGATCTTGTCGATGTTCTTCAGATCAGAGGACAGCTCTGTCCCATCGACCATGATCCGGCCTTCCTGATGTTCTTCCAGACGGTTGATGCAGCGGATCAGCGTGGACTTGCCAGAGCCCGACGGCCCCGCAATCACGATCCGTTCGCCGCGATAGACCGTGAGGTCAATGTCGCGCAGAACGTGGAACGTACCATACCACTTGTTCATCTTCGTCACCTGGATGGCGACCTCATCAGAGATCGTCATCGCGCTGCGATCAACGTCGCGGTCTAGGCCCAGATCAGACATGGTCAGTCTCCTTAACGGTGCTCGCGCTGGAGCTTCTTTTCGAGGAAGAGCGAATACTGCCCCATGGTGAAGCAGAAGATGAAGAAGAGCAGGCCGACAAAGGCGAACAGCTCCCAGTAGATGCCGTTCCAATCCGTGGTGGCGCGGATGGCATTGGTCAGCCCGATCGGGTCCAGAAGCCCGATGAACACCACCAGTGTGGTATCCTTGAACAGGCCGATGAAGGTGTTGACGATCCCGGGGATGGAGATCTTCAGCGCCTGCGGCAGGATGATCAGACGCATGGATTTCCAGTAATCCAGCCCCAGCGCATCGGCGGCCTCATACTGGCCCTTGGGCAGCGCGGCCAGACCGCCCCGCACGACCTCGGCGATATAGGCAGAGGCGAAGAGCGTCACCATGATGATCACGCGCAGCGTCAGGTCAAAATTGGTGCCCGGCGGAAGGAAATAGTTCAGCAGAAGCGATGCTGTGAACAGCCAGACGATCAGCGGCACGCCGCGGATGACCTCGATCACGAAGACGGACGATTTGTTGAGGATCAGCAGATCAGACTGCCGCCCCAGCGCCAGCAGGATGCCCAGCGGCAGGGACAGAACAATCCCCGCCACACCGATGATGATGGACAGCATGAACCCGCCCATATCGCTGGATTCCACAAAGGCGATCCCGATAGGCGCCACCGCGCTGAACCCCGCCGTCAGCGGCCCGGCCAGCAGCAGCCAATACAGCACCGGCAGCACGATGGCGGCGATCACCCCCACCAGCGCATTGACGAAGCGCGCGCCCAGAATGTAGCCCCCCGCGGCCACACCGAAGCCTGCGGCCACAAAGATCGGGCCCCAGATGGTGCCGCCCCAGATCAGGAAATAGATCAGGAAGGGCGACGCGGCCGAATACCAGAGCAGCTTGCGCGGCATTTCCGAAAACAGCACCGGCAGGACCGCGGTCAGCAGCACCACGAAGGCCAGCACGGGCCGGGCGTAGGTTTCGGGGTAGAAGCCGAACATCAGCTGGCTCCACCGGTCGGCGATCACGCCCCAGCAGGCCACATGGGCGTCACCGGCAATCTCCCGGCATTCGGTCAGGCTGGTGGCGTTCCAGATCCCGCCAAAGACCCAGGGAATGACATGGGACAGCGCCACAAGGATCACATAGACGGACACGATGGTCAGCCCGATGTTCAGCCAGCCGGAGAACAGGTTTTCCCGCAGCCATTTGACGGCGCCTTTCTCCGTCAGCGGCGGTTCCTTTTCCGGCAGCATGGTGTCGCGGACGAATGCGACGGTCTGTGCATGGGTGTCGCTCATCTCACCGCTCCTTCAGCTTGACGGAATTGTTGTAGATGTTCATCGCGCCAGAGATGGCGAGGCTGAGAACAAGGTAGAACAGCCCCAGCAGCAGCATGCCCTCCAGCTCTCGGCCCGTCTGGTTGATGGTGATCCCGCCCAGGGTGGACCGCACATCCATATAGCCCACCGCAATGGCCAGAGAGCTGTTCTTGGTCAGGTTCAGGAACTGAGAGATCAGCGGCGGAATGATGACCCGCAGGGCCTGCGGCAGGATCACCAGGTTCATCGTCACCGACGGGCGCAGGCCCAGGGCAAAGGCGGCCTCTGACTGGCCCTTGGACACCGAGAGGATGCCCGCGCGCACGATCTCCGCGATGAACGCCCCGGTATAGAGCGACAGCGCCAGCCACAGCGCGATCAGCGAGTTGCGCAGGTGGATGCCATCCGTGAAGTTGAAGCCGCGCAGGTAGGGATAGTTCAGATGCGCGCCCATCAGCAGCATGACCAGCCCGGTCGGCACCACGATCAGGCCCAGGATGTAATACCATGTGGTGGGGCGCAGGCCGGTCGCTTCCTGCTTGGCCGAGGCCCAGCGGACCAGCGCCCGCACACCGAACAGCGATGCCCCCAGCACCACCAGCACCACCAGCCAGTTCAGCGCGCCGGTTTCAAAGAAGGGGGTGTTGAAATGAACCGCGGGAATATAGACACCGCGGTTGGTGACGGCGACGCTGTCCATCAACAGCATGGACGCATCGGGATTGTCCCCGCGGAAGGCGCGCGGCTGCGGCATGGACTCGGTCATCAGCGCGAAAATCAGCAGGATCCACAGCAGCAGCGGCACGTTGCGGAAGCCTTCGACGTAGACGCTCATCAGCTTGGCAATCAGCCAGTTCTTGGACAGGCGCAACACGCCGGCGATCACGCCCAGCACGGTGGCCAGCGCACAGCCCAGGACGGCTACCAGAATGGTGTTGAGGATGCCCACCAGCGCGGCGCGGCCGTGGGTGGCCTGGCTGTCATAGGCAATCAGCCGCTGGTTGATGTCATAGCCGGCCGGAGAGCCGAGGAAGCCGAAATCGATGTCCTTGCCCAAAGCCTGCAGGTTGATGATGGTGTTGTTCACCAGCCAGGCGGCAAAGGCCATGATCAGGATCATCGCAACCGCCTGGATGGTCAAAGACCGATAGCGGGTGTCGTAGATCAACTGGCTCAGGCGAAAGCCTTCGTTTGGCGGCTCGGTCATGGTCGACATCGGTTACTCCGCAGACATGGATCAGCCGTTCGCCCGGGCGGGCGGCATGTTCATCGGTTGAAATGGGGCAAGCAAAAGGGGAACAGGGCGCCGGCCGAAAACCGGCCAGCGCCCTGTCAGATCAGTTTACCGGAACGGGGGGGAATACAGCAGGCCACCGTCGGTCCACTGGGCGTTCAGGCCGCGGGACAGGCCGATCGGGGTCTGCTCGCCGATGTTGGCCTCGAAGACCTCACCGTAGTTGCCGCTGACCATGATGGCGCGCTTGGCCCATTCAGCGTCCAGGCCCAGCTTCGCACCCAGATCACCTTCGGTGCCCAACAGGCGGTTGATCTCGGGGTTGTTCGTGCCTGCGGCCAGCTCTGCGATATTGGCGGAAGTCACGCCATATTCTTCAGCTGCGATCAGCGCGTTCAGCGTCCAGCGGACGATGTCGCCCCACTCGTTGTCGCCATGGCGCACCAGCGGGCCCAGCGGCTCCTTGGAGATGATCTCCGGCAGGATCACGTGATCTGCGGGGGATTCAAAGGCAGCGCGGGTTGCGGCCAGGCCGGATGCGTCCGTGGTGTAGACGTCACAGGCGCCTGCCAGATACTGCTGCTGGGCTTCGGCATTGGTTTCGATCGGAACCGGCTCGTAGCTGATGTTGTTGGAGCGGAAGAAGTCCGCCAGGTTCAGCTCGGTGGTGGTGCCGGTCTGGATGCAGACGGTTGCGCCGTCCAGCTCCTGGGCGGAGGTCACGCCCAGCTCGCGCGGGACCATGAAGCCTTGGCCGTCATAGTAGTTGATGCCCACGAATTCGAACTTCAGATCGACGTCGCGGGTGAAGGTCCAGGTGGTGTTCCGGGCCAGCATGTCGATTTCGCCGGAGGCCAGCGCGGTGAAGCGGGTCTGACCAGTGGTCGGCACGAAATCGACCGCTGTCGCGTCACCCAGAACGGCTGCTGCCACGGCGCGGCACACGGCCACGTCAAAGCCCTGCCATTCGCCATCGGCGTCCGGTGCGGCAAAGCCCACCAGGCCGGTGGTGACGCCACATTTCAGCGCGCCATTGGCCTTCACGTCGTCCAGCGTGGCAGCACCGGCTGCACCGGCCGCCAGGCCAGCAGCAGTCAGGGCGCCGAAAAGAACGGTATTTTTCATATTTACCTCTTCCTGTCTTTTGATCCGCTTCCTGAAGAAACGGTTTGATGCCGCCCGCAAGGGACGGCGAAACCATAGCAAAGCAGGGTCCTCGCCCCCCCTTGCACGCCAAGTTTGGGCGGATTCATTCCAGAAGGTCAAGCCAGCGTTCACGGATATTGTTTGAAGATTCGGCAACTGCCGCAAAGTCAGGCAGCGGCAGCCGGGCGCGACAGGCGATAGAACCCATGCGCATGCAGGAAGGCCGCGCGCTTGATCTGCGCCATTTCCACGGCCTCTTCGTCATGACCCCATTGTTCTGCCTGCCAATCTTCGTCCAGGCGCGACAGATCCCACAGATCCTGCGGGCTGTGGTCATCATGCAACCCGGCAAAGCCGAGGACCAGCGAGCCGGTCAGTGTCACAAGATCGTGAAAGGCCGAGAGTGCAAATATATCAAGCGCATGCACCCCCGCGCGCAGCCGCGCCACGGCTTCTGCGTCCTGGGGGGCATGAATGACACCCGTGCGCGGGGCCAGACGCGCGCCGAGGGTCTGCGCGGCCCAGTCCAGCATCGGATCCCATTGCGCGCTTTGCCGCGCCACCAGCGCATCAGGGGCGTCGGCGCGATAGCACAGCAGGTCACTGTCCCCATAATCGGCCAGCATGTCCGCCACTTCGGCCTTTTGGATGGTCAGCTTGTCAATGGCGGCATTGGCCGCGCGCGTGCTGGGCATGGTGTCCGGGCGCACGGTGCCATCCTGCGCGCGCCATTCCGCGGCAATCGCCTCGGCCAGGGCAAGGGTGGGCACGGTCAGCGGCGCCTTGGCCGGCGTCTTGATCATCCGCCCGTCCAGCGCCACGGCAAACCCGCCCTGCCCCGGCACCACATCCACCGCTGTCCAAAAGACCTTCTGCGCCCATTCCGTCATGGCACCTGCCCCCAAATCCGTTCCAGATGATCCGGCAATTCACGAAAATCGCTCAGCACGGCCACCGCCCCCGCCGCGCGCAGGGCGGACACCGGGTGATAGCCCCAATCCACCGCAAGCGCCGGTATTCCTGCGGCGGCGGCCATGTCCATGTCAAAGCGCGTATCCCCCACCATGACGGCGGATTCGGGCGCCACCCCGGCATCGGCCAGACACGCCTGGATCATGGAGGGGTGCGGTTTCGACGGGTGATGATCTGCACATTGGGCAGAGATGAATCGCCCCGCCAGATCATGCGCCGCCAGAAACGCCTGAAGCCCGCGCGCGGACTTGCCCGTGGCCACCGCCATCAACAGGCTGGCCCGCTTGTGCAGGCTGGCCAAGACCTCTGCCACATGGGGATAGAGCGGCGCGGCAGCCTCCGCCGCCCCGGCCTCGCGCAGGGCGACCCAGGCGGCCTTGTATCCTTCTACCAAGGCGGCCTGCTGGTCTGCCGTGGCATCGGGGGCCAACTGGGCCATCGCCTGCGGCAGCGACAGCCCGACAATGGCCAGAACCTCTGCCCGCGGCGGAGGCACAAGACCCAGCCCCTGAAAGGCGCGCGCCATGGCCGCCTGGATATGCGCCTGACTGTCCACCAAGGTGCCATCGACATCAAAGATGACCAGCCGCGGCTGCATCATGCTTCCTCCGCGAAGGGGTCCAGCGGCACATCGGCCGGGGCCCATTGCACGAAATCCCAAGTGCGCTGCATATGATCGGGCAGAGGTGCCACGATCTGCAGGGCCTGCCCCGTCACCGGGTGACGCAGCAAGAGCGCCCGCGCATGCAGATGCAGCTTGCGGCTGACCTCGCCCCCGAGATTGGCACCCCAGCCATCGCCCAGGTTTTCCTGACCCGACCCGCCGTATTTGCCATCCCCCACAATGGGATGGCCCATTTCGGCCATATGGGCGCGCAGCTGATGCGTGCGCCCGGTGATCGGCACCATGGCCACCCAGGACACCCGCCGCCCCAGGGCGCTGAGCACGGCGTAATCCGTCACCGCATGTTTGGCGCCGGGCGTGCTCTCAACCTCGCGCGGGTGGATGGCGCGCATCTTCTCGGCCTCGCCCCGCGCACCGTGGCCGGGCGCCTTGACCAGGCCAAACCGCACCGTGCCCATGGCGGGCATGGGCACGCCCGCCACGGCCGCCCAGTAGATCTTGCGGGTCTCGCGGGCGCGGAAGGCCTCTGTCAGCGCGCCGGCCATGGCGCGGCTGCGCGCCAGCAGCAAGACGCCGCTGGTGTCCTTATCCAGGCGGTGCACCAGGCGGGGCTTTTCATCGGCATCGAAGCGCAGCGCCTCTGCCAGCCCGTCCACATGGCGGGTCTGGCCGCTGCCGCCCTGTGTCGGCAGGCCCGGGGGTTTGTTCAGCGCAATCAGATGGTCATCCCGATACAGGACCGCCGCGCGCATCATCGCCGCATCGGCATCGGAAATCGTGTCCTTGGGCCGCGCGGCAACGGGGGCGGCCGCATCGGGCAGCGGGGGCACACGCACCTGCTGGCCCTCAGAAATGCGGTGGTTGGCCTTCACCCGGCCGCCATCCACGCGCAACTCCCCCTTGCGGCACATCTTTTCGATCGCCCCTTGCGAGATTTGCGGAAACCGGCGGCGCAGCCACCTGTCCAGCCGCTGGCCCGCATCATCCAACTGCACCGTCAGCATTTGCACACCGCTCATGTCCAGACCTCTCGCGCCAAAACCATACCCCCAACCAGCGCCAACAGGGACACCCCCACCGACAGGCCCACATAGGCCACCGCCAGGCCCATCTGGCCACGCTCCCACAGGGTGACCGCATCCAGCGAAAAGGCCGAAAACGTCGTGAACCCGCCCAGCAGCCCCGTCATCAGCAAAGGCGCGAACCGCGTGCCGCCAAGATGGGCCAGCACCACGACCAGCCCCCCCATGGCAAAAGAGCCTGCGACATTGACCAGCAGTGTGCCAAAGGGAAAGCCATGGCCCAACAGCCGCCCCGCGCCCAGCGTGACCGCATAGCGCAAACACGCACCAACCGCGCCACCCAGCGCAACGGAAAGAAAAGACGGAAACATGGCACAGGCCATTGCGCGCGTGGCCGGGCTTGTCAAGGCGCGCTCAGCCATCGCGTTCCGCCCGTAGACGGGCGAACCAGGCGATGCGCTTGCGCATCTCACGCTCGAACCCGCGCTCAGGCGGATCATAGAAGGTTTCGCGCGCCATGACATCGGGGAAGTAATCCTGCCCGCTGAAGGCATCGGGCGCGTCATGGTCATAGGCATAGCCCGCGCCATAGCCCTGGTCTGACATCAAGGCCGTCGGCGCGTTCAGGATATGCTTGGGCGGCGGGGCCGACCCCGTGGCGCGCGCCTTGGCCCGCGCGGCCTTGTAGGCGACATAGGCGGCGTTGGATTTCGGCGCCAAGGCCAGATAGATGACCGCCTGCGCCAGCGCCAGCTCGCCTTCTGGGCTGCCCAGGCGTTCATAGGTCTGCCAGCTTTCCAGACAGTGGCCCTGGGCCTGCGGATCGGCCAGGCCGATATCCTCCACCGCCATCCGCGTCAGCCGCCGCGCGAGGAAGCGCGGATCCTCCCCCGCCTCCAGCATCCGCGCGAACCAATAGAGCGCGGCATCCGGGTCAGACCCCCGCACCGATTTGTGCAGCGCCGAAATCAGGTTGTAGTGACCATCCCCGGATTTGTCATATTGCGCGGCCCGGCGCATCAGCCGGGCCGACAGGGTCGCGGCATCCACAGGCGCCGAAAGACCCCAGGCCGAAACTTGCTCCACCAGGTTCAGCAAACTGCGCCCATCGCCATCGGCCATGCTGCGCAGGGCCACCCGCGCAGCGGCGTCCAACGGCAGGGCGGCGCCCAGCGTCTGCTCCGCACGCGTCAGCAAGGCCTCCAGGGCAGGATCGTCCAACGCCTGCAGCACCAGCACCTGCGCACGTGACAGAAGCGCGTTGTTCAATTCAAAAGAGGGGTTTTCGGTCGTCGCGCCGATCAACGTGATCGTCCCATCCTCCATATGCGGCAGAAAGGCATCCTGTTGCGCCCGGTTGAACCGGTGGATCTCATCCACGAACAGCAAGGTCCCCTGCCCCGCACGCCGGCGCGCCGCCGCGGCGTCGAACAGCTTGCGCAGCTCTGCCACGCCGGAAAAGATTGCGCTGATCTGAACAAAATGCAGCTGGCTGTTGTCCGCCAGCAGCCGCGCGATGGTCGTCTTGCCCACCCCCGGCGGACCCCACAGGATGAGTGAGCTGAGATGCCCCCCGTCAAGCATGATCCGCAGCGCGCCCTGCGGCCCTAGCAGATGGTCCTGTCCGATCACCTCGTCCAAAGTCGCGGGGCGCAACTGATCGGCAAGCGGCCGGTCATGTTCGGAAGCAAACAGATCTGACACAGCGCCCCTCCCGCATCCGGCAATATGGCTGTTGCAGCCCGATGAAGGGCGCGGCGGGGCCTACGGTCAACCGGAAAAGCGGCGTTGATGCCCGCTGACGCTGCGCGCTGCGCGGATCCAGCCTTGGTCCAAAAGAAAAGGCGCCGCCGAACCCGGCAGCGCCCCAAATCCTTACCCGTGTCGGGCAGATTATTCGTCGGCCTCGGCCTCAACCTCACGGGCGCGATCCGCGGCGCCTTTGGCATCCATGTCGCGCTCCACGAACTCGATGATGGCCATGGGCGCCATGTCGCCATAGCGGAAGCCTGCTTTCATGATGCGCAGATAGCCACCGGGACGCTCCGCATAGCGCGGGCCCAGCACGTCAAACAGCTTGGCAACGTGCATATCCTGCTTCAGGGCTGCGCGGGCCTGACGGCGCGCGTGCAGATCACCGCGCTTGGCCAGGGTCACCAGCTTCTCCACGATGGGGCGCAGTTCCTTTGCCTTGGGCAGCGTGGTCTTGATCTGTTCATGTTCAATCAACGAACCCGCCATGTTGGCCCACAGGGCCTTGCGGTGTTCATGGGTGCGGTTGAGGCGGCGATAGCCCTTCGCGTGACGCATTTTCTTGTCTCCGGTCTGTGCCCTCTACGGGCTGTTTTGCTTTGTCTGGCCGGCGATGCGTGTCACCGGCTCTCCTTGGGGCCTGTGCGGCCCGACCCCCGCGCCATCGCCATGATCGGCGCGGGCGGGTGGGTGGGTGGGGCCCGGGCCGATCATGGTGATGGCGCGGGCCCGCAAGGTTCAGAAGTTGTCTTCCAGCTTCTTCGCCATTTCCTCGATGTTGTCCGGCGGCCAATCATCCACATCCATGCCAAGATGCAGACCCATGCCAGACAGCACTTCCTTGATCTCGTTCAGGGACTTGCGACCAAAGTTCGGCGTCCGCAGCATCTCAGCCTCGGTCTTCTGGATCAGATCGCCGATATACACGATGTTGTCGTTCTTCAGACAGTTCGCCGAGCGCACGGACAGTTCCAGTTCGTCAACCTTCTTCAGCAGCAGCGGGTTGATTTCCCAGCCATCATCCTCGTCCTGACGGCCTGCGGATTCCGGCTCCTCGAAGTTCACGAAGATGGACAGCTGATCCTGCAGAATACGCGCCGCGTAAGCCACCGCATCCTCGGGCGTGACGGAACCGTCCGTCTCGACCTTCATGGTCAGCTTGTCATAATCCAGCACCTGGCCCTCACGGGTGGGCTGCACGTCATAGGCCACCTTCTTGACCGGCGAATAGATCGCGTCGATCGGGATCAGGCCAATGGGCGCGTCCTCGGGCTTGTTCTTGTCGGCAGAAACATAGCCCTTGCCGGTGTTCACCGTCAGTTCCATGAACAGTTCGGCGCCGTCATCCAGGTGGCACACCACATGGTCGCGGTTCAGAACTTCGATCCCGGCGCTGTCAGAGATCTGGCCAGCGGTCACGACGCTCGGGCCCTTGGCGCGGATGTTCAGGCGCTTCGGACCTTCCACATCCATGCGGATGGCAATACCCTTCAGGTTCAGGATGATGTCCGTCACATCCTCGCGCACACCGGCGACAGAGGAGAATTCATGCAACACGTTGTCGATCTGAACGCTGGTGATCGCCGCACCCTGCAGCGAGGACAGCAGGATACGCCGCAGCGCGTTGCCGAGCGTCAGGCCAAAGCCACGCTCCAGCGGTTCAGCCACGACAGTCGCAACACGTGCGGGATCGTTGCCAGGTTTCACATCAAGCTGCGTGGGCTTGATCAATTCGCCCCAGTTCTTATGGATCATGCGTCCCTCCATTCCTGCCCCGGCCCCATGTCCAAAGGTCCGGAACGCCCGAGGTTAAAAACGACGAAAGCAGGGCCTTACCCAATGGCAAGGCCCTGCAAAGATGAACTGACGGATCAGACCCGGCGGCGCTTCGGCGGGCGGCAGCCGTTGTGGGCAATCGGGGTCACGTCCCGGATGGACGTGATGTTGAACCCGATGGCGGCCAGCGCGCGCAGCGCGGATTCACGGCCCGAACCGGGACCCTGAACTTCGACTTCCAGTGTCTTCATCCCGTGATCCTGCGCCTTGCGGCCCGCATCTTCTGCCGCCAGCTGCGCAGCATAGGGCGTGGACTTCCGAGAGCCCTTGAAGCCCATGGTGCCCGCAGAGGACCAGGAGATCGCGTTGCCCTGAACGTCAGAGATCAGGATCTTGGTGTTGTTGAAAGAGCTGTTCACATGCGCCACACCAGTGGCGATGTTCTTGGAGACCTTTTTCTTGCCCCCACGACGTGTATCGCGTGCCATATCCCGTAGCCTCCCTTATTTCTTCTTGCCGGCGATCGGCTTGGCCGGGCCCTTGCGGGTGCGGGCGTTGGTATGGGTACGCTGACCGCGGACGGGCAGGTTGCGGCGATGGCGCAGGCCGCGGTAGCAGCCCAGGTCCATCAGACGCTTGATGTTCATCTGAACTTCGCGGCGCAGGTCGCCTTCAACCGTGTAGGTCGCGTCGATATGTTCGCGGATGGCCAGAACCTCGGCGTCAGACAGTTCGTTGACGCGGCGGGATTCCTCGATACCGACCGATGCGCAGATTTCTTTTGCGCTGGCCGGGCCAATGCCCGTGATATAGGTGAGTGCGATGGGCACCCGCTTTGCGGTGGGGATGTTTACGCCGGCAATACGTGCCACGTTGGGTATCCTTTTGGTTGCGAGCCCGTAACGCCAGGCTCTTTTTTCACAACAGGCCAGTGGAACACCGGCACGATTGATCAGGTGATCACAAGGCGGTTTCCCCCGCCGAGCGAAGCTGCTGGCTACTTTGATTCGAAACGGGCGTCAAGGCCTGTTCCGGGCCTGCTTGTCAACTGCCGAGAGCGCCGGCAATCGCGGCCTTCACGGCGCCAATCTCACCAAGCCCGTCAACAGTGCTCAGCTTGCCCTTGGCGTGGTAGAATCCGATCAGCGGCGAGGTCTGCTTGTAATAGGCCATCAGCCGGGTCTTCAGGGCATCGGCGTTGTCATCCGCACGGCGTTTGAATTCCGTGCCGCCGCAGTTGGTGCATTTGCCATCCGCCGGAATGGGCTTGGTGTTGTCGTTATAGACCTCACCGCAGGAACCACAGGTGGAGCGTGCCGTGATCCGGTCCACCAAGGCCTTATCATCCACTTGCATGGCAACAACGGCGTCCAGCGCCTGCCCCATCTCGGCCAGCAAAGCCTCAAGCGCATCGGCCTGGGCCAGCGTGCGCGGGAAGCCATCAAAGATGAAGCCCGCGGCCTCAACGGTTTGCAGCTTTTCCCGGATCAGGCCGATCACGATCTCATCGGTCACCAGATCCCCGCGCGCCATGACATCGGCCACGATCTTGCCCATCTCGGTGCCGCTGTCCTTGGCCTCGCGCAGCATGTCACCGGTGCTAAGTTGCACCATGCCGCGTTCCTCAACCAGAATGCGCGCCTGCGTTCCCTTACCCGCGCCCGGCGGTCCCAGAAGAATGATGTTCATCGCCGTGCCGGCCCCCGTTTCTTGCGGGTCTTGGACGTGCCGCGCCCGCGCAGTTGTGATTTCTGGATCAGACCTTCGTATTGATGTGCCAGCAGGTGGCTCTGGATCTGTTGAATGGTGTCCATGGTCACGCTCACCACGATCAGCACGGATGTGCCGCCGAAGTAGAACGGAATGGAAAACTGGCTGCGCAGGATCTCCGGCAGAAGGCAAACCGCCGCCAGATAGGCCGCGCCGACCACCAGCACCCGGTTGACCACATATTCCAGGTATTCCGCGGTGCGCGGACCCGGGCGGATGCCGGGCACGAAACCGCCCTGGTTCTTCAGGTTGTCGGCCACGTCATCGGGCTTGAAGGCCACGTTGAACGTGTAGAAATACGCGAAGAACACGATCATCGCGGTGAAGAAAGCCAGATACAGCGGCTGACCCGGCCCGAAATAGGCCAGAACCGTGGACATGATCGGCCCGGTCTCGGACCCGGAGAAGGTTGAGATCGTCACCGGCAGCAGCAGCAGAGAGGAGGCGAAGATCGCCGGGATCACACCCGCCGGGTTGACCTTCACCGGCAGGTGGCTGTTCTGCGCCTCGGTCATGCGCATCCCAACCTGACGGCGCGGATACTGGATGGTGATCTTGCGCAGGGCGCGTTCCATGAACACGACGAACATGATCACCGCAACCACCATCACCAACACCAGGATGATGACAGCGGGGCTGATCGCGCCGGACCGGCCAGAGGCGAAGAACTGCGCCAGCGCCGCCGGCACCTCGGCGATGATGCCCACGAAGATGATCAGCGAAATGCCGTTGCCCACACCGCGCTGGGTGATCTGCTCGCCCAGCCACATCAGGAACATGGTGCCACCCACGAGCGTCACCACACAGGCCGCGCGGAAGAACAGGCCCGGATCGGTGACCAGATCCCCGGTTTCCAGGCTGACCGCCAGGCCATAGGCCTGCACCGTGGCCAGAACAACGGTGCCATAGCGGGTGTATTGGTTGATCTTCTTGCGGCCCTGTTCGCCCTCTTTCTTCAACTGCTCCAACTTGGGGACCATGGTGGTCAGCAACTGCACCAGGATCGACGCCGTGATGTAGGGCATGATGCCCAGGGCGAAGATCCCCATGCGGCCAAGCGCACCGCCGGTGAACATGGTCAGGATGCCGCCAATGCCCTGGGCCGCGCCTTCCATGAATTCGCGCAAGGCGGCGCCATCGATGCCCGGCACCGGAATGAACGTGCCCAGACGATACACGACCAGCAATCCCAAAGTGAACAGGATCCGGTTGCGCAGGTCTGTTGCCTTGCCCAGGGCCGCCCAACTGGTGTTTGCGGCCATCTGTTCTGCTGCTGAAGCCATGCGGCCCCCTTTTGTCAGTGAAACGCCGCCCGGAGCGTTTTCCAGCTCGGGCGGCGTCAGAGGAAAACTCGACGATTATCTAAGCGGCGCGAGGGCCGCCCACAACCGGTTATTCCGACGCGGCACCCGCCAGCGCAACGGAACCGCCAGCTTTTTCCACCGCTTCCTTCGCCGCGGCGGACGCGCCGGTCACGGAAAGGTTCAGCGCGGCGGTCACTTCGCCCTTGGCCAGAAGGCGGATGCCGTCCAGCTTGCGGCGCACCAGACCGGAGGTCACCAGTGCATCTTCGTCAATCAGCTGACCCGCGTGCAGCTTGCCGGCATCCACGAACTTCTGCACCAGGCCCAGATTGACCACGGCAAAAGACTTGCGGTTCGGCTTGCTGAAGCCACGCTTCGGCAGACGCTGATACAGCGGCATCTGGCCGCCTTCGTAGCCATTGATGGCCACGCCGGAACGGGATTTCTGGCCCTTGATACCACGGCCACCCATTTTACCCAGGCCAGAGCCGGGGCCACGGCCAACGCGCTTCTTGCGCTTGGTTGCGCCGGGATTGTCGCGCAGTTCATTCAGTTTCATATCGCTTCTCCTATGCCGGATGCTGCCCCGAAGCGAGGATGGCAGACCACGGCCTGAATTGGTGGGAACGGGCGGCACCACCGGCGCCGCCCGGGAAAGGTCAGTCGCGCTCTTCGATGATCTGAACCAGATGCGGGATCTTGTTGATCATGCCGCGGACCGAAGGGGTGTCCTCCAGCTCCCGCGTGCGGTGCATCTTGTTCAGGCCGAGGCCGATCAGCGTCCGGCGCTGAACTTCGGGGCGGCGCAGGGGGCTGCCGATCTGCTTTACAACGATGGTCTTAGCCATGGATCTCAGGCCTCCTCAGCCACTTCCGCCTCGGGGGCGGTGCCTTCGACGGCGGATTCGTCACGGCGCAGCATGATGTCCGCGACCTTCTTGCCACGACGCTGGGCAACCATGCGCGGGCTTTGCTGCAAGCGCAGGGCGTCCAGCGTGGCGTGGATCATGGCATAGGGGTTCTGGGAGCCGGTGGACTTTGCCACCACGTCCTGAATGCCCAGCATCTCGAACACGGCACGCATCGGACCGCCGGCGATGATCCCGGTACCCGTCGGCGCGGTGCGCAGCGTCACCTTGCCCGCGCCATGATGGCCACGGCCATCGTGATGCAGGGTGCGGCCCTCTTTCAGCGGCACGCGGATCAAGTTGCGCTTGGCCTGTTCAGTCGCCTTGCGAATGGCCTCGGGGACCTCTTTCGCCTTGCCCTTGCCAAAGCCCACACGGCCTTTCTGGTCGCCCACAACGACAAGCGCGGCGAAGCCGAAGCGCTTACCACCCTTGACGGTCTTGGACACACGGTTGATCGCTACCAGGCGATCTGCAAATTCCGGGGCTTCCTCGCGCTCTTTACGAGGGCCGCGGCGGTTTTCACGTTCTGCCATTCGGCTTTCCTGTCTGGTCTTGCGGGCGCAACACGCCCCGCGTTGATCAATCGAGGTGAAGGGACATCCCCTTCCCCGATCATCGAGGCAACGCACGCGCCGCCTGCACTCCGGACCCAAAGGCGCAGGCCCGAAGGCCCGCGCCGAAGGATCAGATCTTCAGCCCGTTTTCACGCGCTGCATCTGCCACGGCCTTCACCTTGCCGTGAAACAGGAACCCGCCACGGTCGAAATAGGCCTCGGTCACGCCAGCGGCCTTGGCACGCTCGGCGATCGCAACGCCCACCTTGGTGGCGGCTTCGATGTTGTTCTTGCCCACAACACCCAGATCCTTTTCCAGCGTGGACGCCGCGGCCAGGGTCCGGCCCTGCACGTCGTCGATCAGCTGAACGGAAATGTTCTTGTTCGAGCGGTGAACGGAAAGACGAACGCGACCCGCGTTGACCTTCCGCAGTTTGTTCCGGTTGCGCAGACGGCGCTTGAGGAACAAAACACGTTTGCTGTTTGCCATCAGTCGCGTCCTTACTTCTTCTTGCCTTCTTTCATGAAGATGTATTCGCCCTTATAGCGGATACCCTTCCCTTTGTACGGCTCCGGGCGGCGCCAATCGCGGATATTGGCCGCGACCTCGCCCACCACCTGCTTGTCGTTACCTTCGATAACGATCTCAGTGGGTTTCGGGCAGACGATCTTGACACCCTCGGGGATCTGAAAGTCGACATCGTGAGAATAGCCGAGGTTCAGCTTCAGGCTGGTGCCCTGGACCTGGGCACGATAGCCCACACCCTGGATTTCCAGCTCTTTCTTGAACACGTCGGACACGCCGTGGACCATGTTGGCCACCATCGTGCGGGACATGCCCCACTGCTGACGCGCACGCTTGGACTTGCCACGCGGCGTCACGCTGATTGCATTTTCCTCAACCGTGATGGTGACATCATCGGTCGCGGTGAAGGTCTGGGCGCCTTTCGGGCCCTTCACTTCGACGGTCTGGCCGGACACGGATGCAGATACACCCGATGGCAGCTCGACCGGCTTCTTACCAATACGAGACATTGCCGGACCTCCTTAGAACACGGTGCAGAGCACTTCGCCGCCAACATTGGCCGCGCGTGCTTTGGCGTCCGTCATCACGCCCTTGGACGTGCTGACGATGGACACGCCCAGACCCTGACGGACCTGCGGAATGTCATCAACGCTCATGTAAACCCGGCGGCCCGGCTTCGATACGCGCTTGAGTTCGCGGATCACGGGGGTGCCGTCGAAGTATTTCAGGCTGACTTCCAGCGCCGGATGGCCATTGACATCCGTCGTCCGCTCATAGCCGCGGATATAGCCCTCGTCCTTGAGCACATCCAGAACCCAGGCGCGCAGCTTGGAGGCCGGAGTGGTGACGGTGGACTTGCCGCGCATCTGAGAGTTGCGGATGCGGGTCAGCATATCGCCGATAGGATCGTTCATCTCGCCCCTCCCTTACCAGCTGGACTTGACCATGCCGGGCAGCTGGCCGGTGGAGCCCAGTTCGCGCAGCATGATACGGCTGATTTTCAGCTTGCGGTAATAGGCGTGCGGACGCCCCGTCAGCTGACAGCGGTTGTGAAGACGAGTGGCCGAGCTGTTGCGCGGCAGTTTCGCCAGTTTCAGACGCGCCTTGAAGCGCTCTTCCATCGGCTTGGACTCGTCGTTGGCGACTTCTTTCAGCGCTTCGCGCTTTGCGGCGTATTTCTGGACCAGCCGCTCGCGCTTTTTCTCGCGCTCAACCATGCTTTTCTTTGCCATTGGTCTGTGTCCCTCAGCTGTTGAACGGCATGTTGAAATGCTTCAACAGCGCCTTGGCTTCCGCGTCCGTGGCCGCGTTGGTGCAGATGACGATGTCGATCCCCCAGGTCTCATCAACCTTGTCGAAATCGATTTCCGGGAAAACGATGTGTTCCTTCAGACCGGTGGCATAGTTGCCGCGGCCGTCAAAGGATTTGCCCGAGACACCGCGGAAGTCGCGGATACGCGGCATCGCGATGGTGATCAAACGATCCAGGAATTCATACATCCGGTCGCCGCGCAGGGTCACCTTGGCGCCCAGCGGCATGTTTTCACGCACACGGAAACCCGCGATGGATTTCTTGGCGCGGGTGATCACGGCACGCTGGCCGGCGATGGTGGTCAGGTCATCCTGAGCCGTCTTCGCCTTCTTCGAATCCTTCACGGCCTCGGCGCCACAGCCGATGTTCAGAACGATCTTTTCCAGACGCGGGATCTGCATCTCGTTCTTGTAGCCGAACTCTTCCATCAGCTGCGCCTTGATCGTCTCACGATAGAGCGTCTTCAGGCGCGGGGTGTAGGTAGCGGTATCAAGCATCGATCACATCCCCCGTGGTCTTGGCAAAGCGAACCTTCTTGTCGCCGTCCATGCGGAAGCCCACGCGCGTGGCCTTGCCGTTGGCATCCACGATGGCGAGGTTGGACAGGTCGATCGGCAGCGCCTTGGGCAGGCGACCGCCCTGGCTGGTTTGCGACTGGCGGGTGTGACGGATGGCCATGTTGATGCCATCGACAACGGCCTTGCCGGACTTGGGGTCAACGGAGGAAATGGTGCCCGTCTTGCCCTTGTCTTTCCCGGACAGCACGATGACCTTGTCACCTTTGCGGAGTTTTGCAGCCATTACAGCACCTCCGGGGCCAGAGAAATGATTTTCATGAAGTTCTTGGCGCGCAGTTCACGAACCACGGGGCCAAAGATACGCGTGCCGACCGGCTCGCCAGCGTTATTCAGGATAACGGCGGCGTTGCGGTCAAAACGGATGGCGGTGCCATCTTCGCGGCGAACTTCCTTGGCGGTGCGCACGACGACGGCCTTGCGGACGTCCCCTTTCTTCACGCGGCCGCGCGGGATGGCTTCCTTGACCGAGACGACGATGATGTCGCCTACGGATGCGTATTTACGCTTGGAACCACCCAGGACCTTGATGCACTGCACCCGGCGAGCGCCGGAGTTGTCAGCGACATCCAGATTGGTCTGCATCTGGATCATGTGGTTACTCCCGACCTGTGGGGGCTGGTCTCGTTGTTTCCCCCAGGGTTTCGATCAAACCGGCAGGTTTTCCCGAAAATGCCGAAAGCCGCCCCAAAGGGACGGCAATCCTCATTCCGCGATCACTTCCCAGCGTTTGGTTTTCGACTTCGGCGCACATTCCTGGATACGGACGGTGTCGCCGACGGCGAAAGTCTCACGCTCGTCATGAGCGCGGTATTTCTTGGATTTCCGGATCGTCTTTTGCAGAACGGGGTGCTTGAAGCGCCGTTCGACAGACACGGTCACGGTCTGGCTGTTTGCGGTGGAGGTCACGACACCTTGCAGAATACGCTTGGGCATGGGTTTACGCCTCCGACGCCGCAGACGCGGCCTTTTGGTTCAGAATGGTCTTCACGCGCGCCACGTCGCGGCGCACCTGGCGCACACGCGCAGTATTTTCCATCTGGCCGGTGGCCTGCTGGAAGCGGAGGTTGAAAGCCTCCTTCTTGAGCTGGACAAGCTGTTCCCGAAGCTGATCGGGCGTCTTGTCACGGAGTTCCTGGGCGTTCATGCGCCTCTCCTCTATTGCAACATCACCGGAGAGCCCTTGCCCGCATAGCAGCAGGGTCACCCTGATTCCGGTGGAGTCCGTGGATGAAGCGCCCGCATAGCCCTAAAGGCCCAGCTTGGCAACCCTTTTCGCCGCGGTCAGCCCCTTGACGCTCAATCCCAACGGTAATTGAAACTGACGCTGATGCGTTCCTCATCATCGGCCATGTTCAGCCCCACCTCATGGCGCAGCCAGCTTTCCCACAGCAGGACGTCGCCCACCTTGGGGGCTTCATAGACAAAGCTGCGCAACTCCTCCCGCGCGCCCTTGCGGCGCGGCGGGGCGGCCATCATCATCGGCAGGCGGGGATCTTCCAGCTTCAGCGAGGATGCGCCCTCCGGCATGGCCACATAGGTGGTCCCGGAAATCACGGAATGCGGATGGATATGGCTGGAATGCGACCCGCCCTCCGGCAGGATATTGATCCACAGATCCTCCAGAACCAATGGCCTGTCCGCCAGATCGAACTCCAGATCCTGCGCAAATGCCGCAACATGCGCATCGAGCGACTTCACCAGGTCCGCAAAAATCGGAAACCGCCAGGGCAGATCCGTCAGGGACGCATAGGAGGTATAGCCGGGATAGCCGTTATCCTCACACCACGTCTGACCGGCCTCGTCATCCTCGGCAATGGAATAGCAAGCGGCCTCCAGCTCTGCCGGATCGACGTTGGGCGCGTGTTCGGACAGCACCGCGCGATACAGGCGGGTGACGAAAAGCGATCTGATGGTGGACATGGGCAGCCTCAAAAACAATGGGATCCAACCTGAGCGTGGTGACGTGGCCCACACCCGATGGCGCGCGCTTAGCACAGCCAAGCCCAAATGAAACGCCGCAACATGACGCGCACAGGCCCCGGCGTTGCCTTGCAGATGGGTGATCTATGCAAACGAAAAACCCCCGATGCCTACGCGGCACCGGGGGTTCACGCATGTCCATGTCAGGGCGAATGCCCTGGACCGGGTTTACCAGTCTTCGCGCAGCACGACGCGAGTCTTGATCGGCAGCTTCATCGCGGCCAGGCGCAGCGCCTCGCGGGCGATGTCCTCTGCCACGCCGTCGATCTCGAACATCACACGGCCGGGCTTCACCTTGCAGACCCAGCGGTCCACGGAACCCTTACCTTTACCCATCCGGACTTCGATCGGCTTTGCCGTCACCGGAATATCGGGGAAGATGCGGATCCAGACACGGCCCTGACGTTTCATGTGGCGCGTCATGGCACGACGTGCGGCTTCGATCTGGCGGGCGGTCACCCGCTCAGGCTCCAGGGCCTTGAGGCCGAAGGTCCCGAAGTTCAGATCGGATCCGCCTTTTGCATCGCCGTGAATACGGCCTTTGTGCATCTTGCGGAATTTAGTGCGCTTTGGCTGAAGCATGATTACCTCCGATCATCCCGGCGACCGCCGCCCGCACCACGGGGGGCGGGACCGTCCTGCAGTTCCTGGCTCTTGCGATCGCGGGCAGACGGGTCATGCTCCATGATCTCACCCTTGAAGATCCACACCTTGATCCCGATGATGCCGTAGGGCGTGGTCGCCTCGACATTCGCGAAATCAATATCGGCGCGCAGGGTGTGCAGCGGCACGCGGCCTTCACGGTACCATTCGGTCCGCGCGATTTCCGCGCCGCCCAGACGGCCCGCCACATTGACACGAATGCCAAGCGCGCCCATGCGCATCGCGTTCTGCACCGCACGCTTCATGGCGCGGCGGAAGGACACACGGCGTTCCAGCTGCTGGGCGATGCTCTCACCCACCAGGCGCGCGTCCAGCTCCGGCTTGCGAACTTCCACGATGTTCAGGTGCAGTTCGCTGGCGGTCATGTTCGCCAGTTTCTTGCGCAGAACTTCGATATCGGCGCCTTTTTTGCCGATGATCACACCGGGGCGGGCCGTGTGAACCGTGACGCGGCACTTGCGGTGCGGGCGTTCGATGATCACGCGGGCCACGCCGGCCTGCTTGCACTCTTCGTGGATGAAGTCACGGATCTTCAAGTCTTCCAGCAACAGGTTGCCGTAGTCCTTGCTGTCCGCGTACCAGCGGCTGTCCCAGGTGCGGTTGACCTGAAGACGCATGCCGATCGGATTGGTCTTGTTACCCATTAGGCTTGCTCCTCAACCTGACGCACCTTGATGGTGAGTTCGGAGAACGGCTTCATGATCTTGCCGAAACGACCACGCGCCCGGGGGCGGCCACGCTTCATGACGAGGTTCTTGCCGACATAGGCCTCAGCCACAACCAGCTCATCGACGTCCAGGCCGTGGTTGTTCTCGGCGTTGGCAATGGCGGACTGCAGGCATTTCTTGACATCGATCGCGACGCGCTTGTTGGAGAACGTCAGATCGTCCAGTGCCTTGCCGACCTTCTTGCCGCGGATCAACGCAGCAACCAGGTTCAGTTTCTGAGGGCTGGTGCGAAGCATGCGCAGTTTTGCCATTGCTTCGTTGTCAGCCACGCGGCGGGGGTTCTTTTCCTTGCCCATGACTTACTTCCGCTTCGCTTTTTTGTCAGCCGCGTGCCCGTAATAGGTGCGGGTCGGGGAATATTCCCCGAACTTCTGGCCGATCATGTCCTCGCTGATGGTCACGGGGACGTGCTTCTGACCGTTGTAGACGCCAAACGTCAGGCCCACGAACTGGGGCAGGATCGTCGAGCGGCGCGACCAGATCTTGATGACTTCGTTCTTCCCGGATTCGCGAGTCTTCTCTGCCTTCTTCAAGACATAGGAATCGACGAACGGGCCTTTCCATACCGAGCGTGACATATACGTTACCGCCCCTTCTTCTTGGCGTGACGCGAGCGAATGATCAGCTTCTGCGACGCCTTGTTGGTGTTGCGGGTGCGCTTGCCCTTGGTCGGCTTGCCCCACGGGGTCACCGGGTGACGACCACCAGAGGTCCGGCCTTCACCACCACCATGCGGGTGGTCGATCGGGTTCATGACAACACCACGCACGGAGGGACGCTTGCCCATATGGCGCACGCGGCCGGCCTTGCCGAGGTTCTGGTTGCTGTTGTCCGGGTTGGACACGGCACCGACGGTGGCCATGCATTCCTGACGCACCAGGCGCAGTTCACCCGACGACAGCCGGATCTGAGCGTAGCCACCGTCACGACCAACGAACTGCGCATAGGTGCCTGCGGCACGCGCGATCTGGCCGCCCTTGCCGGGCTTCAGCTCGATGTTGTGAACGATGGTACCGATGGGCATGCCCGAAAACGGCATGCTGTTGCCCGGCTTGATGTCCGCGCGGGCAGAGGCCACAACCGTGTCACCAACACCCAGGCGCTGCGGCGCCAGGATATAGGCCTGTTCACCGTCCTGATAGCGGATCAGCGCGATGAAGGCGGTGCGGTTGGGGTCATATTCAATGCGTTCGACCGTGGCGGGAATGTCGCGCTTGCCGCGCTTGAAATCCACGATGCGATAGAGACGCTTTGCGCCACCACCCCGGCGGCGAGCAGTGATGCGTCCGGTGTTGTTCCGGCCACCCGATTTCGTCAGACCTTCAGTGAGGGCCTTGACGGGGCGTCCTTTCCACAGCTCCGAACGGTCGATCAGCACCAGCCCGCGCTGGCCCGGCGTCGTCGGCTTGTACGACTTGAGTGCCATGCTTTCTGTCTTCCGTGTGCAGACAGGGCTTTTGCCCTGCTATGTTTGGGCCTTTCGGCCAGTTGATAGGGCCCCGAAGGTCCCCGGTTCGATGCCCCGAAGAGCAAAAACGAAGCCCCGGACGAATCCGGGGCTTTCGCGGATGCCGTTTGTTAGAGACTGCGGCCTGCGCCGTCAAGTCCGGCGCCCCAGCCATCTGTCAAGCGGCAAAGAAAAAGCCCCCGCCCCGCAAAGGGCGGAGGCCCGACCACATTTCTGCGGAAATTACAGGCCAGTGGCCATGTCGATCGTGTTGCCTTCGGCCAGGCGCACATAGGCTTTCTTGACGTCGCGGCGCTTGCCGGGACGTCCCCGGAACCGCTTGGTCTTGCCCTTTGCGATGGTGGTGTTCACGGCCTCGACCTTCACACCAAACAGCGCCTCGACCGCATCGCGGATCTCGGGCTTGGTGGCGCTCATCGCCACCTCGAACACAACGGCGTTGTTCTCGGACGCCATGGTGCTCTTCTCGGTGATGATCGGCTTGCGGATCACGTCGTACTGTTCTGCTTTCGCGCTCATTACTGATCCTCACCTTCGCTTGCTGCTGCGGCCACAGCCGGTGCGGCACGAACGCCCAGGCGCACTTCCAAAGCTTCGACACCAGCCTTGGTCAGCACCAGCGTGTCACGCTTCAGGATGTCATAGACATTGGCGCCCGCGGTGGGCAGCACATCCAGGCCATCGATGTTGGCGGCGGCACGCAGGAAGCTTTCGTTGACGCTGCCGCCATCGATCACCAAAGCGCGCTTCCAGCCAAGGTTGCTGACCTGATGCGCCAGCGTCTTGGTCTTGCCATCGGACTCAGCCGTATCGATGACCACCAGCGCGCCAGCCTTTGCCTTGGCAGACAGGGCCATCTTCAGACCAAGGGCACGCACCTTCTTGGGCAGATCATGCGCATGGCTGCGCGGCGTCGGGCCCTTGTAGATGCCACCCTTGCGGAAGATCGGTGCCTTGCGGGAACCGTGGCGCGCGCCACCGGTGCCCTTCTGGCGATAGATCTTCTTGGTGGAATAGCTGACTTCGGAGCGGGTCTTGACCTTGTGGGTCCCGGCCTGCGCCTTGTTCCGCTGCCACCGCACGACACGGTGCAGGATGTCCGCGCGCGGCTCCAGGCCGAACAGGGACTCGTCCAGTTCCACCTCGCCGGTGGACTCACCGTTCAGGTTGATGACGTTCAGTTTCATTCTGCACCCCCTTCAGCCGGCGCTTCCGCGGCCGGCGCCTCAACAGCGCGGATGGCTGCGGGCAGAACAAGGTTCTCGGGCGCGGGCTTCTTGACCGCATCCTTGACAGTGACCCAGCCGCCCTTGGCACCGGGCACCGCACCCTTGATCATGATCAGGCCGCGGTCCGCGTCGGTCTTGACGACCTGCAGGTTCTGCGTGGTGACACGCACGGCACCCATGTGGCCCGCCATTTTCTTGCCCTTGAACACCTTGCCGGGGTTCTGACACTGGCCGGTGGAGCCATGAGACCGGTGGCTGATGGACACACCGTGGGACGCCCGCAGACCCCCGAAGTTGTGCCGCTTCATTGCACCGGCAAAGCCCTTACCGATCGACGTGCCGGACACATCGACATACTGGCCCTCGACGTAATGGTCCGCCGTGATTTCGGCACCCACGTCGATCATGTTTTCCGGCGCAACGCGGAATTCCGCGATCTTGCGCTTGGGCTCAACGCTGGCCTTGGCGAAATGGCCGCGCATCGCCTTGCTGACGCGCTTGACCTTCGCTGTGCCCACGCCCAGCTGAACGGCCGTGTAGCCATCGGTTTCAGGGGTGCGCTGCGCCACCACCTGCAGGTTTTCCATCTGAAGGACGGTCACGGGAATCTGCTTCCCATCCTCCATGAACAGTCGGGTCATCCCGACCTTCTTTGCGATTACACCAGAGCGCATCTTGCCCCCTTACACTTTGATCTCGACATCCACGCCAGCGGCGAGGTCGAGTTTCATCAGAGCGTCAACGGTTTGCGGCGTCGGGTCGACGATATCCAGCAGACGCTTGTGCGTGCGGATCTCGAACTGGTCGCGCGATTTCTTGTTCACGTGGGGGCCACGCAGAACGGTGAATTTTTCGATCTTGTTCGGCAGCGGAATGGGTCCGCGCACCTGGGCACCGGTCCGCTTGGCGGTGTTCACGATTTCCTGGGTGCTGGCATCCAGCACGCGGTAATCGAACGCCTTGAGCCGGATGCGAATGTTCTGGCTTTGCATTTTCTTGGCCTTCTTACGGCGTGAGGGTTGAGAGGATGGCACACGCGCATCGTGGACCATCATCGAACCCGCCGCTGTGCAATCACAGCGGAAAAGAGCAGTCCCGGGCAGTTACCCGCCCGGGACAAATCAGGCAAGCGTCAAGATCAGGCGAGGATCTTGGAGACGACGCCGGAGCCGACGGTGCGGCCGCCTTCGCGGATGGCGAAGCGCA
>CBFHYV010000006.1:0-33400 GCA_965660085.1 uncultured Paracoccaceae bacterium
CAATCAGCGCCGCCGCGTCCGGCAGGATGTGCCGGGCCGGCCCTTCGGCGGCATGGACGGCGGCGGCCTGCGCGGGCCGGGTCAGCATGCTGACGTGGCGCACTGGCCCCCCGGCCAGCAGCGGCAGCAGGGCAGAGCCGATGGCACCAAAGCCGATCACGCCCAGATGCATGGCGCGCGCCTTACTGCGTTGCCGCCCGATACCACGCAACGATGGTTGCGCGGTCTGCCGGGTCCATCTGGATGGCATTGGGCGGCGGCATCGCACCGCTGATGCCCGCGTGCAGGTAGATTTGCGGCGCATGGCGCGCCACATCGGATGCGGTTTCCAGCACCACGCCCTTGGGCGCGTGGCGGATGCCGTCCCAGAACGGTTCCCGCGCATGGCACATGGAACAGTTGCCCATGACGGAGTTGAGCGCATCCTCGAACCCCTCTGCCTGGGCAAAGCGGGTTTCAACGGCGGTCAGCGGGCGGGACTCGGCCTCTTCATAGGTGCCGGGCATGGGCGCGGTGGACAGCCAGACGATGATCAGGAACAGGATCGTCGTGACCGCCCAGGTCCACCAGGGCATGCCCTTGCGCGCGTGCATGGTGTTGAAGAAATGCCGGATCGTCACGCCCATCAGGAACACCAGGCTGGCGATGATCCAGGCGTGTTCCGTGGCAAAGGCCAGCGGGTAGTGGTTGGACAGCATCAGGAAGATCACTGGCAGCGTCAGGTAGTTGTTATGCGTGCTGCGCAGCTTGGCGATGCGGCCATATTCCGGGTCCGGGCGCTTGCCGGCCTTGAGGTCCGCCACAACGATGCGCTGATTGGGAATGATGATCAGAAAGACATTCGCCGTCATGATCGTGGCGGTGAAGGCGCCTAGGTGCAGCAGCGCCGCGCGCCCTGTGAACACCTGGTGATAGCCCCAGGACATTGCCACCAGCAGGGCAAACAGCAGCAGCATCAGAACCGTGGGTTGGTGGCCCAGCGGGGATTTGCACAGCATGTCATAAACCAGCCATCCCACCGCCAGCGATGCCCCGGAGATCACGATGCCCTGCCACAGGCTCAGATCCGCCTTGGAGGGGTCCAGCAGATAGATCTCCCCCCCCGCCCAATAGATTATCATCAGCAGCGCGGCGCCTGACAGCCAGGTGGAATAGCTTTCCCATTTGAACCAGGTCAGGTGGTCCGGCATCTGCGCGGGGGCGACAAGATATTTGCGGATGTGGTAGAAGCCGCCGCCATGCACCTGCCATTCCTCGCCATGGGCGCCTTCGGGCAGGTCTGCGGCCTTGCGCAGGCCCAGGTCCAGCGCGATGAAATAAAAGGATGATCCAATCCAGGCGATGGCGGTGATGACGTGCAACCAGCGCACGGCGAAACCGGCCCAGTCCCACAAGATGGCAAGGTCATGCATGATGCGTCTCCGTCAGTGTCTTGGGGCAGGCTAGGCCAATGTTGATTTTCCGTGTATCTCGGGAAATAAGCAAGAAGCCTCAAGAAAAACAAGAAAATGTCCTATCTCGAAAATATCCGAACCTTCGTGCGTGTCTATGAATTGGGCAGCATGTCCGCCGCGGGGCGGGATCTGCGCATCTCACCCGCCGTCACATCGGCGCGCATTGCCCAGTTGGAGGCGCATTTGTCCGTGCGGCTGTTTCAGCGCACCACGCGCAACCTGACCCCGACGGAACAGGGCCAGGCCTTCTACACCGGCGCGTGCGAGATCCTGGAGGCTGTCGATGCCGCCGAGGCGCAGGTGGTGTCCATCACCGACAATCCGCGCGGGTCCATCTTTGTGGCGGCGCCCCTTGGGATGGGGCGGCGGTTGCTGGCGCCGAAGGTGCCGGAGTTTACCGCGAAATACCCGGAGGTTCACGTGCGCTTGCGCCTGACGGACCGCAGCGTGGACCTGACGTCAGAGGGTTTGGACCTGGCGTTTTTCCTGGGCCAGCCAGAGGACAGCGCCCTGCGCATCCGCAAGATCGCGGATGTGGCGCGGGTGCTCTGCGCCGCGCCAAGCTACATCGCCCGCCGTGGCGCGCCGCGCGATGGCGATGCGCTGGTGCGCGATGGGCATGATTGCCTGAACCTGCGCTTTCCCGGCGCGACGGAGTTCCAGTGGCGGCTGCAAACGGCAGAGGGGCCGCGGCGCTTTCGCGTGGCTGGACCGTTTGAATGTGACGATGGTGATGTGCTGACGGATTGGGCGCTGGCCGGGGCGGGGATTGCCCTGCGCCCGGTCTTTGAGGTGGCCGACCATCTGCGCGCCGGCCGCCTTGTGCCCGTGGCGCAGGATACGCCGCCCGAGCCTGTTCAGATGGCCTGCCTGTTTTCCCACCGCCGCTGGCAGGACCCCAAGACGCGCCTGTTCATGGAATTCATGCAGGACCGTCTGGCAAGTGCCATCCGGGCGGCCGAGGCGCGGGCTCAGCTGCCGCGATAGGTGGAATAGCCGAAAGGCGACAGCAGCAGCGGCACGTGGAAATGCGCGGCCTCGGCCATGCCAAAGCGGATGGGCACATCCTCCAGGAACAGCGGATCTGGCAGGGTGTCGGCCTGGGCGCGCAGATAGGCGCCGCAGTGGAACACCAGCTCATACTGGCCGGTCTGGAACGCTGCCTGGGGCAGGATCGGCGCATCGGTGCGGCCGTCCGCATTGGTCACGGCCTGGGCAATTTCCTGCCGCGCGCCGCCGTCCAGCCGGAAAAGCGTGATGGAAATGCCGCTGGCCGGGCAGCCGCGCGCGGTGTCCAGCACATGGGTGGTCAGATAGCCTGCCATTGGGGTCCTCCGTATGGTTGGATCGGTTATGCCGCCGGTGGGGCCATTGGCCAAGTCACCCGCAGGAGAGAAAGATTCAAAAAGTTTTTGAAAAATTCCGGAATTGTTCCGGTTTACAAGTATCCCAAATGAAGAGGTCCGACAATGACACGCTATCCCCGCGACATGGCCGGCTATGGCGCCACGCCGCCGGCGCCCCAATGGCCCAACGGCGCCAACATCGCTGTTCAGATCGTCCTGAACTACGAAGAGGGCGGTGAGAACAACATCCTGCACGGCGATGCCGCGTCAGAGGCCTTCCTGTCGGAGATCGCCGGCGCCGCCGCCTGGCCGGGCCAGCGGCACTGGAACATGGAATCCATCTATGAATACGGCGCCCGCGCCGGGTTCTGGCGGTTGCACCGCATGTTGCGCGATTTTCCCGTGACCATCTTCGGCGTGGCCACGGCGCTGGCCCGCGCGCCCGACCAGGTGGCCGCCATGCAGGCCGCGGGCTGGGAAATCGCCAGTCACGGGCTGAAATGGATCGAACACAAGGACATGGACGAGGCCGAAGAGCGCGCCCAGATCCGCGCCGCCATCGACCTGCACCGCGAGGTCACCGGCGCCGCGCCGCGCGGCTGGTACACGGGACGGTGCAGCATGAACACCCTGCGCCTTGCCGCGCAGGAGGGCCAGTTTGCCTATCTGGCCGACAGCTATGCCGATGATCTGCCCTGTTGGATGCAGATCGACGGGCAGGATCAGCTGGTGGTACCCTATACGCTGGATGCCAATGACATGCGCTTTGCCACGCCGCAGGGCTTCAACAGCGGCGACCAGTTTGAAACCTATCTGCGCGACAGCTTCGATTTCCTGCTGGAGGAAGGCCGCGCCGGCGCGGCCAAGATGCTGTCCATCGGGCTGCACTGCCGCCTGGTGGGGCGGCCGGGCCGGGCGGCGGCGCTGCGGCGAGTGTTGCGGCACATGGTGGCGCAGCCCGATGTGTGGTTTGCCACGCGTGAACAGATCGCCGATCACTGGGCCGCGACCCACCCGCCCCGCGCCACCGCAACCGCGCAGCCATCGCAGATGGACAAGGCGGCGTTCGTCGCGGCCTTTGGCGGCGTGTTTGAACACAGCCCCTGGATCGCCGAGGCCGCCCACGCGCTGGAACTTGGCCCAGCCCATGACAGCGCGTGTGGCGTTCATGCCGCGCTGGCGCGGGTGTTCCGCAGCGCGCCGGACGCGCGCCGGCTTGAAGTGCTGCGCGCCCACCCCGATCTGGCTGGCAAGCTGGCCCAGGCCCGCCGCCTGACCGCCGAGAGCACCGCGGAACAGGCCTCTGCCGGGCTGGACGCGCTGACGGATGAGGAACGCAGCGCCTTCACCGCCCTGAATGACGCCTACACGGCGCGCTTCGGCTTTCCCTTCATCATCGCTGTGCGGGACCATGACAAGGCCGGCATCCTGGCCGCCTTTCATCGGCGCGTGGGCAATACGCCGGAGGCCGAGTTTGCCGAGGCCTGCCGCCAGGTGGAACGCATCGCCGAATTGCGGCTGACAGACATGCTGGGCGGGTAACCGCCCCCGCATCCCCCGGCCCGGCGGAGAGGAGCCGCCGCGGCCGGGGGCAAGAACACAACACGAGGGAGGACACTAACCCATGACCCGATCACCCATCGGCAGCGCGGCACAACTGCGCGACCCCGATTACATGCCCGCGCTGCACCGTGCCGTGCCGCTGGGCATCCAGCATGTGCTGGCCATGTTCGTATCCAACGTGACCCCGGCGATCATCGTCGCGGGGGCGGCGGGCTTCGGCTTTGGCTCCGGCAGCCCGGATTTTCCGGAACTGCTGTATCTGATCCAGATGTCCATGCTGTTTGCCGGGCTGGCGACGCTGTTGCAGACGGTGACGCTTGGCCCCGTCGGCGCGCGGCTGCCGATCGTGCAGGGCACGTCCTTTGCCTTCATCCCCATCATGATCCCGCTGGTCGCGGGCAAGGGCGTGGACGGGCTGGCCGCGCTGTTCGGCGGTGTGGTCATCGGCGGGCTGTTCCACGCCACGCTGGGGCTGGTGATCGGGCGCATCCGCTTTGCCCTGCCGCCGCTGGTCACGGGGCTGGTGGTCACCATGATCGGGCTGGCGCTGGTAAAGGTCGGCATTGAATATGCCGCCGGGGGCGTGCCGGCCAAGGCCAGCGGTGCGGCCAGCTATGGCAGCTGGCTCAGCTGGTCCGCCGCGCTGGTGGTGGTGGCCGTGACGCTGGGGCTGAAGTTCTTCGCCCGTGGCATGCTGAGCGTATCAGCCGTGCTGGTGGGCATCCTGGCGGGCTATGTCTATTGCATCGCGGTGGGCAAGCTGCCGGTGGAGGCGATTGTCACGTCCTGGGACCGCGCGGCGGCCTTTGCCCTGCCGCAGCCGTTCAAATACGGGTTCGAGGTCTCCATCGCGGCCGTGCTGGGCTTCTGCATGATGGCTTTCGTCTCTGCCGTGGAAACGGTGGGCGATGTGTCCGGCATCACCAAGGGCGGCGCCGGGCGCGAGGCGACCGACCGCGAGATCACCGGTGCGACCTATGCCGATGGCTTCGGCACGGCGCTGGCCGGTGCGTTCGGCGGCCTGCCCAACACCTCCTTCAGCCAGAACGTGGGGCTGATTGCCATGACCGGCGTCATGAGCCGCCATGTGGTGACCATTGGCGCGCTGTTTCTGATCCTGTGCGGGCTGGTGCCCAAGGTGGGCGGCGTGATCCGCACCGTCCCGATCGAGGTGCTGGGCGGCGGCGTGATCGTCATGTTCGGTATGGTCGTGGCGGCGGGCGTGTCCATCCTGTCCGAGGTCGCCTGGAACCGCCGCAACATGGTGATCTTCGCGGTGGCGCTGTCCATCGGGCTGGGGCTGCAGCTTGAGGTGCTGAACACTGCGCCGGGCGCGCCCAACGCCTTGCAGCATCTGCCCGATACGCTGCGCGTGCTGGGGGCCTCCGGCATCCTGCCCGCGGCGCTGATCGCCATCGTGCTGAACCTGCTGTTGCCGCAGGATCTGCGTGAGGAAGCGACAGAGGAAATCAGCGGCGGCATGTCCGGCCAGCGCCCGCCGGCCCGCTGAGCGCATCGCTTGACAGGGCGGGTTCCGCCCTGTCACCTGCGGGCCGACAACCGGAGGGAACCATGAGCGTTCTGACCATTGCCGCCGCGCAGTTTTCCAGCCGCATCGGCGATCTTGATGCGAATTTCCAGGAACATCACGCTTGGGTGCAGGCCGCGCAGGGCGCGGATCTTCTGGTATTCCCCGAACTGTCCCTGGTGGGCCACTACGGCGCCGAACGGCTGCTGGATGTGACCATGGCCCGCAACGATCCCCGCCTGCTGGAGCTGTCCCGCGCCGCGGGCGATACGCTGCTGGTCGTCGGCTTTATCGAGGAAGGCCCGGCCGCGCAGTTCTACAACGCCGCCGGGGTCTATCGGGCAGGGCGGCTGGTCTATCTGCATCGCAAGATCAACCTGCCGTCCTATGGCAAACTGATCGAGACGAAATACTACGCCCAGGGCCGGTTCGTGGACACGCTGGCGCTGTCCCGGGATTGGCGGCTGGGGCTGCTGATCTGTGCCGATCTGTGGAACCCGGCGCTGGTGCATCTGGCCTTCCTGCATGGCGCAACCCTGTTGGTGGCGCCCGTGTCATCGGGGGTGGAGGCCGTGGGCGACGCCTTTGACAACCCCGCCGGCTGGGCCAGCACCATGCATTTCTATTCGATGATGTATGGCGCGCCGTCGGTCATGGTAAACCGCACCGGCCCTGAGGAGGACCTGACCTTCTGGGGCGGGTCGCGCATCCTTGACCCGTTCGGCAAGGTGCTGGCCCAGGCGGGCACCGGGCCAGAGCTGATCACCGCCGAGGTGGATTACGCCAGCGTGCGGCAGGCGCGCGCGCTGCTGCCCACGGTGCGTGACAGCAACCTGGCCCTGGTCGAGCGTGAGATGCGCCGCCTGAGCGGCCGGCTGGGCGTGCCGGACATGGTCCGGGACGAGGACTGAGCCCGCGCGACCGCCTCTGCCCTTTCCCCCGGCGCGGCATTGGGCTATCCCCGGTGCGAATTGGGAACATGCGCAGGGGCTCTCGCGATGAAATTCACCCTTTCCTGGCTGAAGGACCACCTGGAGACCACCGCCACCGTGGCAGAGATCACCGAGGCGTTGACGGACCTCGGGCTAGAGGTCGAAGAGGTGGTCAATCCGGCGGAACGTCTGGCCGCCTTTCACATCGGCAAGGTCGTCGCCGCCGAACAGCATCCTGATGCTGACCGTCTGCGTGTCTGCCGCGTGGCCACGGCCGAGGGCGAGAGCCAGATTGTCTGCGGCGCACCCAATGCGCGCGCGGGCATCACCGTAGTGATCGCCGCGCCCGGCGCCTATGTGCCGGGCATCGACACCACCATCCAGGTGGGCAAGATCCGCGGTGTGGAAAGCCACGGCATGATGTGTTCCGAGCGCGAGCTGGAACTGTCCGAGGAGCATGACGGCATCATCGAGCTGCCCTCCGGCGAGGTCGGGCAGAGCTTTGTCGACTGGCTGGCCGAACATGATCCCGCCAAGGTCGATCCCGTGATCGAGATTGCCATCACCCCCAACCGCCCCGATGCGCTGGGTGTGCGCGGGGTGGCGCGGGATCTGGCGGCGCGCGGGCTGGGCAGGCTGAAGCCGCGCGATACGGCGCCGGTGCCCGGCAGCTTTGCCTGCCCGATCGGCGTCAGCATCGACGATGACACGCGTGACGCTTGCCCGGTGTTCTATGGCCGCCTCATCCGCGGTGTGAAGAACGGGCCCAGCCCCGCATGGTTGCAGGATTGCCTACGCGCCATCGGCCTGCGGCCCATCAGCTTCCTGGTCGATGTCACCAACTTCTTTACCTATGACCGCAACCGCCCGCTGCATGTGTTTGACGCCGACAAGGTGCAGGGCAACCTGCGGGTGCATCGCGCCCAGGGCGGCGAGACAATGGTGGGCCTGGATGAGAAGGACTACAGCTTTCAGCCCGGCATGACGCTGATTTCCGATGACAGCGGCGTTGAGAGCATCGCGGGCGTGATGGGCGGGCTGGCCACCGGTGTCACCGAAGAGACGGTGAATGTCTTTCTTGAGGCGGCCTATTTCGACCCGATCCGCACCGCCTATACGGGCCGCGCGCTGAAGATCAACTCTGACGCGCGCTACCGGTTCGAGCGTGGGATCGACCCGCTGTGGACGCCCGAGGGGCTGGAACACGCAACGCGCATGATCCTGGATCATGCCGGTGGCGAGGCGTCCGAGGTTGTGATTGCCGGTGCCTTGCCGGATGTGTCCCGCGCCTATCGGCTGGACCCGCAGCGGGTCATCTCGCTCGTCGGTATGGACATCCCGGCGGAGACGCAGCGCCAGACGCTGCAGGCGCTGGGCTTCACGCTGGAAGGTGACATGGCCCATGTGCCGTCCTGGCGCCCGGATGTGCAGGGTGAGGCGGACTTGGTTGAGGAGGTCGCGCGGGTTGCGTCGCTGACCAAGCTGCGCGGCGCGCCGATGGCACGTGGGCATGGCGTGGCGCGGCCGATCCTGTCCCCCATGCAGCGGCGCGAACAGATGGCGCGGCGCAGCATGGCGGCGCTGGGCTATAATGAATGCGTCACCTACAGCTTCATCGACGCGGCCTCTGCCACGCTGTTCGGTGGCGGGGATGACGCGACGAAGCTGGCCAACCCGATCAGTTCAGAGATGAGCCACATGCGCCCGTCGCTGCTGCCCGGTCTGTTGCAGGCTGCGGCGCGCAACCAGGCGCGGGGCTTTTCCGATTTCGCGCTGTTCGAACTTGGCCATGCCTTCCACGGCGGCGAGCCGGAAGAGCAGCATCTGGAGGTCGCCGGTCTGCTGGTTGGCCGCACGACGGACCGTGACATGCATGGCGAATCGCGTGCCGTTGACCTGTTTGACGTGAAGGCGGATGCCGAGGCCGTTCTTGCGGCCATCGGCGCCCCGGCCAAGGTGCAGATCCTGCGCGATGGGGACGCCTGGTGGCACCCCGGCCGGCATGGGCGCATCTGCCTGGGTCCGAAAAAGACGCTGGGTGTCTTTGGGGAAATCCATCCCCGCGTCCTGCAGGCCATGGGGGTGAAGGGTCCGGTGGTGGCCTTTACCCTGCTGCCTGAACAGGTGCCCCTGCCGCGGCGCAGCGGCGCAACCCGCCCCGCGCTGACCCTGCATGACCTGCAGCATGTGGACCGCGACTATGCCTTTGTTCTGGATGCCGATGTGGCGGCGCTGGATGTGGTGAATGCTGCGGCCGGTGCGGACAAGGCGATGATTCAGTCCGTGCGCGTGTTTGACGAATTCATCGGCGGCAGCCTGGGCGAGGGCAAGAAATCCTTGGCCGTGACGGTGCGCCTGCAACCCAGGGACAAGACCCTGACGGACAAGGACATCGAGGCGATCTCAGCCAAGATCGTGGAAAAGGTGGCCAAGGCCACCGGCGGGGTTCTGCGCGGCTGACGCGAGAGAGGAGAGGATCAATGGCACTGAATGTCTATCTGTCCGGCGAGATCCACACGGATTGGCGCGAGCGCATCATCGCCGGGGCCGAGGGCCTGGACATCACCTTCAACGCGCCGGTGACCGACCACGCCGCAAGCGACGATTGCGGCGTGGCGATCCTGGGCGCCGAGGATCAGAAGTTCTGGCATGACCGCAAAGGCGCGATGGTCAACGCCATCCGCACGCGCAAGGGCCTGGCCGATGCTGATGTAGTGGTCGTGCGCTTTGGCGAGAAATACAAGCAGTGGAACGCGGCCTTTGATGCTGGGTATGCCGCGGCGCTGGGCAAGGCCCTGATCATCCTGCACCCCGTTGATCACGACCATGCCTTGAAGGAAGTTGACGCAGCGGCCCTGGCGGTGGCGCGAGAGCCGGAGCAAGTGGTTGATATCCTGCGCTATGTCCTGACAGGTGCGCTGCCTGGGTGAGTGGAGTGCCCCCCGCCAGAACGGCTGGGGGGCAGTTATTGGTTCGGGCTTACGTTCCCGGCATTTGCGTTTCGCCCCGCTAGGATCACGCTCATCGCGTAGGCGGTCTGCGGGTCCATCGCGGCAAGAATGCCGGCGGCGTTCCCGGGCTTCATCCGGCCCAGGAACCCGGATGCAAAATCCGGTGTCATGGTCTCGAACAAGGCCGCGGCGTTCTTGGGCTTCATCTGTTCATAGACCAGCGTCAGCCGCGCCAGATCATCCTCTGCCGCCCGATCCGAGAGCGCCATGGTGTCGGCCAGGGCCTGCTCCGCGCGCTGCATTTCGCGTGTCTTGGCCTCGACCTCTCTCTCTCTGGCGTCCAGCGTTGCAAGGCGGGCCTCGATCTCCGCCTCGCGGGTGTCGGCGGCGCGCTCTCGCTCTTGCAGGGCTTGCAGAACGCGCGCGAGGTCAGGCGGTGTCGTGCAGCTTTGCGGGGCCTGGTGCTGTGCAGCATCGGCTGGCATCGCCTGGTCCGGTTTGGGCAGCGTTTCACCCACGGCGGCCCAGACCGCCGGTGCCGCCAGCCCCACCCGTAGCAAGGCTGAGCACAACAGCAGCGCCGCGATGATCTTGACCGGCCCGAAAGTGGCGCGTTTTGGTTTGCGTGCTTTGGTCATGGTCATCCCCGTTGACTGCGGCGCATGAAGGTTGCTGCGGCTGCGGGTTCACGTTCCTCACGCTCCGGCAGGTCATGCATCGCTGCCACCAGCAGTTCCAGTCGGTTCGCCGTCGCCTCGGCCTGATGCGTGAGGTCACGCAGGGATTCGCTGCCTTCGGATGCGCGTTTCTGCGCCTGTTGCAGCACGGCTTCCAGCTCCGTCACCTGTTTCGAGAGCATGGCCACCGCCGCGCCAACCCCGTCATCCATGTCATTGAGCTTGGTCAGTCTGCGCGACAGCACGAAACAATACACCGCCGCGCCGAGCGTGCCTGCAATCATCAGGATGTCTGCAATTACGGTCATCTCAGCCCCTCAGTTCAAGACGAATTCGGAAATCAGCAGGTCGTTCACCTTGTCCTCGCCCAGTACAAGGCGTGCGCGATGCAGCATCAGCACGCGCAACCGCAACAGTGATTCGCGTTCGGCCAGGTCACGCGGCTCAACGGCCTGAAGGAAGCTGTTCAGCGCATCCCGCACGCGCGGAATGCTATGGGCTACCTCTTCCTTGTAGCGGGCCGGCACATCCAGCGTCGCGGCAAAGCGCAAATGCTGCCGGGATGCGCCATGACCGATGTTGACCAGCACCGGGTCCAGCGGCAGGAAACTGCCTGTGTTCTTGGTGTCATCGCCCTTGTCGGCGTGCTCTTTGTGCTGGGCAGGGGGCTGGTCCGCGGTATCGCCGGCCGTCAATGCCTGCACCCCCAGGAAACCGCCCGCCGCGCCGCCCAGCGCAAGCACCAGCCCGATGAGCAGGGGCAATTTTCCGGCTTTCTTGGGTTTGGTCTGGGTATCTTCCGTGTCTGCCATGGGTGTTCCACCTCCGTTCCTTGGCGGATGTATGGCAGGTGACGGCTAACCGTTTCTTAAGCCCGGTGCCCCAGAGCTATCCCTGCCGGAAGAATCCGGTCGGGGCTGGAGGATGGCTTTGGAACAGGTAGGTCAGGTGTGGAATGCGCTGACGCCACGGCGCAAGATCGTGGCGGTTGGCAGTGCGTTGGCGGTGTTTGCGCTGATACTGTTGTTGGCGCGGATAGCTGCCGCACCAAGATTTGAGGTCTTGTACGCTCAACTAGATGAGCGTGCCGCAGGCGAGGTGGTGCGCGCGCTGGAACAGCGCAACATACCCTTCCAGGTGCGGGGCGGGGCGATCTATGTCGATGCGGCACAGCGCGATTCTCTGCGGCTGACGCTCGCGGCGGAGGGGCTGCCCGCAAACTCTACCCAGGGCTACGAACTGCTGGACAGTCTACAGGGCTTCGGCACCACGGCGCAGATGTTCGATGCCGCCTATTGGCGCGCGAAAGAGGGTGAGCTGGCGCGCACCATGCTGGCCAGTCCGGGCATCACGGCTGCGCGGGTGCATATCGCGCAGACGGATGGCAACCCCTTTCGGCGCGATCAGCGGCCGACAGCCTCTGTTGTGTTGACCAGCGCCCGCGGCGAGGTGGATCCCGATACCGCGCGCGCCATGCGCTATCTGGTGGCGGCGGCCGTGCCTGGGATGTTGCCGGGGGACGTGTCCATCATCGATGGGCTGGGCAGGCTCGTGACATCGGATGACACGCCCACCAGTGCCGTGGAATCCGAGGATCGTGCCCTGGCCATCAAGGAGCGTGTCCAGCGTCTGGTGGAGGCGCGTGTCGGGCCGGGAAATGCCGTGGTCGAGGTCGGGTTGGAGACAGTCCGTCAGAGCGAATCGATTCTCGAAAGACGCCTGGACCCTGAGGGCCGTGTCGCCATCAGCACCGATACCGAGGAGCGGACGAACACCAGCACGGACGCAGCCGCTGCCGTCACCGTCGCGTCCAACCTGCCTGATGGCGATGCCGCGGGCGCGGGAGAGAATCGCAGCCAGAACAGCGAAGCCCGTGAACGGGTGAACTATGAGGTGTCCGAAACCACGCGGGAAATCACCCGCGGACCTGGTGACATCAAGCGGCTGACCGTTGCTGTGCTGGTCAATGGCACACAGGTCGCCGCAGAGGATGGCACCACGCAGTTCCAGCCTTTGCCCCAGCCGGAACTGGATGACCTGCGTGAACTGGTTGCGGCTGCGATTGCCTTGGATGAGGCGCGGGGCGATCAGATCACCATCCGGTCCATGCCATTTGAACAACGCAGCATCGCGGGCACCGCGGCGACCCGCACGGCATGGTATCAGCAGGATCTGGACATGATGCAGCTGATCCAGATCACGATCGCGGCGCTGGTAACCCTGGTGGTGGCGCTTTTCGTGCTGCGGCCCATTCTGATGCCGCGCCAGTCCGCGCAGGACCCATTGCTGCCGGCCCCGGCCGATCCTCCGGCCGAGGAGGTGCCCACCCAGGCACCGGCCCTGGCCACGATCGCCCCGTCCGAGGCGCTTTCTGAAACAGATGATATGCCGCTGATGGTGTCTGATTCATCTGCGTTTGACGCCGCCTTTGGGGATGCGTTGGGCGAGTCCTCCGATCCTGTTGACCGGTTGCGGGCCTTGATCGATGCGCGCAAGGAAGAAACCGTGGAGGTTCTGCGCAATTGGCTCGATGAGCGGGAGGCGCAAAAATGAACCGCCTTTCCACCATGTTCGAGGAGTTTCAGCCGGTCTCCCATGTGCCGGTCGCGCCTCCGGCCTGTGACGTGGACCATGACGCGCTGCAGGCAGAGGCCTTCGCCCTGGGCTTCGAGGCCGGGAAGGTCGCCGCCGAACAGGCCGCGGCCGAGCGTCAGGACCGTTTGAGCGCTGATCTGGTGCAACATGTGCAAGACCTCTCCTTCACCTATAACGAGGCGTTCGGCGAGGCGGTCAGACAAGCGCTGCCGATCCTTTCGGATCTGGTCGATCACGTTCTGCCAGAAATTGCGCGCATACAAATTGCCGGGCATGTGACGGACCTCATCCGGCAAGAGGTTCAGCCTGCAATGCAGCCGCAGGTGCAACTGCGCGCCCATCCTGATTGCGCAATGGCCTTGCGCCCCGCGTTGGACAGGGAGTTCGGCTTTCCCATCGTCGTGCAGCCGGATGACGCCCTCGCGCCGCTGCAGGTTGAGCTGAGCTTCGGCCAGCAGGAGCGGGACATCGATCTGACAGCCCTGCTGGCAGCGATGCGCGAGATCCTCAGAACCCTTGAAACGGAAAACGAAAGGCTGATGGCCCATGAGTGAGACTGGCTTTGACCCTGCAGCGGCAACAGGTTCCTCCCCTTTTGACAATGTGCCGATCGAGCTTTCGGTTTGCGTCGGTCATGCCCGCCCGCTGGTGCGCGAATTGATGGCGCTGCAACCGGGCGCGGTCCTGCCGCTGACCTCTCGGCTTGACGATCCGGTGGAGCTTTACGTCGGTGACAGGCTGGTCGGGCTGGGCCTGTTGCAACTGGTCGAAACCGATGGCGAGGAGCATCTGAGCGTGCATGTGACTGAACTGATGGACCTCGGGACAGTGACATGACCGTTGCGCGTGGGGTCATGGGCGCACTGGTCGCGGCGCTGATCTGGGCCGAACCCGCCGCTGCGCAACAGGTGCAGCTGGATCTGGGCGGCGAGTCGCTGGGCGGTGCGGCGGTTCAGATCATCGCACTGGTGACGCTGCTGGGGTTGGCGCCAGGCTTGCTGATGATGATCACGTGCTTTCCCTTCATGGTGACTGTCTTCGCCATTCTGCGCCAGGGAATCGGCCTGCAACAATCGCCGCCCAATATGCTGATTGTCAGCCTCGCCCTGTTTGTCACCTATTTCGTGATGGACCCGGTCTTTCGCGAGGCTTGGGAGGTTGCCGTCCAGCCATTTGTGAACGAACAGATCGACGCGGTGGATGCCGTCACCCGCGGGATTGAGCCATTTCGCAGCTTCATGGCAGGCCGCGCCGACCCTGGCACGCTTCAGGCGCTGGCGGACTTGCGCCCGGATCTGGCTGGCGCAGGCGAACAGGCGCCGCCGCTGTCAGTGCTGATCCCCGGTTTCATGCTGTCTGAACTGGCGCGCGCCTTTCAGGTGGGGTTCCTGCTGTTTCTGCCGTTCCTGATCATCGATCTGGTGGTGGCGGCTGTGCTGATGTCCATGGGCATGATGATGGTGCCGCCGGCAATCGTCTCATTGCCGTTCAAGCTGGCATTCTTCGTCGTGGCCGATGGCTGGACGCTGGTCACCGGCGCCTTGGTCAGCAGCTATTTCTAGCGCGGGCCGCGCCGATGGGACTGGGCGATCTGGTCCATCGTGCGCACCAGTTCGGCGCTGATGCCCGGCTCTGACAAGGCGTGCCCGGCATTGCGGATCATCCGCAGGTCACAATCGGGCCAGCGCCGCGCCAGTTGCCACGCGCGCTGGGGCGGGCAGATCATGTCATAGCGGCCTTGGACGATCACGCCAGGTATGCCGTGCAAGGCGGCGACATTGTCCAGGATCCAGCCGTCATGGTCCAGAAAACCGCCATTCATGAAATAGTGGTTTTCCAGCCTGGCAAAGGCGCGGGCATAATCCGGCGGCGCCTCGCCCCCCGAGCCGTTCGACTCAACAGAGGCAAGCGCATTTTCCCAGGCCGACCATGCCCGGGCAAAGCGCGTCTGTTCGCCCAGATCGGTGCCGAACAGGCGTTTGTGATAGGCCTCGATCAGGTTGTGCTGTTCATCTTCGGGCACCAGGCGGGTGAATCGTGCCCAGGTTTCGGGCCAGAATTGCCCCGCGCCACCGCCATAGAACCAGTCCAGCTCCGCTTGGGTCATCAGGAACACTCCACGCAGCACCAGTTGCCGCACGCGGGCCGGATGGCTGATGGCGTAGATCAGCGACAGCGTCGCCCCCCAGCTGCCCCCAAAAATGATCGCCTCTTCGATCCCTAGCGCGGTGCGGATCATCTCGATATCCTGCACCAGATGCCATGTCGTGTTCTTCAAGACAGAGGCATGCGGCCGCGACCGGCCGCAACCGCGCTGATCAAACAGCACGACACGATAGACAGACGGATCGAAATAGCGCCGCATCACAGGACTGCACCCGCCGCCGGGACCGCCATGCAGCACGATCACGGGCACCCCATCGGGCGTGCCGCATTGTTCGACGTAAATACTGTGGCCCTCGCCCGTGTCCATCATCCGCTGATCAAAGGGGTCCAGCGGCGGATACAGGTAGTGGACTGCGCGTTTTTGGCTCGGGTCTTTATCCATGTTCTACCTATATTGTGGCCCGACGGGAAAAGGCCACGGGAAATACAGTCATGACCACAACAGTCGATCCGGCGGAGATTGCCAAGTTCGAAGCGATGGCCGCAGAATGGTGGGACCCGCAGGGCAAGTTCAAGCCGCTGCATATGCTCAATCCTTGCCGGCTGGACTACATCACCGCCCAGATTGCGGGCCAATACGGGCGGGATCCGAAACAGCCCAATGCGTTCGAGGGGCTGCGGATTCTGGATATCGGCTGTGGCGGCGGGTTGCTGTGTGAACCCATGGCGCGGCTGGGCGCGCATGTGGTGGGCGTGGATGCGGCGGCGCGCAACATTCCCGTGGCGCAGACCCATGCGCGGCAATCGGGGTTGGAGATCGACTATCGCCATACCACGGCAGAGGATCTGGCCGCCAGCGGTGAGCGGTTCGACATCGTGCTGAACATGGAGGTGGTGGAGCATGTGGCCGATCCGCTGGCCTATCTGACCGCGTGTCAGGAACTGCTCGTGCCGGGGGGGCTGCACCTGTGTTCCACCATCAACCGCAATGCCAAGAGCTTTGTCATGGCGATCGTCGGCGCGGAATATGTGATGCGCTGGCTGCCCAAGGGCACGCATGAGTGGAACAAGTTCATCACGCCGGATGAACTGTATGACCTGATGCGCCAGGCCGGGCTGCGGCCGGTGGACCGGCGCGGCTATGTGTTCAACCCCGTCACATGGGATTGGAGCCTGTCCGAGCGTGACCTGTCCGTGAATTACGTCACCGCTGCACTGAAGCCCTGAACAAGCCCTACAGCAAGGCAGAAAAAAACGCCGGCGCCCGAAAGGACGCCGGCGTCTGTGATTTCCCGGTCTCCGGGCTGGAAGCCAGCCCGGAGATCTGCGGCCATCAGGCGATGTCGAAACGATCCGCGTTCATCACCTTCGTCCAGGCCTTGACGAAATCGGCCACGAATTTCTGGCCATTGTCGGCTTGCGCATAGACCTCGGCCAGCGCCCGCAGCTGAGAGTTGGAGCCAAACACCAGATCCACACGCGTGCCGGTCCACTTGACCTCGCCCGTGGCACGGTCACGCGCCTCATACAGGCCTTCGTCGCCGGCCACGGGGCGCCATTCCACGCCCATGTCCATCAGGTTGACGAAGAAGTCATTGGTCAGCGCGCCGACACGGTCAGTCAGCACACCATGGGCGGTGCCGCCGAAATTGGTGCCCAGCACGCGCATCCCGCCCACCAGAACGGTCATTTCCGGTGCGCTCAGCGACAGCAGCTGGGCGCGATCCACCAACATCTCCTCGGCGGAGATGGCATATTGCTTCTTCTGGTAGTTGCGGAACCCGTCTGCTTCCGGCTCCAGCACGTCAAAGCTGTCGGCATCGGTCTGTTCTTGGGTCGCATCGGTGCGGCCAGGGGTGAAGGGCATGTCGATCTCATGGCCCGCGGCCTTGGCGGCGGCCTCAATCGCGACATTGCCGCCCAGCACGATCAGATCGGCCAGAGAGACCTTCTTGCCGCCCTCCGCCTTGGCGTCGAACGCGGCCTTCACGCCTTCCAGGGCGGTCAGCACGCGGGTCAGCTGCTCGGGCTGGTTCACTTCCCAGTCCTTCTGCGGGGCCAGGCGGATGCGCGCACCATTGGCGCCGCCGCGCTTGTCAGATCCGCGGAAGGTCGCGGCAGAGGACCAGGCCGTGTAGGCCAGTTCCGACACGCTCAGCCCGGTGTCCGTGATCATTGCCTTCAGCGCCGCGATGTCGGCCGCATCCACCAGCGGGTGATCCACGGCGGGGACCGGATCCTGCCAGATCAGGTCTTCGGCCGGAACCTCATCCCCCAGATACAGCACCTTCGGGCCCATGTCGCGGTGGGTCAGCTTGAACCAGGCGCGGGCGAAGGCATCTGCGAATTCCTCCGGGTTCTCATGGAACCGGCGAGAGATCTTTTCGTAGGCCGGGTCCATGCGCATCGCCATGTCGGCGGTGGTCATCATGGGCGTGACCTTTTCACCGGATCCATCGACCTGCGGTGCGTGGTCTTCGTCCTTCAGATCCTTGGGGTGCCACTGCCATGCGCCGGCGGGGGATTTGACCAATTCCCACTCATAGCCGAACAGCAGGTCGAAATAGCCGTTGTCCCACTGGATCGGGTTGGCGGTCCAGGGGCCTTCGATGCCGCTGGTGATGGCGTGCTTGCCCTTGCCGGATTCATAGGTGGACATCCAGCCAAAGCCCTGCGCCTCCAGCGGGGCGCCTTCGGGCTCCACGCCCACATGGGCCGCATCGCCAGCGCCATGGGCCTTGCCAAAGGTGTGGCCGCCGGCGGTCAGCGCCACGGTTTCTTCGTCATTCATGGCCATCCGGGCGAAGGTTTCGCGGATGTCGCGGGCAGAGGCCAGCGGATCGGGGTTGCCGTCCGGGCCTTCGGGGTTGACGTAGATCAGGCCCATCTGCACCGCGGCCAGCGGGTTTTCCAGCTCGCGCTCGCCGGTGTAGCGGCTGTTTTCCTTGTCAGAGGTCGCCAGCCATTCGGTCTCGGACCCCCAATAGACGTCTTCCTCCGGCTGCCAGACATCGGCGCGGCCGCCGCCGAAGCCGAAGGTCTTGAAGCCCATGGTTTCCATGGCGACGTTGCCCGCCAGCACGAACAGATCGGCCCAGGAGATCGCGTTGCCGTATTTCTGCTTCACCGGCCACAGCAGGCGGCGCGCCTTGTCCAGGTTACCATTGTCCGGCCAGGAGTTCAGCGGCGCGAACCGCTGCTGCCCGGTGGAGGCACCGCCGCGGCCGTCCGCTGTGCGGTAGGTGCCGGCCGCGTGCCAGGCCATGCGCACGAAGAAGGGGCCATAATGGCCGTAATCGGCGGGCCACCAATCCTGGCTGTCGGTCATGACCTTGGCCAGATCGTCCTTCAGCGCCTTGAGGTCCAGGCCCTTGAACGCGGTGGCGTAGTCGAAATCCGGGTCCATCGGGTTCCCGGCGGGCGGGTTCTGATGCAGGATTTTCAGGTTCAGCTGGTTGGGCCACCAGTCGCCATTCGACCGGCCGCCAAATTTCGTATGCATCACCGGGCAGCCGCCCATGGTGGAAATATCGTTACCGTCCATCAGTTCCTCCGAACGTCAGTGTTTCATCCAGGCAGATCAGGCGGCGCAGGCCATGCGTTCCGCACAAGCCTCCGCCGCCTGTAAGGGTGCGGCGCCCCGCAACCGGGGGCCGCGTCCTCGCTCCTTTTCCTCGCAGAGCAAAGCTATGCGCTGGGCGCCATTATGCAAAGTTGCATTTTCTGATATTGGCGATAATTTTGCCTTATGAAGAGTCTTACCCTCCGCCAGCTCCGCTATGTGGAGGCGCTGGCGCATCATGGCCATTTCGGACGTGCAGCCGCCGCCTGCGCCGTGTCACAGCCCGCGCTGTCCACCCAGATCCGGGATCTGGAACAGGCGCTGGGCTGTGCCTTGTTTGAACGCGGGCCGCGGCAGGTGCAGCCCACCGCGCTGGGCCAGGAATTCGCCCGCCGGGCCAGCGCCATTTTGCGCGCGGCGGATGATCTGGGCGATCTGGCGCGCGCGCATCAGGGCGGCGTGCTGGGGCGGTTGCGGCTGGGGGTGATCCCCACCATCGCGCCCTATCTGCTGCCGCGGCTGGTGCGTCTGTTGATGGCGCAGGACCCGGCAACCCAGCTGCAACTGCGCGAAACCATCACCCCCCGCCTGATCGAGGAGCTGCACGCCGGTGCGCTGGACGCCGCCATCGTGGCGCTGCCGGTGTCTGAGCCGGGGCTGACGGAAATGGCCCTGTTCCGTGAGGAAATGGTGCTGGTCCGCCCGCAGGCGCAGGCCGATCAGCCCGTGCCCGCGCCCGAATCGCTGCAAGGCGCGCCGCTGCTGCTGTTGGAAGAGGGGCATTGTTTCCGCGATCAGGCCCTGGCCGTCTGCGGGATGCAGGCAGGCGCGCAGCGCGAGGGGCTGGATGCCAGTTCCCTGTCAACGCTGGTGCAGATGGTGGCGGCGGGGCTGGGCGTGACGCTGATCCCCGAAATGGCCACGGAGGTGGAGGCCCGCCGCGCGCGCGTCAGCCTGGCGCGCTTTGGCGGTCAGGCGCCGGTGCGCAACGTGGGCATGATCTGGCGCGCCTCCACGCCGCTGGCCGCACAGCTCAGGCTGTTGGGGCCGCTGGTCTATCGCGCCGCGCGTGACACCGGCCCTCAGATAGAGACATGCGACAGCAGAGCCGCGCGCGAAACATCCGCGCGCCCGGCCTTGTAGGATACCGCGCCCCGGGTCACGGCCAGGAAGCTATCCGCCAGCGTATAGGCGAAGTCGAAATACTGCTCCACCAGCAGGATCGCCATATCGCCTTCATCCCGCAGGGCGGCGATGACGCGGCCGATCTGCTGGATGATGTTGGGCTGGATGCCTTCGGTGGGCTCATCCAGCAACAGCACGCGGGGCCGGGTGATCAGCGCGCGCGCGATGGCCAGCTGTTGCTGCTGGCCGCCGGACAGGTCCCCCCCGCGCCGCTCTGACATCTCTTTCAGCACGGGGAACAGGTCATAGATGCGGTCGGGGATCTGGCGAGCTTCGGGCGGCAGGCAGGCAAAGCCCGTCATCAGGTTTTCCGTCACGGTCATCAGGGGAAAGATCTCTCGGCCCTGGGGGACATAGGCGATGCCGGCGCGCGCCGCGGCATGGGCGGACAGGTGGTCCAATCGCCGGCCATCCAGCGTGATCTGCCCGCTGGCATAGCGGTGGCGGCCGGCCAGCGCCTTCAGCAGGGATGTCTTGCCCACGCCGTTGGTGCCCATCACCGCGGTCACCTGGCCGGGATGGGCCTGCAGGCTGATGCCGTGCAGGATCTGGCTCTGGCCGTATTTCAGGGTCAGGTCGGTTACGTCCAGCATGTCTCAGCGCCCCAGATAGACATCGATCACGTTCTGATTGGCGGTCACATGGTCCAGGCTGCCTTCGGCCAGAACCGACCCTTCGTGCAGCACGGTGACCTTGCAATTCAGCCGCCGCACGAAGTCCATGTCATGTTCCACCACGATCACGGCGCGCTCGCGCGCGGCGCGTTTCAGCAGGTCTGTGGTGTGTTCCCGCTCTGCCGGGGTCATGCCGGCGGCGGGTTCATCCACCAGCAACAGCCGCGGTTCCTGCGCCAGCAGCATGCCGATTTCCAGCCATTGCTTCTGGCCGTGGCTCAGCTCTCCGGCGATGCGGGGCAGGGCGTCGGTCAGCCCGCATTCCTCGGCGATGGCGTCGATGCGTGCGGCGCCTTCGGCCGTCTTGCGGTGAAACAGCACCCGGAACGGCCCGCGCGGATTGCGCAGCGCCATGGCAAGGTTTTCGCGCACGGTCTGGGCCTCGAACACGGTGGGTTTCTGGAACTTGCGGCCGATCCCTTTGCGGGCGATCTGGCTTTCGTCCATGTCCAGCAGGGATTCGCTGCGCTCGCCAAAGATCACGCGGCCTTCGTCGGGCTTCGTCTTGCCGGTGATGATGTCCATGAAGGTGGTCTTGCCCGCGCCATTGGGGCCGATCACCGCGCGCAGCTCTGGCTCTGCGATCTGCATGGACAGGTTGTTGATGGCGCGAAACCCGTCAAAGCTGACGGAGACGCCGGAGACTTCCAACAGCGTGGTCATGGCCGCCGTCCTTTCTGCAACAGGTCAAACAGCCCGCCGATGCCCTTTGGCGCAAACAGTGTCACCGCCACGAAGGACAGGCCCAGCAGCACGGTCCACCAATCCGTCCAGTTGATGGTGTAAAAGCCCAGGTTGATGTCCGGCGCGCCGCCCCCCGTGAACCAGCTGGACAGCAAGGAGACAAAGGCCGCCCCGATCACCGCGCCATAGAGCCGCCCGCGCCCGCCAATCGCCACCCAGACCGCCAGGTAGATGGAGGCGATGGGCGCGATCTCGGCCGGGTTGATGATGCCCGCCTGCGGGTAATACAGCGCACCCGCGATGCCCGCGACAACGGCGGTGAGTGTAAAGACCACCAGCTTGTAGCTTTCCACATGATAGCCAAGGAACCGGACCCGCGGCTCGTCATCGCGGATGGCGCGGATCACGCTGCCCATCTTGCCGGAGACGACGAAGGCGAACAGCACATAGCCCAGCCCCAGCGCCAGCGCCGAGGCCCAGAAGAACCACAGCGAGATCACATCCTGGCCCACGGATTCGAAACCGGGGATGTTCTGCAGCCCGGACAACCCGTTGTTGCCGCGCAGGCCGCTGTCATTCTGGAACAGATACAGCGACAGCGCCAGGGTCATCGCCTGGGTCAGGATGGACAGATACACCCCCGTCACGCGGGACCGGAAGGCCAGCCAGCCAAAGACCAGCGCCAGCAGCCCGGGCACCAGCACAACCAGCGCCAGTTGCGCCGCCAGGCTGCCCGAGAATGTCCAGATCAGCGGAAACTCCGATGCCCCCACCACGCCAAAGATCTGCGTGCCGACCGCATCGGTGATTTCCTGCGGCGTGGGCGGCAGCGCGGCATTGGCCAGGGATCCGGCCACGATGGCCTCTGTCCGGGCCACCATCAGCCACATGCCGATGGCATAGCCCCCCAGCCCGAAGAAGGCGAAATGGCCCAGGCTGAGGATGCCGCAATAGCCCCAGACCACGTCCATCGCCACGGCGACAAGGCACAGGCACAGCGTCTTGCCCAGCGTTTTCACGAAGCTGGTGGAGATCACGGCGCTGCCCATTGCCTCTGACAGCAGGGTGACGCCCAGGGTGAACAGCGCCAGCGCCAGCAGGAACCACATCACCGAGGGGTGTTTGACAAGAAAGCTCTGACGCATGGATCAATCCCCCGCGGCGCGGCCCTTGAGGGCGACAATGCCCTTGGGCCGGAACTGGATGAACAGGATGATGAACAGGATCATGTAGGTCTGCGCGGCCAGGGTGTTGGACGGGTTCATCCACTCGATCCCCTTTTGCAGGCTGCCGATCATGGCCGCCCCCGCCAGGGTGCCCCAGACATTGCCCACCCCGCCCACGACCACGGTCATGAAGCTTTGCACGATGAAATCCGCGCCCATTTCCGAGGTCACCTTGGCATAAAGCCCGATGGCCACGCCCGCGATGCCCGCAATGCCGGAACCAAGGCCGAAGGTCAGCATGTTGATCCGGTCCGGGTTGATGCCCATGGAGGCCGCCATGCCGGGGTTTTGCGTCACGCAGCGGACCTCCAGCCCGAAGCGGGTGCGTTTCAGCACGAAGGTCAGCAGCGCCAGGAACACCAGCGCCAGCACGAAGATGGCGATGCGGATATAGCTGATGGCGATGACATCGTTCAGCACCAGCGCCCCGTCCAGCCAGCCCGGCGAGGTCAGCGGCCGCGCCTGGGTGCCAAAGATGTTCTTGGCCAGTTGCTGCAAGGCGATGGAAATGCCGAAGGTCGCCAGCAGCGTTTCCAGCGGGCGGTGATAGAGGTGGCGGATCACCAGCCGTTCCATCGCCACACCGGCGGCGGCGGTGACGGCAAAGGCCAGCGGCAGCGCCACGATCAGCGACAGCGTGTAATCCGGCACGATCAGCTGCACCACATAGCCGGTATAGGCGCCCATCATGATGAATTCGCCATGGGCCATATTGATGACCCCCATCACGCCAAAGGTGATGGCCAGCCCGATCGCGGCCAGGAAATAGATCGACGCAAGCGACATGGCATCCAAAGACAGATCCACCGCCTGGCCAAAGGCCACGCGCGTTTCAATCGCATCCAGCGCGGCGCGGGCGGCCTGGGTCACGGTGCTGTCTGTCTCAGAGTAGATCAGCGCAAATTCGGTGTCCGCCACCGCATCGGCCTTGGAAAACCCGCCGGGGCGCCAGGGGCTGTCGGGCACCTGGCCCGCCGCCTGCAGCGCGGCATAGGCGCGGTCACGCGCGGCTTCGGTGTCCAGCTGCGCAACGGGCACACCGCCCACTGCGCCATCGGCGATATTGGCAATCAATGCGGCGCGGCGGTCGTCCTGCGTGGGTACCGGGCGGGCAAGGCCGGACTCGACCATCAGGGCATAGGCCGCGTCGATGCTCAGGCCCTCTTGCCCCGGGGTCAGGCGCTGCGCGATGTTGAGGCCGGGCTCAAACGGGCCAGTCCGGGGGCCTTCGGTGGCAAGGATGGTGTTCAGCACTGCGCGCACGGCCACGGCAGTGTCCTGGGACAGGGCGTCAATCGCGGCGATGCGCTCTGCGGTGTCACTGGCGTGAACCGCCGTCAGCATCTGGTCCAGCCGGGTCTTGCGCGCGGCCAGGGCCGGGTCCGGCTCTCCGGCGATGGATCGGCGCAGCGGCAGCAGCTGGTCGGCCTGCATGGCGCGTTCTACGGCCTCTACCGCGGCGCGGCGTTTGGTGATGTCAGGGTCGGACAGCTGGAATTGTACAAGGACATTGCCGATCTCGCGGCGCACACCGCCATTGGGCCGCACCGCGGACACCGCGCCGCGATCCGCTGTGCCGGCCTGTTCTCCGGTATCGAGATCAAAGAGCGTGAAGACCTGCCCGTCCTCCCTGGCGCGGAAGAACAGCCCATCAGCCTCGCGCTGGACGATCTCGCGGTCCCGCCAGGCCTCCAGAAAGGGCAGCGCCTGCGGCAGGCCGGATGCGGCCAGATCCTCCAGCAGCACGCCGACTGTGCGGCGGCCGGGCTTGGCGACCTCTTCGGAATGGGTTTGCAGCAGGGTTTGCAGATCCTGCGCCGTGGCGGCGGCGGGCAGCATCAGCGCCCAGCCCAGCACGAGCAATAGAATGCGAAGCATCGGATGTCCGGGAATTCAGGAAAAGGGGGCGGCGCGCAGACCACGCACCGCCCGGTTCGGTTCAGTAGTTGGATTTCAGCTGAACGCAGGTTTCGGTCTGGGTGTTGAACATGCCGCAGCCCAGGTCTTTCCAGTCGGATTTCAGAACGGCCGATTCCGGCAGGAAGTCCGTCCAGGCATCGCCGGGGACTTCGGTTGTCTGGCTGACGATGTCGAACTGGCCGTCGGCGGTGATCTCACCAATCAGCACCGGCTTGGCCAGGTGATGGTTGGGCAGCATCACGGCGGTGCCACCGGTCAGGTTGGGGAATTCCTGCCCATACATCGCGGCGCGCACGGCATCCACATCGGTGGTGCCGGCATCCGTGACGGCGTTCACCCACATGTTGAAGCCGATGTAATGCGCCTCCATCGGGTCATTGGTCACGCGCTCTTCGCCCATCTTGGCCTTCCACGCGTCAACCCAGGCGTCGTTGGCCTCAGACTCGGCAGATTGGAAATAGTTCCAGGCCGCCAGGTGCCCCACCAGGTTGGAGGTATCGAGGCCGGACAGCTCTTCCTCGCCCACGGAGAAGGCGACAACGGGGATGTCATCGGCGCTGACGCCCGCGGCGGCCAGTTCCTTGTAGAAGCCGATGTTGGCATCGCCATTGATGGTGGAGATCACGCCAACCTGCTTGCCATCGGCACCCAGCGCCACGACATCGGCCACGATCGTCGCCCAGTCGGAATGGCCGAATGGCGTGTAGTTGACGAAGATATCCTCCGCGGGGATGCCCTTGGAGATCAGGTAGCTTTCCAGGATGTTGTTGGTGGTGCGGGGATAGACATAATCCGTGCCCAGCAGCGCGAATTTCTCCACGCCCAGTTCCTCCAGGAAGTAATCCGTGGCCGGGATCGCCTGCTGGTTCGGCGCGGCGCCGGTGTAGAACACGTTGCGCGAGCTTTCCTCGCCCTCATACTGCACGGGGTAGAACAGCAGCCCGTTCAGTTCCTCGATCACCGGCAGAACGGATTTGCGGCTGACGGAGGTCCAGTTGCCGAACATCACGTCAACATCGTGCACGGTCAGCAGCTCGCGCGCCTTTTCGGCAAACAGCGGCCAGTCGGAGGCGGGGTCAACCACCACGGCCTCGATCTCGCAGCCCAGCACGCCGCCCTTGGCGTTCTGCTCCTCGATCAGCAGAAGCATGGTGTCCTTCAGCGTGGTCTCGGAAATGGCCATCGTGCCGGACAGGGAGTGCAGCACACCGACCTTCACCGGGTCCGCGCATTCGGCGGCGGCAATGCCCGCCCCGGCGGACAGCACGGCGGCGCAGGCGGCGATTTTCGTCACGGAGGTTTTCATGGAGGTTCCTTTTCTCCCTCATGCTGCGGCGGGCGCGGGGATCGGGCGAACCGGGTGGTCCTGCCCGCCGTTTGCGCTAAACTCCGGCCTGCAGCGTTTTGCGTTGTGCGGCGCGTGGGGCAAGATCGTGGTGGGTCGGTCCCGCGCGCCGGTTCGTGGCTTGCCCCGAGAGGCAGGCAATTTATGCGGCCCCCTGACAAAGCCGGACAACGACTCCGCCGTGCCGGGCCTGCTGCGGCGGCAGAATCCGCAAAAAGCGCCGGTTTTTCGGGCATGATTCAGGGAACTGGCGCGCAAACGGGCGCTAAAGCGACGCTGCGGCGCAGAAAAAGGCCGCTCGCGCCCGTGCACATCAGCGTGAGCGGGCTTTGCAACCGCGCCGTCATCGCGCAGAGCTTGATCCCGGCGGGCTTTGCGCCATCCTGCCGGGCAAGAACGGAGAGGTTTGATGCGGATCAACGATGATTTCGGCCAGCGGGTCGCGGTGTTTTTCAATGACACGTCTTGGGTGGCGTCGCCCATGCCAGGGGTCGAGCGCAAGATGCTGGACCGGATCGGGGCAGAGGTCGCACGGGCGACCTCCATCGTGCGCTTCGCGCCGGGCAGCGCCTTTTCCTCCCACACCCATGACGGGGGCGAGGAATATCTGGTGCTGGACGGCACCTTCCGCGACGAACAGGGCGATTTCCCCACGGGCTCTTACGTGCGCAATCCGCCGACCTCGCGGCACACGCCTTCCGCGCCTGAGGGCGTGACGATCCTGGTGAAGCTGCACCAGTTTGACCCGGCGGACCGGCTGAGCATCTTGCGCGACATGACCGCACCCGGCAGCCGCACCCTGTTCGAGGACGGCCGGGAATGCGTGCGCCTGCTGGATCTGGCCGCGGATGAGGCACTTGCCGTGGGTGATGCCGGCGGGGCAGAGCTGTTCGTGCTGTCTGGCGGGTTTCAGGAGGCCGGCGACAGTTTCGGCCCCTGGGATTGGCTGCGCCTGCCCTGCGGGTATCACGGGGATCTGCGCGCCGGTCCGGACGGCGCGCGCCTGTGGGTCAAGACCGGCCATCTGGCGCATGTGGATCAATTGCACCCGAGCGTTCCGGCATGACAGGCGCAGGTGTTTCGGGTCAGCCTTCGGCCCGGCATGACGTGATCGTCGTCGGCGCCGGCCTGTCCGGCCTTGCCGCGGCAGAGGCGCTGGTGGCCCGCGGGATGGATGTTGCTGTGCTGGAGGCGAGGGCCCGCCCCGGTGGCCGCATCCTGACCCGCCGGTCCGTTGCCGGTGGCGGGTTTGATCTTGGCCCTGCGTGGATCTGGCCGCATGACCGGCGGATGCAGGCCCTTGTGGCGCGTCTGGGGCTGCATCTGCATCCGCAACACAGCGCCGGGCGGCTTGTGTTTGAACCTGCCCGCGGCCCCGTGCGCCGGGATCTGGAACTGGCCACCATGGCGGGCGCGCTGCGGGTCTGGGGCGGTTTGGCGCAAGTTACCACGGCCCTGGCCGACGCGCTCGGCCCGCAGCGGCTGCATCTGAACCACCGCGTGACGGGCATCGCCAAGGCGAGTGACGGGTTGACCGTGACCGCCGATGCGCCGTCCGGCGCGGTGACCTTGCAGGCGGATCACGTGATCCTGGCGCTGCCGCCGCGTTTGCTGGCGGGTGTCTCCTTTGCACCTGCGCTGCCGGACGGGGCGCGCCAGACCCTGGCGGCGGTGCCCACCTGGATGGCCGGGCATGGCAAGGTCATGGCGGTCTATGATGCGCCCTTCTGGCGCCGGGCGGGCCTGTCCGGCGATGCAATCAGCCACGCCGGCCCGCTGGCCGAAGTGCATGACGCCACGGATGAAAGCACCGATCAGCCTGCGCTGTTTGGCTTTATCGCACCGGGGGCGGACCGTGCGCCAGTGGCCCTGCGCGCGGCCGCGATCGCGCAGCTGGAACGGCTGTTCGGGCCGGCCGCGGCGCATCCGGTGGATGTGCTGATCCAGGACTGGCGGCAAGAGGCCCAGACCGCAACGCCTGCCGACGCCCAGGCCCCGGCGGCCCACCCGGCCTATGGGCCCTTGCCGATGGTGCAGCGCGCAGTGCCGCCGGGTGTCTGGCTGGCCGGATCGGAAACGGCGGCGAAGACGGGTGGCTTCCTTGAGGGTGCGCTGGAGGCTGCGGAGGCGGCGGTTGCTGCGTGTTGCGCGCCCGGGCGCAGCTTTGCCGCCTGCTGAGTTGCAGGTCTTGGTTTATGGACTGTTAACCATGCGTGCGTAGCCTTGCGTCATGGGTACTGAGATCTTGATCGTCGCGGACACTCCGCAACAAGCTGACGCATGGGCCAGCGCATTGCGCGCCGACGGGTTTGGCGTGACCTGCGCCGGGTCCATAACGCAGGCCATTCAGCTGTGCCTGTCTCACCGTTTTGCGGGCTGCGTGCTGGTGAATGAGGTGCAGGGGGAGGAAACCGCCGGATTGGCCGATTGGATCCGCATGCGCGGCCCCCGGATGGCGATCGTTATGGTGCTTGGCCCGCCTCGGCCGCGCACGGCCTCCATGCTGGGGGCAGGGATGGCCGCGGATTTTACGCTGCACGCCCCCGTGCCGGGCGAGGAGGTGGCCGCCGTGATCGGCCACCTGACCCGGCCCGCGCAGGGCCTGTGCCAGCCGTGGCGGGAAACGGCCTGAGGCCTTGGCCAAGGCGCAGAACTGGCGCAGCCGCAGGGCGGCCCGCCGGCGCGGCGCCACAGCGCAACCTTCTAGATATCATCCACCATCAGAACGCCGTTCAAGGCCTTCAAGGCGCCCTTGATCTCTGGCGTCACGGGGAAATCCTGCGGCAGTTCGATCTCCACCTCGCCGGGCAGGTCAGCGTGGCTGAGGCACAGGTGGATCGGCCCGCGCGGGGCGCGGGGCAGTTGCGCGCGCGCGTTTTCCAGGATCGTGGCCACCTGCGCCACGGCCATGTCCTGTTCCAGATGCACGCGCAGCCCGCTGGCGCTGCCATCGGCCAGCAGCGTGTCCATCGCCGTGACCGAGCGTGCGACCGGGTCGAACTGCCCTTCGTTGAAGCGCGCCTCCAGCGTCATCACAACCCGGTCCGTCTGGTCAAAGACCTGGCGCGCGCTGTCGAAATCATCGGTGAACATGGCAATCCCCGCCACCTGCGCTGTCGGGTCAGAGATCGACATGCGGAAAAACCGCGTGCCCCGGCCGGATTTGCGCTCTTGCAGGCCGGAGACCATCACCCCCACCCGCGCCACGGCGGCGCCGTCGCGTTCGGCCTTCTGTTCCAGCTCGGCCAGGGTCATCAGCCGCTTGCGTTTCAACACGCCCAGGTAATCATCCAGCGGATGGCCTGACAGGTAGAAGCCGATCGCCCTGGCTTCCTCGGCCAGCCGTTCGGCGGGCATCCAGTCTGGCACGGAGGACAGGCGCGGCTCTGGCAGATCCTCCCCCGCGTCACCGAACAGCGACACCTGGCTGGAGGTCTTTTGATCCTGCACCGCCGCGGAATAGGCCACCAGCGCATCCAGGCTGTCCAGCACCCGCCGTCGGTTGGAATCCAGCACGTCAAAGGCCCCCGCGCGCGCCAGCATTTCCAGCGGCCGCTTGCCGATGCGTTTCAGATCCGCCCGGCGGGCAAGGTCGAACAGCGTGGCGAAGGGCCGATCGGGGCTGTTGGGGTCTGCGGGGTCGCTGCGCCGGGCGGCCACCAACAGCTGCATCGCCTCCACGCCCACGTTCTTCAGCGCGCCAAGCGCATAGACAAGATGGCCGTCCACCACGTCAAAGGTCGCGCGGCTGCGGTTCACGCAGGGCGGCACCCAGGGCAGGGCGAGCCGCTTGCGCACTTCCTCGAAATAGATGGCCAGCTTGTCGGTCAGGTGGATATCGCAATTCATCACCCCGGCCATGAATTCCACCGGGTGGTTCGCCTTCAGCCAGGCGGTCTGATAGCTGACCACGGCATAGGCGGCGGCGTGGGATTTGTTGAAACCGTAGTTGGCGAATTTCTCCAGCAGGTCCCAGACCTCTTGCGCCTTGGCCTTGTCCACGCCCTTTTCGGCGGCGCCGGACAGGAACTTGGGCCGTTCGGCATCCATCGCTTCCTTGATCTTCTTGCCCATGGCGCGGCGCAGCATGTCCGCCCCGCCCAGGGAATAGCCCGCCATTTCCTGGGCGATCTGCATCACCTGTTCCTGGTAGACGATGATGCCCTGCGTTTCGTCCAGGATATGGTCGATCAGCGGGTGCAGGCGGTCACGTTCGCTCAGCCCGTTCTTGACCTCGCAGAACTTGGGGATGTTCTCCATCGGGCCGGGACGATAGAGCGCGACAAGCGCGATGATGTCCTCGATGCAGGTCGGTTTCATCCGGCGCAGCGCATCCATCATGCCAGAGCTTTCCACCTGGAACACCGCCACGGTCTGCGCCTGGGCATAGAGCTTGTAGGTGGCCGCATCATCCAGCGGGATCAGGTTCATCTGGTTTTCGCCGCCGGGGGCGGGATCATACAGCCGCGTGCCGTCGGCGGCCTCATGCAGCTGTCGGCCGGATTTCAGGATCAGGTCCAGCGCGTTCTGGATGACGGTCAGCGTCTTCAGGCCCAGGAAGTCAAACTTCACCAGCCCGGCCTGTTCCACCCATTTCATGTTGAACTGCGTGGCCGGCATATCGGAATTGGGGTCCTGATACAGCGGCACCAGCGCATCCAGCGGCCTGTCCCCGATCACCACGCCCGCGGCATGGGTGGAGGCGTTGCGCAACAGGCCTTCCAGTTGCTGGCCATAGGTCAGCAGGCGGTTCACCACCTCTTCCTTGCGGGCCTCCTCGCGCAGGCGCGGCTCATCGGCCAGCGCCTTTTCGATGGAGACGGGCTTGACGCCTTCAACCGGGATCAGCTTGGACAGCCGGTCCACCTGGCCATAGGGCATTTGCAGCACGCGGCCCACGTCGCGCACCGCCGCCTTGGACAGCAGCGCGCCGAAGGTGATGATCTGCGCCACCTTTTCGCGGCCATACCGGCGCTGGACGTATTCGATGACCTCCTCGCGCCGGTCCATGCAGAAGTCGATGTCAAAGTCCGGCATCGACACACGCTCCGGGTTCAGGAAGCGTTCAAACAGCAGCGAATAGCGCAGCGGATCAAGGTCCGTGATGGTCAGCGCATAGGCCACAAGGCTGCCCGCGCCTGACCCGCGCCCGGGGCCCACGGGGATGTCATGATCCTTGGCCCATTGGATGAAATCGGCCACGATCAGGAAATAGCCCGGAAATCCCATGCCCTCGATGATGTCGAGCTCGAAATCCAGGCGCTGCTGGTATTCTTCCACCGACACGGCATGGGGGATCACCGCCAGCCTGGCCTGCAGCCCTTCATTGGCCATGCGGCGCAGCTCGGCCACCTCGTCATCGGCGAATTTCGGCAGGATCGGATCGCGGCGATAGGCCATGAAGGCGCAGCGCCGGGCGATTTCCACGGTGTTCTCCAGCGCCTCCGGCAGGTCCGCGAACAGCGCGGCCATTTCCTGCGGGGTCTTCAGGTAATGCTGGGCGGTCAGGCGGCGGCGCGGTTCCTGCTGGTCCACATAGGCGCGTTCGGCAATGCAGATCAGCGCGTCATGGGCCTCGTACATTTTTGCGCTGGGGAAATAGACATCATTGGTCGCGACCAGCGGCAGGTCCATGGCATAGGCCATCTCGATGAAGGGGCGCTCGGTCAGGCGTTCGGCCTCGGGCTGGCCGCCTTCGCCGGGGTGGCGCTGCAATTCCACATACAGCCTGTCCCCAAAGCAGCGTGCCAGCCGCGCCATGGCCTGTTCTGCGGCCGCGCGCTGGCCCTGCTGCAACAGCTTGCCCAATGCGCCATCCGGCCCGCCCGTCAGGCAGATCAGGTCGGCAGCGTGGTCTTCCAGCTCCTCCAGGGTGATATGGGCCTGCAGAACCCCGCCCCGCAGATAGAGGCAGGAGTTCAGCTTCATCAGGTTTTCATAGCCAGCCTCGCTCTGCGCCAGCAGGACAACCGGCGCGGGCGGTGCGGGGCGTTCGCCGGGGGCGGGCGGGCTGAGCATCACATCCATCTGGCAGCCCACGATCGGCTGCACCCCCGCGCCCTTGGCGGCGATGGAAAATTCCAGCGCGGCGAACAGGTTGTTGGTGTCGGTCACGGCAACGGCGGGCATATCCATCCCCGCGATCAGGCCGGGCAGCTTTTTCAGCCGCATCGCCCCTTCAAGCAGCGAATATTCGGTGTGGACGCGCAGGTGGATGAATCGGGGATCAGACATGGCGGCCACATTAGGCCCTGCGCCGGGTGCCGCAAGCACGCATCTGCCTGCGGGGCGGGCTGCGCGGGCCGTGGCTGGGCGGGGGGCTGCGGATTTTGCTTGCGCCGCGGCGGATCGGCTGCCTAGCCTTGGGAAACGGAACCGCGCGGGCTCTACGCCGCATCGAGGACGCGCAGCCGGGGCACCGGCCAGAGGCAGTAAGGCGGCAGGTTTTCACATGGAGATCACCTTTCTTCTGAACGGAGAGAGCGTACAGCTGCGCGATCCTGACCCGACGGCCACGCTGCTGGACTGGCTGCGTGACACACGCGGACTGACCGGCACCAAGGAGGGCTGCAACGAAGGCGATTGTGGCGCCTGCACAGTGATGGTGCAGGATGGCGCGGGGCTGAAGGCGCTGAATGCCTGCATCCTGTTGCTGCCGCAGCTGCACGGCAAATCCATCCGCACGGTGGAGGGGCTGGCGCCCGGGGGCGGCGCGCTGCACCCGGTGCAGCAGGCGATGGTGGACCATCACGGCAGCCAATGCGGATTCTGCACGCCGGGAATCGTCATGTCCATGGCGGTGGCCTGCGCCACCGGGGCGGATATGGGGCAGGCCTTGGCCGGCAACCTGTGCCGCTGCACCGGCTATGCGCCCATTGACCGTGCCGCGCGCGCCGCCGCTGCCCTGCCGCAGCCCGATCTGACAGCCCCGCTGCCGGAGGCGCCGGAACAGCCCCTTATGCCCGAAAGCGCCGATGCCCTGGCCGCCGCCTATGCCGCGGCGCCGCAGGCCACGCTGGTGGCGGGGGCCACGGATGTGGGCCTGTGGATCACCAAGGATCTGCAGCGGCCCGCGCCGATGATCTTTCTGCATCGCTGTGCCGATCTTCAGCGCATTGAAACCCTGCCCGATGGCGGGCTGCGCATCGGCGCGGGCGTCACGATGGATCGTGTGCAGGCGTTGATGGACGCGCAGTATCCCGCCTATGGGGCGATGCTGGCCCGCTATGGCTCGGCCCAGGTGCGGGCGGCGGCCACGATCGGCGGCAATATCGCCAATGGCTCCCCCATCGGGGACAATCCGCCGCCCCTGATTGCGCTGGGCGCGCGGCTGCATCTGCGCCACGGCGATGCGCGGCGCGACATGCCGCTGGAGGCGTTCTTCCTGGACTATGGCAAGCAGGATCGCGCGGCGGGCGAGTTCGTGGAGGCGATCAGCCTGCCGCCGCCCTCGGGCCGGTTGTGGGTGCACAAGCTGTCGAAACGGGTTGAACAGGACATCTCTGCCGTTTGCGGGGCGATCTGGCTGGACCTGGCGGAGGGGCGCGTGGCGCAGGTGCGCATTGCCTTTGGCGGCATGGCCGGCACGCCCGCCCGCGCGCCCCGGGCAGAGGCTGCCTTGCTGGGCCAGCCCTGGGCGGAGCCTGCCGTGC
>CBFHYV010000007.1:0-31963 GCA_965660085.1 uncultured Paracoccaceae bacterium
GGCAGCGCGCGCAGCTGGGCGAGGCTGCCGGGGCTGGCAGACAGGCTGCTGAACCGGCTGGATCTGGTGGCGCCGCAGGACGCAGGCTCCGCCGAACGGATGCGCGCCCTGGGCCTGCCCGCGCAGGCGCTTGCGCCGGTTGTCACGCTCAAGGCGCTCTATGCCCCCGCGCCCATCAATGACCCTGTGGCAGAGGCGGCCTTTGACCGCGCGCAGACCTGGCTGGCGGCCTCAACCCATCCCGGGGATGAGGAGGTCATTGCCCGCGCGCATATTCTGGCGCGGCAAGAGGCACCGGATCTGCGCCTGATCCTGGCCCCCCGCCACCCCCGCCGCGCGGATGAGATCGAAGCGCTGCTGACCGGCCAAGGGCTGCGCGTGGCGCGCCGCAGCCGGGGGGACGCCCCGCAGGCGGATGTTTACCTCGCCGATACGATGGGGGAGATGGCGCTGTGGTATCGGCTGTGCGGGCGCGTGTTCATCGGCGGCACCTTGACTGACAGGGGCGGGCATACCCCGTTCGAGCCCGCGCATTTCGCCTGCGCGCTGCTGCACGGGCCGGATGTGGCCAATTTCACTGATCCTTTCGCGCGGCTGCAGGCGGCGGGTGCTGCGCGCTGCATCCGCGGTGCCGAGGATCTGGCCCGGGCCTTGTCCGACCTGCGCGCGGCCTCCGCCCAATCCGCCGCGGGTGAGGCAGCCCGCGCCACACTGGCCGAAGTCACCGCCAGCAGCGCGGTGATTGACAGCGTGCGACAAATCGTGCAGGCAGCGGCCTCTTTCGATAGGAAAATCTGACCCAAATGGCCAAGCAACGCAGCGCGGAGACCGCAGACCTGACCGCCGTGCAATGCGCCGCGCTGTGCTGGCGCCGGCGCAAGGGACATTTGCAGGTGCTGCTGATCACCAGCCGCCGGACGAAGCGTTGGGTGCTGCCCAAGGGTTGGCCCATGGCCGGCCTGACCAGCGCCGAAACCGCGCGGACGGAGGCCTGGGAAGAGGCCGGCGTGGCCGGGCGGATCGGCCAATCGGTCATCGGGCTGTATAGCTATGTCAAGATCGCCGAACGGCCCGGACAGGTGGACCGCCCGGTCATGGTCAACGTCCATGCGCTGAAGGTGGACAAGCTGCACCGCCGCTTCCCGGAGGCGCATGAACGCCGGCGCCGCTGGATCAGCCCCCGCCGCGCCGCCGAAAAGGTGGCCGAGCCGGAGCTGGCCGCTCTGTTGCGCCGCATCGCCAAGGATGGGCTACCGCAGGATTCTTGACCTGACCGCCCCTTTCCATAGATACTGCGGCGTCTGTTGGATGGGATCGGGATGATACATTACGCGTTGAAATGTTCCGAAGGGCACCGGTTTGACAGCTGGTTCAAATCCGCCGCCAGCTATGACAAGCTGCGCGCGGCAGATCTGGTCAACTGCGCCATCTGCGGCACCACCCAGGTGCAGAAGGATCTGATGGCCCCCCGCGTCGCGGCCGCCACCAAGGCGGAGCCTGCCCCGGAAACACCCCCTGCGCCCACGGATCTGCGCCGCCCCGCGCATCCCGCCGAACAGGCGCTTGCGGCCCTGCGCAAACATATCGAGGCCAATTCCGATTATGTTGGCCGCGATTTCGCGCAAGAGGCCCGCGCCATGCACAGTGGCGAGGCTCCCGAACGCCCCATCCACGGCGAGGCCCGCGCGGAGGACGCGCGCAAGCTGGTGGAGGATGGCATTCCCGTGGTGCCCCTGCCCTTTGCTCCCGGCCGCAAAACGAACTGACAGCGCCACGCAGCGAAAGGATACGCCATGCAGGTCATGATCACGGGGGCCAATCGCGGCATCGGCGCCGCCCTGGATGCGGGGTTTCGCGCGCGCGGGGACAGCGTCATCGGCACCGCGCGGGAGCCAGAGGCGAAATATCCCCTGGATGTCACCGACCCCGCCGCCCACCACGCCCTGGCCGAACGGCTGGAGGGCGTGCCGATTGACCTGCTGGTGTGCAATGCGGGCGTCTATCTGGACAAGGGCCAGAACCTGGCCGAGGGCTACCCGGCGCAGATGTGGGCGGACACCTTTGCCGTCAACGTCACAGGCGTGTTCCTGACGGTGCAGGCCATGCTGGCCAGCCTGCAGATGTCGGCCCGCCCGAGGATCGCGATCATCAGCTCGCAGATGGCATCGCACAGCCGCGCACCGGGCGGCAGCTATATCTACCGCGCGTCCAAGGCTGCCGCGCTGAACCTGGGCCGCAACCTGGCCACGGACCTGCGCCATCTGGATATTGCGGTGGGCATCTATCACCCCGGCTGGGTGCGCACGGACATGGGCGGCAACAGCGCGGAGATCGGGGTGGAGGACGCAGCCGCCGGGCTGATCCGGCGGTTTGATGCGCTTTCTCTGGAAACCACGGGCTGTTTTGAAACCTGGGACGGGCGCGCGCACGCCTACTGAGGCCCTTGCGCGCCTTGCCCGCCCGGCGTAAACCCCCGGGCGCTGAACTGTGCCTTGTAGGACCGGACCATGCCCATTCTGGTGATGAAATTCGGCGGGACCTCCGTCGCCACGCTTGACCGTATTCGCCGCGCGGCCAAGCGCGTGGGCGTTGAAGTGGCCAAGGGCTATGACGTCATCGTCATCGTCAGCGCCATGGCCGGAGAGACCAACAAGCTGGTGGGCCTGGTGGGCGAGACCTCGCCCCTGTATGACGCGCGGGAATATGATGCCGTGGTCAGCGCGGGCGAAAACGTGACCGCCGGGCTTATGGCCCTGACGCTGCAGGAAATGGACGTGCCCGCGCGCAGCTGGCAGGGCTGGCAGGTGCCGGTGCGCACGACCTCGGCCCATGCCTCTGCCCGGATCGAAGAGATCCCCACCGACAACATCGCCGCCAAATTCGCCGAAGGCATGCGCGTGGCCGTGGTGGCCGGGTTCCAGGGCGTCAGCCCGGAGGGCCGCATCACCACGTTGGGCCGCGGCGGATCGGACACCACCGCGGTGGCCTTTGCCGCCGCCTTCGATGCCGAACGTTGTGACATCTACACCGATGTGGACGGGGTCTATACCACCGATCCGCGCATTTCCGACAAGGCGCGCAAGCTTGACAAGATCGCCTTCGAGGAAATGCTGGAGCTTGCCAGCCTGGGCGCGAAGGTGCTGCAGACCCGCTCGGTCGAGCTGGCGATGCGCTATAACGTGAAACTGCGCGTGCTCAGCAGTTTTGAAGAACAGTCCGAGACGGCGGGAACGCTGGTCTGCGATGAGGAGGAAGTCATGGAAAACCGCCCCGTATCCGGCATCGCCTACAGCCGTGACGAAGCCAAGCTGACGCTGGATTCGGTCGAGGACCGCCCCGGCATCGCCGCCGCGATCTTTGGCCCGCTGTCCGATGCGGGCATCAACGTGGACATGATCGTGCAGAATGTCTCCGAAGATGGCATTACGGACATGACCTTCTCCTGCCCCGTGGACCAGGTGCTGCGCGCGGAAAAGGCGCTGGATGAGGCCCGCACGCGCGGCGACATCGCCTACAAGGAATTGCTGGCCGATGAAAACGTCTGCAAGGTGTCCGCCGTGGGCATCGGCATGCGCAGCCAGTCCGGCGTTGCGGCGCGGATGTTCAAGACGCTGTCGGACGAAGGCATCAACATTCGGGTCATCGCGACCTCGGAAATCAAGATATCGGTGCTGATCGATCGGAAATACATGGAACTCGCCGTTCAGGCACTCCATGATGCGTTCGAGCTGGAGAAGGCCGTCTGAGCCATCCGCCAGCCCGAGATGCCGCAAGAATGCGCGGGGGGAGCGGATGCCTGACGGGAGAGAGAGCGAGAGCCGCAAGCTGCTGGGCCGGCTGCGCGACACCATGGCCGAGCAATGCGCCGGCCAGGCGCGGCTGGACCGGATCACCCATCTGACAGCGGATTCGATGGGCACCGAAGTGTGTTCCATCTACCTGTTCCGTGACGAACAGACGCTTGAGCTCTGCGCGACCGAAGGTCTGAACAAGACCGCCGTGCATGAAACCCGCATGAAGCTGGGCGAAGGCCTTGTGGGCCGCGTGGCCCGCCGGGGCGAGACGATCAACACCGCCGATGCGCCCTCTGAACGCGGGTTTCGCTATATGCCCGAAACCGGCGAAGAGATTTATTCCAGCTTCCTGGGCGTTCCGATCCAGCGCCTGGGCGAAAAGCTGGGCGTGCTGGTGGTGCAATCCAAGCAGAAACGCCAGTTCACCGCCGATGAGGTCTATGCGCTGGAAGTCGTGGCGATGGTCCTGGCCGAGATGACGGAGCTGGGCGCCTTTGTCGGGGATGGCGCCGCGCTGAAGGCCCGCCACACCACCCCGGTGCTGATCCGCGCCACGGTCGCGCAGGAGGGCATGGCCCAGGGCGAGGTCTGGCTGCATGAGCCGCGCGTGGTGGTCACCAACCCCGTGGCCGATGACCCGGAAAAAGAACGCGGCCGCCTGCATGATGCCGTCAACACCCTGCGCGTCAGCGTGGATCAACTGCTGGCCGGGACCGAGGACAGCGAACAGGTCCAGGTGCTGGAAGCCTACCGGATGTTCGCCAATTCCAAGGGCTGGATGCGCCGGATGGAGGAGGACATCAGCCGCGGCCTGTCCGCCGAGGCGGCCGTGGAAAAGGAACAATCCGCAGCGCGGGCGCGCATGTCACAAGTGGCAGACAGCTATCTGCGCGAACGCCTGCAGGATCTGGATGACCTGTCCAACCGGCTGCTGCGCATCCTGACGGGACAGGGCCATGAAACCGGCGCACAGATGCCGCAGAACCCCGTTCTGGTGGCGCGCAACATCGGCCCGGGCGAGCTGCTGGAATACGGCCGCAGCTTGCGTGGCGTGGTGCTGGAGGAAGGCTCCGTCGGCTCTCATGCCGCGATCGTGGCGCGGGCGCTGGCGATTCCGCTGTTGGTCAATGCCCCCCGCATCACCAATGAGGCGCTGAACGGCGACCAGATCATGCTGGACGGCGAAACCGGCACCGTGCATCTGCGCCCCGATGACATCGTGGCCAAGGCGCTGCAGGACAAGATCGCCATGCAGGCAGAGGCGCAGGAACGCTATGCCTCGATCCGCGATGTGCCCTGCGTGACCCGCTGCGACAGCCGCGTGACGCTGTTCATGAACGCCGGGCTGATGGCGGATCTGCCCTCGCTGGAAAGCTCCGGTGCCGAAGGCGTGGGCCTGTTCCGCACGGAATTGCAGTTCCTGGTGCGCAGCAAGATGCCCAAGCGCACCGAGCTGGTGGCCATCTATTCGCGGGTTCTGGACGCGGCGCAGGACAAGCGCGTGGTGTTCCGCACGCTCGATATCGGGTCAGACAAGGTGCTGCCCTACATGAAACCGCAGGACGAGCCGAACCCCGCTCTGGGCTGGCGCGCGATACGCGTGGGGCTGGACAAGCCCGGCGTGATGCGGATGCAGTTGCAGGCCCTGCTGCGCGCCGCCAATGGCCGCCCGCTGAGCATCATGTTCCCCTTCGTCGCGCAATATGAGGAATATCGCGCCGCCCGTCAGGAAATGCAGAAGGCCATCGCCCGCGAAGCCAAGCTGGACCACAAGCTGCCAGAACGGCTGGAGGTGGGGGTCATGCTGGAAACGCCCTCGCTGGCCTTTGCGCCGGACCAGTTCTTTGAGGAGGTGGAGTTCATCTCCATCGGGGGCAATGACCTCAAGCAGTTCTTCTTTGCCGCAGACCGGGAAAACGAACGCGTGCGCAAACGTTATGACACGCTGAACGTCAGTTTCCTGACCTTCCTGGAAAGCATCGTTGCGCGCTGCGCCACCCATGACACCGCCCTGTCCTTCTGTGGCGAGGATGCCGGCCGCCCGGTGGAGGCGCTGTGCCTGGCCGCGATCGGTCTGCGCAGCCTGTCGATGCGGCCAGCCTCCATCGGGCCGGTGAAGGCCATGCTGATGCGCCATGATCTGCGGGAAGTCCGCGCGATCATCCAGCAGGCGCGCGAGGCCGGCCAGCAATCCGTGCGCCCGGCAATCATGGATTACCTGGCCCGCGGCACCTGATCCGGCCGGCACGTCCGCTGAAAGGCTGTGGGAACCCGGCCTGGGGGCAAGCTGCGCTGCCGCGCACAGGCCCAGGCAAAGAAAAATCCGCGCCGGCGTTCTGCCGGCGCGGATCCGCAAGAAATGTGTCGCCCCGCAGAGCGGCCATGCCATTCAGGCACGGTAAATCAGCCTGCTGGCCGAAATGCGCACCGCGCTCTGAGGGGGAAACATTCTGCTTCCCCTCAGCCCCGTTGATAGACTCCGCTTGGTTAAAGGCAGGTTAACCAAGCCCCAAATGCCTGGCGCCCATGCCGATCAGCGCGGCGGATGTCAGGCCTCTCGCTGCTCGGCCATGGCCTTGCGCAGCATTTCGGCCAGGTCGGCAGGTTCCCGGCCCGAATCCTCGGCCAGGCGCAGCAGGCCGAACTGAATGCGCGCCATTTCAGTGTAATAGGTGGTGTAGGCGTAGTTGACGGCCGCCCCCATGACGGCCCCCAGCACAGGCACCGTCTGCGCGGCCAGCTTCTGGCTGAGCGCAGCGGAGAAGCGCGGCGCGACCCGCAGGATCAGGCCATGCGCGCTGGCACCCGTCAGCACGGTGCGGGCGGCCAGAAAGGCCATCTCGACCTCACCATCATGCCGCAGGGGGCCTGCACAGGCAAAAACGGCCAGACATTGTTTCTGCACCTCGGGCGAGGCCGGGTCGAACCCGTATTCCGCCGCCACGCCCTGGATGGCCCGCATCAGGATCGTCGTGGTCACGGGCAATTCAGCCAGCACGCCGGGAAAGCCCGCCGCCCCGCCAACCGCGCCCAATGTCGTTGTGACCGCGGAATTCAACCAATCAGACTGGTCCGGCACCATCCCGCGGCTGTCCGCCGCGATGCGCACCGCCATTTCCAGCGAACGGCGCACGGCCCCGTCCAGATGGTCGCTCAGCCCGTCAGGCAAGTTGCGGGCCAGCGATTCACCCTGTTTGTTGAGGGCATGGAGGAGTTGAATCCCGATCCCGTCAGCGGATTGATGGCGCTCTGCCAAGGCCTGGATGGCAAAGGCCGGATCGGCCTGAACGAGTCCGGTTATCATTTGTCGTCTCCAAATTCCTGCCGCTTCACTGCGCCGCGAGCGCCCTACAACGCGGGCACCGGCTCAACCGTTCCACATAGATCGTCCCATGCTCCCTCGCGCAGGGCCAGCCCCAGCACGCGGTCAGGGTTGGTCGGCGGCGGCATCTGGACGCATTCAAGTTTTACAAAGCCAAAACGGCGATAGAAAGGCAAGTCTCCAACCAATAACACGCGTGACCAGTCTGTTTTTGCCTGTTCCAACGCATCACGGATCATGGCCGCGGCCAAACCGGCGCCTTGCGCCGTGGGATGCACGGCCACAGGCCCCAACAGCAAACAGGCCGCATCACCGATTCGCACCGGCCAGAACCGAAGCGCGCCGACCAGAACGCAAGAGTCGTCCCGCGCCACGCGGCACAGCTCAGCAACCGGCGGCACACCCGCCCGCAGCCGGTAGGAGGACAGCGCCGACCGGCCAGGACCGAAGCACAGATCATACAGCGCCTCGACCTCCCAGTCGTCCTCGGCGGTTTCGCGCATCACCCTCACAGCAATCCCCTCGTGCATCGCGGCGCCAATCCGCCTATCACGCCGCAAACGCACCGGCAAACAGGAGAGGAAGCCCAGATGTTCTACCGCCCCCAAGACGGTCACGGCCTGCCACACAACCCGTTCAACGCCATTGTCACCCCGCGCCCCATCGGCTGGATCTCAACCCGCGGCGCGGACGGGTCGGAAAACCTGGCGCCCTATTCGTTCTTCAACGCAGTGGCCTATGTGCCGCCCCAGGTCATGTTCGCCTCCACCTCCGCCAAGGCAGACCGGGAGGGCACCAAGGACAGCGTGGCCAACATCCGGGATACGGGCGTTTTCTGTGTCAATATCGTGGAATACGCCATGCGCGACGCCATGAACCAGACCTCTGGCGCATGGGACCGGGACGTGGATGAATTCACCCTGGCCGAGATTGCCCGCGCAGAATGCGAAACAATCGCCTGTTCGCGTGTGGCAGAGGCGCCCGCGGCGCTGGAATGCAAGCTGACACAGATTGTCCAGCTGCCCGGCGAGGCCAATTTCGCCGTGTTCGGCGAAGTGACCGGCGTGCACATGCGGGACAACTGCGTGAAGGACGGCATGTTCGATGTGCTCAGCTTCAACCCGCTGTCGCGGATGGGCTACCGGGACTACACCGTGGTGCGTGAGAAATTCAGCCTCAACCGACCCGGCGAATGACCATCCAACGCGGGGCGGGCGTCAATGCCCGCCGCCGCCAAGGATGCCGGTGCGCACCCCGTAGTTGACCGCCAGCGCGTAATCTGGGTCATCGTCACTGTCGATCACCAGATGCCCGGCCTTTTTCAGCAGCTTGTGGCAATCGCGGCTGAGGTGGCGCAGCTCGATCCGCTTGCCGGCACCCTCATATTTTGCGGCAACGGCCTCAATGGCCTGCAGGGCGGATTGATCCACTACCCGGCTTTCCGCGAAATCGACGATCACCAGGCTAGGGTCGCCCTCCACATCGAACAGTTCCACGAACCCGTCAGAGGAGCCGAAGAACAGCGGCCCCTGCACCTGATAGACCCGCGCGCCCTCCGGTGTGGCATAGGTGCGCGCGTTGATGCGGCGTGCGTTGTTCCAGGCATAGGCCAGGGCGGAGACGATGACCCCCACAACCACGGCTACGGCCAGATCCTCCATCACGGTAACCACCGTCACCAGGACGATCACGAAGGCATCCATCAGCGGGACGCGGCGCAGGATGGTCAGCGAATTCCAGGCGAATGTCCCGATCACCACCATGAACATCACCCCCACCAGCGCCGCCAGCGGGATCAGCTCGATCAGCGGCGCGGCAAAGAGGATGAAGGCCAGCAGGAACAGCGCCGCCGCAATCCCCGCAATCCGGGTGCGCGCGCCGGATTTCACGTTGATCATGCTCTGCCCGATCATCGCGCAGCCGCCCATGCCGCCGAAAAAGCCGGTGACCACATTGGCCGCGCCCTGCGCCAGGCATTCCTGGCTGGCCCCGCCGCGGGTGTTCGTCATCTCACCCACAAGGTTCAGCGTCAGCAGGGATTCGATCAGCCCGATCGCCGCCAGGATCACCGCATAGGGCAGGATGATTTCCAGCGTCTCCCATGTCAGTGGAACGGAGGGGATGTGGAAGGCCGGCAGCCCCCCCTGGATGGAGGCCATGTCCCCCACGCGCGGCACATCCAGGCCAAAGCCGATCACCAGCGCGGCCACCACGGCAATGCCGGCCAACGGGGCCGGAACCGCGCGGCTGACCCGCGGCATCAGCCAGATGATCAACATGGTCAGCCCGGTCAGCCCCAGCATCAGATACAGCGGCATGCCGGACAGCCATTCGCCCCCGCCCATGCCGTGGCCCGTGCTTTCCAGCGATCCCGGCACCTTGAATTGCGACAGCTGCGCCAGAAAGATCACAATGGCCAACCCGTTGACGAAGCCCAGCATCACCGGATGCGGCACCAGCCGGATGAACTTGCCCCATCGCAGCGCCCCGGCCACGATCTGCAGGATGCCCATCAGCACCACCGTGGCAAACAGGTATTCCACCCCGTGTTGGGCGACCAGCGCCACCATCACCACCGCCAGCGCGCCCGTCGCGCCGGAAATCATGCCCGGCCGCCCGCCGAACACCGCCGTGATCAGCCCCACCAGAAAGGCCGCATACAGCCCCACCAGCGGATGCACCCCGGCCACGAAGGCAAAGGCAACCGCCTCTGGCACCAGCGCCAGCGCAACGGTCAGGCCCGCCAGCAATTCCACCCGCAGCAATGAGGGCGTGATCGCCTCTGTCGGGCTGAGGCTGAGATCAGGAACCGCGATGCGGCGGGCAAAATTGGCCCAGATGGTGCGTTTCATGGTCTGTCCCTTCCGGATGGCTTTGGGCGCTGCCTACCTGATGCGCGCCGGGCGGCGCAACCCGCGGCCTTCGGACTTGCCGCCACGGGCCCGCCCCGCCACTGTGGGCCACATAGCATCTGACCGGCCACACAGCGAAGGACCCGAAATGACCCAGACCATGATCGGCGTGATCGGAGGATCCGGCGTCTACCAGATCGAAGGGCTGCAAGACGCCACCTGGACAGAGGTGCACACCCCCTGGGGCGCGCCATCCGATGCGGTGCTGACGGGGCGGCTGGACGGTCTGCCCATGGTCTTTCTGCCCCGGCACGGGCGCGGCCATGTGCACAGCCCCGGCTCCGTGCCCTATCGCGCCAATATCGCCGCGCTGAAACAACTGGGCGTGACGGATGTGATCAGCGTCTCGGCCTGCGGGTCCTTCCGCGAGGATATGGCACCGGGGGATTTCGTGCTGGTGGACCAGTTCATCGACCGCACCTTCGATCGGGACAAGAGCTTCTTCGGCCAGGGCTGCGTAGCCCATGTCAGCCTGGCGCATCCCACCTGCGGCCGGCTGGGGCAGCTTTGCGCGCAAGCGGCGGAAACGGCGGGGGTGCGCGTGCACCGGGGCGGGACCTATCTGGCGATGGAGGGGCCGCAGTTCTCGACGCTCGCCGAATCGCGGCTGTATCGGGATGTCTGGGGCGCGGATGTGATCGGAATGACCAACATGCCGGAGGCCAAGCTCGCCCGGGAGGCAGAGCTGTGTTACGCCAGCCTTGCCATGGTCACCGATTATGACAGCTGGCACCCGGACCACGGCGCAGTGGATGTGGCCGAAATCGTCAAGACGTTGCAGGGCAATGCCGACAAGGCCCGCGCCATGCTGCGCGCGCTGCCGCCGCTGATCCTGACCCGCCGGCCCCCCTGCCCTGAGGGCTGCGACCATGCGCTGGACAACGCCATCCTGACCGCGCCTGCGCAACGTGACCCGGAATTGGTGGCACGGCTGAGCGTGATCGCCGCTCGCGTTCTGGGCGGCGGCACGGAATGAGCCTGGATCTCTGGCTGACCTTCGTCGCGGCCTCCTGCGCGCTGCTGCTGCTGCCGGGGCCAACGGTTCTGCTGGTGCTGTCCTATGCGCTCAGCCAGGGGCGGCGGGTGGCACTGGCCTGTGCCGCAGGCGTTGCGCTGGGGGATTTCACGGCCATGAGCCTGTCCCTGATCGGGCTTGGCGCATTGGTGCAAACATCGGCCACGCTGTTCATGGCGCTGAAATGGGTGGGCGCGGCCTATCTGTGCTGGCTGGGCCTGGGCCTGTTGCGCAGCGCCCCAAAGGCCGCGGCCGCGCCAGTGGAGACCCGCGCCGTAACAGCGCGCGGCGTCTTCGGCCATGCCGCCGCCGTCACGGCGCTGAACCCGAAATCCATTGCCTTCTTCATCGCCTTCGTGCCGCAGTTCATTCAGCCGGATGCACCGATGCTGCCGCAGTTCGGCGTGCTGGTTGCCACCTTTGTCACGCTGGCGGCCCTCAACGCGCTGGCCTATGCGCTGGCCGCGGATCGACTGCGCGCCGCCATTTCCCGGCCGCAGGTGCTGGCCTGGCTGACGCGCGGCGGTGGTGCGATGTTGATCGCCATGGGCGTGATGACCGCCACGCTGCGCCGGGGCGGGTGACCGCGCCCCGGATTTCGCCCGGGCGCGGCACCTAGCAAAAAGGGGCGCGGCGCATCGCGCCACGCCCCGATCCGCACCCGTCAGCTATGGTTCAGTCGACGATCGTCGCCTCGGTCGCGGCGCGCAGGTCGGCCTCGGACACGCCCTCGGCGCATTCGACGATCCGCAGCCCGCCTTCGACCACATCCAGCACGCCTAGGTTGGTGATGATGCGGTTCACCACGCCCTTGCCGGTCAGCGGCAGGGTGCAGGCCTTCAGCACCTTGCTGTCACCATGCTTGTTGGTGTGGTCCATCACCACGATCACGCGGCCGACCCCGGCCACCAGATCCATCGCGCCGCCCATGCCCTTGACCAGCTTGCCCGGGATCATCCAGTTCGCCAGGTCACCGTTCTCGGCCACTTCCATCGCGCCCAGGATCGCGGCCGCGATCTTGCCGCCGCGGATCATGCCAAAGCTGGTGGCGCTGTCGAAATAGGCCGTCTTGGGCAGCTCGGTGATGGTCTGCTTGCCGGCATTGATGAGGTCCGGGTCCTCTTCGCCCTCAAAGGGGAAGGGGCCCATGCCCAGCATGCCGTTTTCGGATTGCAGGGTGATGTCCTTGTCGCCGACATAATTGGCCACCAGCGTCGGGATGCCGATGCCGAGGTTCACATACATGCCGTCTTCGAGCTCTTGTGCCGCGCGCGCGGCCATCTGATTGCGGTCCCAGGGCATTACACGTCCTCCTTCTTGCGAACGGTGCGCTGTTCGATGCGCTTTTCATGCGTGCCCTGGATCAAGCGGTGCACATAGATCCCCGGCAGGTGGATGTGGTCGGGGTCCAGCTCACCGGGCTGCACGATCTCTTCTACCTCCATGACGCAGATCTTGCCGCACATGGCCGCCGGCGGGTTGAAGTTGCGGGCGGTCTTGCGGAAGATCGCGTTGCCGGTGGTGTCGGCCTTCCAGGCCTTGACGATGGAGAGATCGGCGAAGATGCCCTCTTCCATGATGTATTCCTTGCCGCCAAAGACCTTCACGTCCTTGCCCTCGGCAATCACGGTGCCAACGCCCGTCGCGGTGTAAAACCCGGGAATGCCCGCGCCGCCGGCGCGCATGCGCTCGGCCAGGGTGCCCTGGGGGTTGAATTCCAGCTCCAGCTCGCCGGACAGATACTGGCGCATGAATTCGGCGTTCTCGCCCACATAGGACGAGATCATCTTCTTCACCTGCCGGGTCTGCAGCAGGATGCCGATGCCGAAATCATCCACCCCCGCATTGTTGGAGGCAAAGGTCAGATCCTTCACGCCGCTGTCGCGGATGGCGTTCAGCAGCAATTCCGGAATGCCGCACAGGCCAAACCCGCCGGACGCAATCAGCATCCCGTCGTGCAAAATTCCGTCCAGCGCCTCGGACGCCGAGCCGTATACCTTGTTCATCCTGTTCTCCCCAGTAACACTCGGTTTTCGTATGGGGCGAAAGCGCAGGACGTGTCAACTTTGACCCCTCCCGCATGGCCCGCTCAGCCGTCAGAGGCCTTGGGCGTGGCCTTCCTGGCGGCGGTTTTCCGTGTCGCCGGCTTCTTGGCCGCGGGTTTCTTCGCCGCGGTCTTGGTCGCCGTCTTGGCGGTGCCGGTCTTGGCGGGCGCCTTCTTGGCGGCGGCCTTGCCCGCGGGCTTCTTCGCCGCCTTGGCGGAGATCAGCGCCAGCGCCGCCTCCATGTCCAGATCCTGCGGATCGGTGCCATCGGGCAGCGTGGCGTTGACCTTGCCCCATTTCACATAAGGCCCGTAGCGCCCGTCAAACACGGCCACAGCGCCGCCCTCCGGGTGATCGCCCAACTCCTTCAGCGCCTTGGCCGCCGCCCGGCCCCGGCCGCCGGGATTGGCGCGCTTGTCGGCCAGCATCTCAACCGCGCGGTTCATGCCAAGCTCGAAGACATCCGCAGGGTCCTTGAGGTTGACGTAGACAGGCTTCGGCTCATCCGGCAGCTGGTGCATGATATAGGGGCCGAAGCGACCGAAATTGGAGGAAATCTCGCCACCCTCGGGGTGCAGGCCGATGATGCGCGGCAGGCTCAACAGCACCAGCGCCTTTTCCAGCGTCATGTCATCCTTGCTCCACCCCTTGGGAAGGGAGGCGCGCGGGGGCTTCTTGTTTTCCGGCGTCGGCTCGCCGCGCTGCACATAGGGGCCGAACCGCCCGGCCTTCAGCCAGATCTCATCGCCCTCATCCTCGCCCAGCAGGCGTTCATCGCCATCGGCGCCTTCACCGGCCAGGGGGCGGGTGTAGGTGCATTCGGGGTAATTGCCACAGCCCACGAAGCCGCCGGTGCGCGAGGTTTTCAGATGCAGCTTGCCTGCCCCGCATTTGGGGCAGATGCGCGGGTCTGTTCCGTCCTCCCGCGGGGGGTAAAGCTGCGGCGCAAGCGCGTCATCCAGCACATCCAGCACTTCGGAGATCCGCAATTCCGAGGTTTCCGCAATGGCGGCGGAGAAATCGCGCCAGAACCGCGCCAGCAGTTCCTTGTAATCCCCCCCGCCGGCGCTGACCTCGTCCAGTTCATTTTCCAGCGCGGCGGTGAAATCATATTCCACATAGCGCTTGAAGAAATTCAGCAGGAAGATCGTGACAACCCGGCCCTTGTCTTCGGGGAACAGGCGGTTCTGGTCCTTGCGCACATAGCCGCGCTCCTGGATCGTGGTGACGATGCTGGCGTAGGTGGAGGGGCGACCGATGCCCAACTCTTCCATCCGCTTGACCAGCGTGGCCTCCGTGTAGCGCGGCGGGGGCTGGGTGAAGCTTTGCAGCGCCAGAACCGCCCCGTTGCCGGACAGGATGGCGCAATCCGCCCGCTGCATCCCCGCCTCTGCGGGCTGGGCGCGCTGTTCGGCGCGCTCCAGCGCCTTGCCGAAGGCCGGCGCCAGCGGCGCATCGGCGGCAAAGGCCATGGCTTCGCCCTGCATGATCTGCGGCAGGCGGGCGTCATCCTCATCCCCCGAAGGCTCATCCCGGCCTTCTTCATAGACGCGCAGGAACCCGTCAAACAGCACCACCTGGCCGGAGGCGCGCAGGCCCACCTGCCCATCGGGGCTGCGGATTTCCACGGTCGTGCGCTCCATCCGGGCGGCGGCCATCTGGCAGGCCAGGGTGCGCTTCCAGATCAGGTCATAGAGCTTGCGCTGATCGGCATCGGACAGGCGCAGCGCGGCGGCATCGGCGCGCATGTCCGTGGGGCGGATGCATTCATGCGCCTCTTGCGCGTTCTTGGCCTTGTTTTTGTAGATGCGGGGCTTGTCCGGCACATATTCCGCGCCAAAGCGTTCGGCCACGGCAGCGCGCGTGGCGTCCACGGCCTCTGGCGCCATGTCGATGCCATCGGTCCGCATGTAGGTGATATGCCCGGCTTCATACAGGCGCTGCGCGGCGGCCATGGTCTGGCGCGCGCCCATGCCGAACTTGCGGCTGGCTTCTTGTTGCAGGGTCGATGTCATGAACGGCGCGGAGGGGTTGCGGCTGACGGGCTTGGCCTCCACCGACTCCACCGCCAGCGGCCGGGACACCACCGCCTGCACGGCCAGTTCGGCATCCGTGGCGGTGCCCAGATCGTGCTTGTCCAGCTTCTTGCCGCCCAGAAGGGTCAGCCGCGCCTCAAAGCTCTGCCCGCGCGGGGTGCGCAGCTGTGCGCGCACCTGCCAGTATTCCACAGGGCGGAAGGCCTCGATCTCCATCTCGCGTTCCACGATCAGGCGCAGGCAGACGGATTGCACCCGCCCGGCCGACCGCGCGCCGGGCAGCTTGCGCCACAGCACCGGCGACAGGTTGAACCCCACCAGGTAATCCAGCGCCCGGCGGGCCAGATAGGCCTCCACCAGGGGGGCATCGATCTCGCGCGGGTTGGCCATGGCCTCGGTCACGGCGGCCTTGGTGATCGCGTTGAAGGTGACGCGGCGCACCTCCGTGTCTTTCTTGATGGACCTGCGGCGGGTCAGCGCCTCTTTCAGGTGCCAGCTGATCGCCTCCCCCTCGCGGTCAGGGTCCGTGGCCAGGATCAGGGAGTTGTCGGTTTTCAGCGCCTCCGCGATGGCCCGCACATGTTTGGCGGAATCGCTGCCGATCTCCCATGTCATGGCGAAATCATCGTCCGGGTCGACCGAGCCGTTCTTGGCCGGCAGATCACGCACATGCCCATAGGAGGCCAGAACGGTGTAATCATCGCCCAGATACTTGTTGATCGTCTTGGCCTTGGCCGGGGATTCGACAACGACAACGGGCATGAATGCTCACCTCCGGGCTGAGATCGGGTGCGGATATGGAGCCGGAACATGGGCGGCGCAAGGTGAAACTGTCAATGCGGACAAGCCCACAACCGCCACTTTCACGGGTATGTGCATTGAAACGCAGCGCAGGCCAAGGCCGCGGAAGCGGCCCAAACGCCACGCTAAATATCTGATTTCATTTTACTTTCAACGCCGCCGCGGTGCGTTCTGTCAGGATGCCCGCGCAATCAGCCCGCCGGCCTGCCGCGTCACTGCGCCATCCAGTTCCAGATCGGTCAGCGCGCAGACGATCCGGGCCGGGGGCTGGCCAAGGTCCCGGATCAGGGCATCTTCCGCCACCGGCGCGACCGACAGGCGCGCCAGAATGGACGCGTGCAGGCCCTCTGCGTCGGGGGCGGCCGCCCCATCCGGGGCGGGCTGTGGGGAAGGCTCCGCCATGGGCGGGTGAGCCGCCTCGAACAGCGGCAGCCCAGCCGCGCCTTGCAGCGCCTCGATCACGTCATCGGCATGGCGCACCAGATGCGCACCGTCCCGGATCAGCGCGTTGCAGCCGCCCGCGCGCGGGTCCATCGGGTGGCCGGGCACGGCCATGACCTCGCGCCCCTGGTCCAGCGCATCGCGCGCGGTGATGAGCGAACCTGAGCGCAGCGCGGCCTCAACCACCACCACCCCAAGCGAAAGGCCGGAGATGATGCGGTTGCGCATCGGGAAATGCCGCGCCGTGGGCTGCATGCCCGGGGGCTGCTCGCTCAGCCGCAGGCCCTTGGCCGCGATGTCATCGGACAGGGCGCGGTTCTCCTGCGGGTAGATCACATCCACCCCGCCCGCCTGCACGGCGATTGTGCCGTGGTCCAGCGCGGCCAGATGGGCCTCTCGGTCAATGCCGCGGGCAAGGCCGGAGACGACGACAAACCCCGCGGCACACAGATCCTCCGCCAACCGCCGCGCCAGCCGCGCCCCAAGCGAGGACGCGTTGCGTGCACCCACAAGCGCCACGCAGGGCCGCCGCAGCAGCGATGTATCCCCCAGCGCCCAGAGCATCGGCGGCGCATCCGGCAGGTCCGCCAGCGCGGCCGGATAGGCCGGATCGCCCCGGAACACCAGTTGTGCGCCGGCGCGCTGGCCCTGCCGCATTTCGCGCAGGGCATCATTGCGGCTGGCAGGGGCGTAGTTTTCCACACCCGCGGCGCGGGCAATTTCGGGCAGGTGGTCCAGCGCGGCACCCGCGCTGCCATGTTCGCCCATCAGGCGGTAGAACGTCGCCGGCCCCACCCGGCGAGAGCGCAAGAGACGAAGCCAGTTCAGACGATCGTCTTCCGTGGTGGGTGGGAGTAGGGGGTGAGTGGAAGAATATGTTCGCTCGGCCATTCTAACCCCGCCTCTTGCACAGCCTGCCTAGCACCCCAGTGGTTAACCAAGGGTAAATCGCAACAGGCTCAAGACGCAGATCCCCCCACCGTCAGCCCCCCGATCAGCAGGCTGGGCTGGCCCACGCCCACGGGCACCCACTGGCCGTTCTTGCCGCAATTGCCCATGCCCGGGTCCAGCGCCATGTCACGCCCGATGCCGCGAATCTGTTGCAGCGCCGTCGCGCCATCGCCGATCAGCGTGGCGCCCTTCACCGGCGCGCCCACCTTGCCATCCTTCACGCGATAGGCCTCGGTGCAGGAAAAGACGAACTTGCCAGAGGTGATGTCCACCTGACCGCCGCCGAATCCCACGGCCCAGATGCCATCGCGCAGATCGGCCACCAGATCGGCGGGATCGGCCGCGCCGCCCAGCATGTAGGTGTTGGTCATGCGCGGCATCGGCGCGTGGGCATAGCTTTCGCGGCGGCCATTGCCGGTGGGTTGCACACCCATCAGGCGCGCGTTCTGTCGGTCCTGCATGTAGCCCACAAGAACGCCGTCCTCGATCAGCATATTGCGGGCGGATGGCGTGCCCTCGTCATCCACGCTGATGGAGCCGCGCCGGTCAGGGATGGTGCCATCGTCAAGAACAGTGACACCGGGCGCGGCAACGCGCTGGCCCATCAGCCCGGCGAAGGCCGAGCTGCCCTTGCGGTTGAAGTCGCCCTCCAGCCCGTGGCCCACGGCCTCATGCAGCAGGATGCCCGGCCAGCCATTGCCCAGCACGATGTCCATCACCCCCGCGGGCGCCGGCTCGGCACGCAAGTTCACAAGGGCAATGCGCAGGGCCTCGCGCGCCTTGGGCTGCCAGTCCGAAGGGTTCATCAACCCGTCCAGCCCGATGCGCCCGCCGCCGCCCGCGCTGCCGGATTCGCGCTGGCCGTCCTGTTCAACGATCACGCTGATGGTCATGCGGGCCATGGGCCGGATGTCGGACACCTCCTGCCCGTCCGCGCGCAGGATCGTCACCTCCTGCAGGCTGGCGGCCAGCGCCGCGGTCACCTGCACCACGCGCGGGTCCAGCCCGCGGATGAAGGCGTCGATCTCGCGCAGGGTGTCGCGCTTGGCGGCAAAGCTCTGCCCGGAAATGGGGTCGGCATCGGTGTACAGCCTGCGGTTGCTGCCCGCCGGCGGCGGCGCGACAACCCCGCCGCCATCGCCCACGGCCAGCCGCGTGGTCTCGGCGGCGCGGCGCAGGGCGGCCTCGCTCAGCTCGGTGGAATGGGCATATCCGCTGACCTCGCCCCGGACCGCCCGCAGGCCGAATCCCTCGGACGCGTCATAGCTGGCGGTACGCAGCCGCCCGTCATCCAGCACCAGCGTCTCGGCGCGGCGGCGCTCCAGGAACAGCTCCCCGTCATCCGCGCCGGTCAGGGCCGATTGCAGCGTTGCCAAGGCACGTTCGCGGTCCAGATACTGCGCGAACGGACGAAAGGGAGCGACGGTCATGTGACCTCCAGAATTTGATCCATGTCAAAGAAAGCGGCCGTTTGCCGCAAGGAACATCCTTTATTCCGTTCTAAGAATATGGTTTCAGAGGTCGGCAACTCAATGGCCCTATCACACGCGCATCCGCAGCCCGCTGCGACCCGCGCCGGGCCGGAGACTCGACGAAACGAACGAACAGACGCAACCGATCAGGGTGAGATATGCGACGTAACTCCATGCTCTTGGGCCTTCTGGGTGCCCTTCTGGCCGCGCCCGCTTTCGCGCAGGACGGCCTTCAGATCATCGGCACGCCAACCGCAGGCGGCCTGGGCTTCCAGCCCGCGGCAACAGAACTGGCGCGTGACCTTCAGTGGCTCGATGGCATGATCCTGGTGATCATCACGGGCATCGTGCTGTTCGTCACCGCGCTGCTGGGCTATGTGATCCTGCGCTTCAACCAGCGCGCCAACCCCAAGCCCGCGGGCTTTACCCACAACACGCCGATCGAGGTGGCATGGACCGTCGGTCCGATCGTCATCCTGGTGTTCATCGGCGCATTCTCCCTGCCCGTGCTGTTCAAGCAGCAGGAGATCCCCGAAGCCGACCTGACCATCAAGGCGACCGGCTACCAGTGGTATTGGGGCTATGAATATGTCGATCACGGCGTGGCCTTTGACAGCTTCATGCTGGCCCGTGAGGACCTGGCGGATTACGGCTACCCCGATGACAGCTATCTGCTGGCCACCGACACCGCGATGGTCGTGCCCGTGGGCAAGACCGTGGTCGTGCAGGTCACCGGCGCCGACGTGATCCATTCCTGGACCATCCCGGCCTTCGGCGTGAAACAGGACGCCGTGCCCGGCCGCCTGGCGGAACTGTGGTTCCAGGCTGAAAAGGAAGGCGTGTATTTCGGCCAGTGTTCCGAGCTTTGCGGCAAGGACCACGCCTACATGCCGATCACTGTCAAGGTCGTCAGCCAGGAAGAATATGACGCCTGGCTGGCAGGCGCGATCGAGGAATATGCGGGCCTGCCCGCGGCCTACCAGATCGCCTCTGCGCAGTAATCCACTGACCAGGCCGACGCTCTGCACCAGGGCGTCGGCGCACCCTCAAATGCCTGACCTGCGTCCGCGCCTGCGCGCGAGCGAACCCCGGAGACACGCATGACAGACGTCAACATCAACTCGACCCAACGCACGCAGGACGCCGAGTTCGGCGACTATTTTGCGCTGTTGAAGCCGCGTGTGATGACGTTGGTGGTGTTTACCGCGCTTGTGGGGCTGGTCGCGGCACCGACGCCGGTGCATCCGTTCATCGCACTATGTTCGATCCTGTTCATTGCCATTGGCGGCGGCGCCAGCGGCGCGCTGAACATGTGGTGGGACGCCGACATTGACGCCGTGATGCGCCGCACGCGCAAGCGGCCCATCCCCTCGGGCCGGGTGACGGGCGATGAGGCGCTGTCGATCGGGCTGGCCCTGTCCGGTTTTTCGGTGATGTTCCTGGGCCTTGCGGCGAACTGGTTTGCCGCTGCCCTGCTGGCCTTCACCATCTTCTTCTACGTTGTCATCTATACCATGTGGCTGAAGCGCTGGACGCCGCAGAACATCGTCATTGGCGGCGCCGCCGGGGCCTTCCCCCCGATGATCGGCTGGGCCGTGGCAACGGGCGGCGTCAGCGTCGAATCGGTGCTGATGTTCTGCCTGACCTTCATGTGGACGCCTCCGCATTTCTGGGCGCTGGCCCTGTTCATGCGCAGCGATTACGACGATGCCAAGGTGCCGATGCTGACGGTCACCCACGGCCGCCGCGCCACGCGCAACCACATCCTGGCCTATACCGTTCTGCTGGCGGTCCTGGCTGTGGCTACCGGCTTCACCTCGCTGGGCGGGCCGGCCTATCTGGCCACGGCCATTGTGCTGAACGCCATGTTCCTGCGCGGCGCATGGCAGATCTGGCGCCGGGACGAGGACATGTCCGAGGCCGACGACTTCGCGGTTGAAAAGAAGTTCTTCAAGCTCTCGCTGCTCTACCTCTTCGCCCATTTCGGCGCGATCCTTGTGGACAAGGTCGCCGTGCCGGCTCTGCTGGGGATGTTCGCATGATTTCCCACCAGCATGAGCTGCACAAGCGCCGCTTTGGCCGCAACCTGGCCGTCGGCCTGATCCTGGCTGGCCTGATCGCCATCGTCTTTGGCCTCACCGTGGTGAAGGTCACACGCGGAGATTTTGAACGACCCACCGGACAGACTCAGATGGAGAACAGCCAATGAGCATGGACCCAAAGATGAAATCCGTCACCCAGGCCGTCGGGCTTGTGGTGTTTATGGGCGGCCTGGCCTGGGCCTCGGTGCCGCTGTATGATTTTTTCTGCCGCGTCACCGGCTATGGCGGGACGACCAATGTGTCCGAGGACGGCGGCGAGGTCATTCTGGACCAGACCATCAAGATCCGCTTCGATGCCTCCAAGGAACGTGACTTCCCCTGGGAGTTCACCCCGGTCGAGCGGGAGATGGAAATCCGCATCGGCGAAACCGGTCTGGCCTTCTATGAGGCCTACAACCCCACCAACGAACCCGTGGCGGGCTCTGCCAGCTACAATGTCTATCCCTATGACGCGGGTTCGTTCTTCTACAAGGTTCAGTGCTTCTGCTTTGAAGAGCAGGTGCTGCAACCGGGCGAGCGTGTTCAGATGCCTGTCACCTTCTTCGTCGATCCCGAGATCGTCGAGGACCGCGACGCAAAACACGCCAATCACATCACTTTGTCCTACACCTTCCACCGCATCGACCTGCCCGAACAAGAGCAGGCCGCGCTGGATCAGGACGCGGATCAAACTGTCAACTGACGCCAGTCAACGAGGGAACCACGCACCATGGCGCACGCAAAAGACCACGACTATCACATTCTGAACCCCTCAATCTGGCCGCTCATGGCCTCTGTCGCAGCCTTCGTGATGCTGTTCGGCGCTGTTGTCTGGATGTCGGGCGGCATGCCGATCCTGTTCGAATCGATTGAACTGTCCGGTCCCTGGCTGTTCCTGATCGGGTTCGTTGCGACGCTGTATGTCATGTTCGGCTGGTGGGCCGACACGGTGGCCGAAAACCAGGCGGGTGATCACACCCCTGTGGTGCAGATCGGCCTGCGCTACGGCTTCATCCTGTTCATCATGTCCGAGGTCATGTTCTTCGCGGCATGGTTCTGGAGCTTCTTCAAGCACGCGCTCTATCCGATGGACCCCGGCGGGATGAGCCCGGCAGTGGATGGCATCTGGCCGCCCGCAGGCATCGAGACGTTCGATCCCTGGCACCTGCCGCTGATCAACACGCTGATCCTGCTGTGCTCTGGCGCCGCGGCCACCTGGGCGCACCATGCGCTGGTGCATGAGGACAACCGCGAGGACATGAAATGGGGCCTGATCATCGCCGTCGTGCTGGGCCTGATCTTCACCGTCTTCCAGGCCTATGAATACAGCCACGCGTCCTTCGGCTTTGCCGGCAACATCTATGGCGCGAACTTCTACATGGCGACAGGGTTCCACGGCTTCCATGTGATCGTCGGCACCATCTTCCTGTTCATCTGCCTGATGCGCCTGATGCGCGGCCATTTCACCCCGAAGAACCACATCGGGTTTGAGGCTGCCGCCTGGTACTGGCACTTCGTGGACGTGGTGTGGCTGTTCCTCTTCGCCGCCGTCTACATCTGGGGCGGCTGACGGGCCGCGGGCCGGAATCGGTTGAACACCCCCGGCCCACACCGCTACATCGGGGCGCGCCTGACCGGCGCGCCCTTCTTCATTCGGGACATCGTTCATGCGTCGCTTCTGGCTCCCTCTTGTCTTGGCCCTGACCGGGCTTGTGGTGCTGCTGTATCTCGGGACATGGCAGGTGCAGCGGCTGGAGTGGAAACGCGGCATCCTGGATGAGATCACCGCCACAATCGGCGCCAATCCGGCCCCCCTGCCCGCGCGCCCTGACCCGGACAGCCACAAGTATCAGCCCGTGGCCCTGACCGGCACGATTGAGCCCGGCACGCTGCGGGTTCTGGTGTCACGCAAACATGTAGGCGCGGGCTATCTGATTGTCTCACCTCTTGTGACGGAGGACGGGCGGCGCATTCTGCTGGACCGCGGGTTTGTGCCTGTGGCGGCCGCGGACCGCGCGCTGCCCACTGGCCCGGTCGAGGTTCTGGGCAACATCCACTGGCCCGATGACCGCACCAGCGCCACGCCCAAAAACGACGTGGCGGGCAATATCTGGTTCGCCCGGGACATTCCCCAGATGGCCCAAGCCCTGGGCACCGAACCGCTGCTGGTGGTGGCGCGCGCTGTCAGCCCCGCCGATCCGGGCCTGACCCCGATGCCGGTGGACACCGCCAACATCCCCAACGATCACCTGCAATACGCGATCACCTGGTTTTCGCTCGCCGCGCTGTGGGCGCTGATGTCCGGCGCATATCTGTGGCGCGCACGCCAATCTGCAAAAGGCCCGAACCCATGAAATACGTCTCCACCCGTGGCGCCGCACCGGAACTGACCTTTGAGGAGGCGATGCTGTCGGGCCTTGCCCGCGATGGTGGGCTGTATGTGCCGGAAACCATCCCTCAGCTCAGCGCCGATGACCTGCGCGCCCTGCATGGCCAAAGCTATGAGGAAACCGCCTTTCGCGTCATGCGGCCCTTTCTGGGGGACAGCTTCACCGATGAGGTCTTTGCCGACCTGATCGCCCGCGCCTATGCGGGCTTTGGCCATGCTGCCCGCGCGCCCCTGAAACAGCTGGAGCCGGGGCATTTCCTGCTGGAGCTGTTCCACGGACCCACGCTGGCCTTCAAGGATTTCGCCATGCAGCTGATCGGCCAGCTGTTCCAGGAGGCGCTGGCCCGCCGGGGCGAGCGTGTGACCATCGTTGGCGCCACCAGCGGCGACACCGGCAGCGCCGCGATCGAGGCATTTCGCGGGCTGGATGCGGTGGATGTCTTCATCCTCTATCCCCACGGCCGGGTGTCAGAGGTGCAGCGCCGCCAGATGACCACCCCGGTGGAGGCCAATGTGCATGCGCTGGCGCTGGAAGGTGATTTCGATGATTGCCAGGCCCGCGTGAAGGACATGTTCAATGATTTCGACTTCCGCGATGGCGTGCGCCTGGCCGGGGTCAACAGCATCAACTGGGCGCGGGTTCTGGCGCAGGTCGTCTACTACGTCAGCGCGGCGGTCAGCCTGGGCGCGCCGGACCGCGCCGTCAGCTTTACGGTGCCCACGGGCAATTTCGGCGATGTCTTCGCGGGCTATATTGCCCGGCGCATGGGCCTGCCCATTGACCGGCTGGTGGTGGCGACCAACCAGAATGACATTCTGCACCGCTGCCTCAGCACCGGCGGCTATGTGCCCGATGGGGTCGTGCCTACGATCTCGCCCTCCATGGACATCCAGGTGTCTTCGAATTTTGAACGCGCCCTGTTTGATGCCTATGGGCGTGACGGCGGGGCCGTGGCGCAACTGATGGCAGAGCTGAAATCCGGCGGCTTCAACGTCAGCCAGGGCGCGCAACAGGCCCTGCGCGAAATCTATGACAGCGGCCGCGCCAGCGAGGACGAGACCAGCGCGACAATCGCCCTGGCCCGGGGCACCATGGGGGAATTGCTGTGCCCCCATTCCGCCGTGGGCGTGAAGGTGGCGCGCGAACATATGCGCCCGGATGTGCCCATGGTCACCCTGGCCACCGCGCATCCCGCGAAATTCCCCGATGCGGTGCAAAAGGCCAGCGGGGAACATCCCCCCCTTCCACAACGCATGGCAGACCTGTATGAGCGGTCGGAACGCGTGACCCGCGTGCCCAACGACCTCTTGCAAATCGAAACCCTGATCCGGGAGCGCATCGCCCGTTGACCATCCGCACCGCTACACTGCCCAATGGCTTCCGCGTCGTGACAGAACATATGCCCGGCATGCAATCTGCCGCGGTGGGTGTCTGGATCGCCGCTGGTGGCCGCCACGAGGACGCCAGCCAGAACGGCATCGCCCATTTCCTGGAACACATGGCCTTCAAGGGCACCAAGACCCGCAGCGCGCTGCAGATCGCCGAGGAGATCGAGGATGTGGGAGGCTACATCAACGCCTATACCTCGCGCGAGGTGACGGCGTTCTACGCCCGTGTGCTGCAACAGGATGTGCTGCTGGCGCTGGATGTGATCGCGGACATCCTGCGCAATCCGGTGTTCGATCCAAGGGAGATCGAGGTCGAGCGGCAGGTGATCCTGCAGGAAATCGGCCAGGCGCTGGACACACCGGATGACGTGATCTTCGATTGGCTGCAGGAAAAGGCCTATCCCGATCAGGCCATCGGCCGCAGCATCCTGGGCGAGGCCGAGCGCGTGCGCAGCTTTGACCGCGCGGATCTGGCCCGATTTGTGGAGCAGCATTACAAGCCCGGCCAGATGGTGCTGTCCGCTGCAGGTGCCGTGGACCATGACCAGGTGACCGCCCTGGCGGAGCGCCTGTTCGGCGACATGCCCGCCGCCGCCATTGACCAGCCGGCGGACGCGCATTTCGATGGCGGCGAATGCTGCACCGAGCGGCGCCTGGAACAGGCCCATATGGCCCTGGCCTTCGAGGCACCGGGCTATCGCGATCCGCGCTTCTACACGGCCCAGGTCTATTCCGTGGCCCTGGGCGGCGGCATGTCCAGCCGGCTGTTCCAGGAACTGCGTGAAAAGCGCGGGCTGTGCTACACGATCTTCGCGCAATCCGGCGCCTATAGCGATACCGGCATGACCACGATTTATGCCGGCACCAGCGAGGCCGATCTGGCCCGCCTGACCGAACTGACTTTCGATGAACTGAAGCGCGCCGCGGAGGATATGACCCAGGTCGAGGTCGATCGCGCCCGCGCCCAGATGAAGGCGGGGCTGCTGATGGGGCTTGAAAGCCCCTCCGGCCGGGCGGAACGTCTGGCGCGGATGATGCAGATCTGGGGCGGAATCCCGCCCTTGCAGGATACCGTGCAGAAGATCGACGCCGTGACCCTGGTCGAGGTGCGCCAGTTCGCCGAATATACCGCCCTGTCCGCCCCCATGGCGCAGGCCTTCTACGGCCCTGTCACCGGCGCCCCCGCGCTGGATACGGTATTGGCCCGACGGGTGGCGTGATGTTCCGGCGGTCCCGCAAACTGCGGATAGAGACCGAACGCCTGACGCTGCGCGCGCCCACCCATGCCGATTTCACCCCCTGGATGAGCCTGCGCCTGTCCAGCGTGGATTTCCTGAAACCGTGGGAGCCGACCTGGTCGCATGACCATCTCAGCCGGCGCGGGTTCACCAACCGGGTCTATTGGGCAAATCGGTCCATCGCGGCGGGCACGGCACTGCCGCTGTTCCTGATACGGCGAGAGGATCAGGTGCTGTTGGGCGCCGTCACGCTGGACAACATCCGCCGCGGCCCGGCCCAGACCGGCACGCTGGGCTATTGGATCGGGCAGCCCTTCGCTCGCCAGGGCTATATGGCCGAGGCCATCGCCGCCCTGCGCCACCATTCCTTCGCCCATCTGGACCTCAGCCGGCTGGAAGCGGCCTGCCTGCCGGAAAACGTCGCCTCGCGCCGGTTGCTGGAACGGTCAGGCTTCAAGCATGAAGGCGTGGCCCAAAGCTATCTGCAGATCAACGGGCGTTGGCGGACGCATGTGCTCTATGCCTCCTTGCGGATAGACAGGCACAGCCGCGCGCCGGTGGTGTGACGCCCGCCAGCCGTTGCCGCCCGGCGGACATGCGCTAACATCTTCCGGGTCAACCGGAGGCTCCGCCCATGCTGCGCATTTTGCTGATGATCGTCACCGCCTGTGTCACCGCCCTGCCCGCCATGGCGCAAGAGCCACGCCGCGCCAGCCATTGCATCGCCATCGCGCAAAGCGACCCGCTGCTGCGCTTCGCAGGCTCGGCCGGGCCAGAGCGTCTGTGGCGCGCGGACTGGACCCAACCGCTGGCCGATTACACCGTGCGGCTGCACTATATTTCCCACGCGTCTTTCCTGATCCAGACCGCATCGGGCATCACGGCGGTCACGGATTACACCGGCTTCATCGGCCCCACGGATCTGGTGCCCGATGTGGTCACCATGAACCACGCCCACAGCACCCATTGGACAGCCAACCCGGACCCGGCCATTCCCCATGTGCTGCCGGGCTGGGGCGCAGAGTTTGGCAGCGGCATCGACCATCACCTTGAGGTGGGCGAGATGCTGGTGCGCAATGTCTCCACAGACATCCGCTCTGCCTTCTCTGGCGAGGAGCCGCGCGGCAATTCCATCTTCATCTTCGAGGTCGATGGCCTGTGCATCGGCCATCTGGGCCATCTGCACCATGAACCCAACCCCCAGCAATATGCCGCCATCGGCCGGCTGGACGTGGTGATGGTGCCGGTCGATGGCGGCTATACGCTGGACACGGGCACCATGACCCGCATCGTGGAACGCCTGCGCTCCTCCATCGTGGTACCGATGCACTGGTTTTCTGACCGGGCGCTGGACCGGTTCCTGACCCAGGTGTCGGACGTGTTTACCATCGACCGCCGCAGCGACAGCCACCTGGAGGTCTCGCTGCGCGACCTGCCCTCTCAGCCGCGTGTGGTTGTGCTGACGCCGCGCTGGTTGCAAGACTAGCGCCACACCTGCCAGCCAAGGATGCCCATGCGACTGAACCCGGCCGATGACGACTTCATCCAATCGCTCTGCCTGAACCTGCCGTCAGACCTGTTCAGCCGCGCTGGCCCCGCCTATCTGGAAGAGCCGCGCGGCCGGTGGACCGGCGCGGACGCCTGGCTGGCCCGGCCCCGCAGCACGGACCAGGTGTCGCAGATCGTGGCGGCCTGTGCCGCGATGCGCGTAGGCCTTATGCCCTATGGCGGTGGCACGGGCCTGGTGGGCGGCCAGATCGCGCCTGCCCCAGCGCGGCCGCTGATCCTCTCGCTGGAGCGGATGGACAAGATCCGCGCGGTGCATCGCCGTGAAAACATCGCCATTGTGGAGGCCGGCGCGATCCTGGCCAATGTGCAGCAGGCCGCCCGTGCCGAAGGGCGGCTGTTTCCGCTGTCGCTGGCCTCAGAAGGCTCCGCCCGCATCGGGGGGCTGCTGGCCTGCAACGCGGGCGGCGTGAATGTGCTGCGCTATGGCAATGCGCGTGATCTGTGCCTGGGGCTGGAGGCCGTGTTGCCTGACGGGCAGGTCTGGCACGGGCTGAAACGGCTGCGCAAGGACAACACCGGCTATGACCTGCGCAACCTGCTGATCGGGTCGGAGGGATCGCTGGGGGTGATCACGGCGGCCAGCCTGCGCCTGTTTGCCCAGCCCGCCGGCATTGGCACGGCCCTGTTGGTGGTGCCCTCCCCCGCGGCGGCGGTGGACCTGCTGGCGCTGGCCCAGGGCGACCTGGGCGAATCGATTTCCGCGTTCGAGTTGATCTCAGGCGTGGGTCTGGATTTCCTGCGTGACACCCTGCCCGACGTGCGCCGCCCCTTTGACCCGCATCCGCCCTGGATGGTGTTGATGGAGATCGGTCTGCCCCAGCGGCAAGACCCCTCCGCCGCGCTGGAGGCGCTGTTTGCAAAGGCCGCCGAAAACGATCTGGTCAGCGACGGGCTGGTGGCCCAGAATCAGACGCAACGGCAGGAGTTCTGGACCCTGCGCGAACATATCCCACTCGCCAATCGGGCCATTGGCGCGGTGTCCAGCCATGACATTTCCGTCCCCGTCAGCGCGATTCCTGAATTCATCGAGAAAGGCCACCAGCGCATCGCCGCAATCGGGCCGCTGCGGATCAACTGTTTTGGCCATGTCGGGGACGGCAACCTGCATTTCAACGTGTTTCCCCCGCCCGGCGTGGACAAATCCGCCCATCACAACCAACGCGCAGAGATCAAGCGCAGCCTGCATGACCTTGTGCATGAGCTTGACGGATCGGTCAGCGCCGAACACGGGATCGGCCGGCTGAAGACCGATGATCTGGACCGCTACGGCGATCCGGCAAAGCTCTGGGCCATGCGCGCCATCAAGACCGCGCTGGACCCCCATGGCATCATGAACCCCGGCGCGGTTCTGCCTACGCAATAAGCGCATCCCGGTCGCCGCATGAGAAAATGCGTGGCCGTCCAATTCCTGCCGTTTTTTACTGCAATGGTTGGTTGATGAGTAACGACGCAGAAAGCGTCATGGTTGATACGGTTCAGAACGGCGGGCATCGTCATGGGCAGCACCCTTTCGCAGTCAGTAGATCCCGATGTGTTCCGCGCCTGTACAATTTCCCAAAATATCAACACCTTCCCCGACCTCATGGATGAGATGGACAGCCTGCTTGGCGAAGCCTGGGGCCATCTTGGCCTAGCCGATGCGCTGCGCTTCCTGACACAATCCGAGGCAGCGGCGCTGGATTTCGTTGTCCTGTGTCTGCACAAGGACGACCGCAGGGAGGTGTTGCACCGGCTGATCGAAACCGCGCAACGCGCCGGCGTTGACGTGATCCTGGTGTCCGCTGAGGCGGACCCGGCACAGGTGCATGATCTGATCGGCCGCGGTGCCGCAGCCTTCGTGCCCTATCCCTTGCACAGCCGGGCTTTCGCCCAGGCGGTCACGAACCTGCACAGGGATGAGGGCCAGCAACAGCCCGAACCGCGTCCCACGCCCAAGGCCCAGACGCGGCGCCTTGGCAATGTGGTCGCCTTTCAGGCGCTGGCGGGGGGCTGCGGCGCAACATCGGCCGCCCTGTCCTTTGCGTCGGCCCTGTCCCAGACCCTGCCGCGCGGTGAAACGGTCTGCCTCGTGGATCTCGATACCCAGTTCGGCGCGGTGGGCACCTATCTGAACCTGCCCCGAATCGACCGCCTGCCCAAAAACCTGGCCGAGCTGCAGGCGCGGCTGCGCCAGCCCACGCCCGGTTTCAGCGTTTTGACAGCCCCCGAAGATCACAGCGCCGCGCTGCGTGTGCCGCCGCAGGACATCGCCGGCCTGCTGGATCATCTGCGCAGGACGTTCGATCACGTTGTGATCGATCTGCCCACGGGTCAGCACGCCTGGCTGGGCGTGGTTGCCCCCCAGGCGAAGGCCATCTTCGCCCCGATGCAGGCCGATATGCGCGCCGTGCACAGCACGTTGCTGTTCCGCCGCGCGCTGGCGGAATTGTCCGTGCCGCTGGCGCGGGTGCGATTCTTGCTCAGCCGTGTGCCACAGGACCATTGCGCGGAATATCGTGACCGTATGGCCTGCCTGACGGAGGCGATGGGAATCACCCTGCATGGGGCGCTGCCGGATTGGGGCGCACAGCCGGAAAACGTGGGCCGCACTGGCACGCTGATCCGCCCCGCGCGGGTGGACACACCGTATCACGCCGCCATCGCGGACCTGGTGCAGGATTACACCGCCCCCCGCCGCAGCACCACCCGCGCGGCCTGAGCATCGCCCCAGCCAGGCCGCTCTTTCACACGGGGCGCGCATCAGGATGAAACGCCCTTTGGCGTCCATGACAGGTGTCTGACACACGCGCCAAAAACTAGCCAGACAACAGAAAACCCCGGACACCAAGGGCGTCCGGGGTTTTTCAATTCATGGCCAGAAGGTTTACGCCTGAGCGGCGCGCGCCTTGGCAATCTCTTTCTTGACCTTCAGCGCAGAGGCGGACAGGTCCGCGTCCTTCGCCTTGTCCAGAAACGCGTCCAGGCCACCGCGGTGATCCACGGAGCGCAGCGCATGCGCCGAGATGCGCAGTTTGACACCACGGCCCAGCGTTTCGGACTGCAGGGTCACGTCGTTCAGGTTGGGCAGGAAACGACGACGGGTCTTGTTGTTGGCATGGCTGACATTGTTGCCAGTGATCGGGCCTTTGCCGGTCAGTTCGCACACGCGCGACATGAGCTGTTCCTCGTATGTTGACGGGCGAAAGGGCAGTCACCCGCGCGACTTCCGCCAATATGAAAGGGCGCCGCCGCGCAGCGCCCGAAACTGGTTCAACGGCTGTTATGGCATCGCGTCAGCTTCGTCAAGCCCAACCGCCGCCTGTAGCCCAAGCTGCGCCGACAGCATCTGGTTTGCGGCCTCCGCCGGGGTCAGGCGGCCTTCGGCGACCGCATCGGACAGCTGTGCCATCGCGCTCCGCGCGGGCTCCCGCTCCAACCGGGCCAACAGGGCCAGCCGCACCTCCTGCGTGAACCAGAACCGCGCCTGTTCGGCCCGGCGCGCGGCAAACCAGCCCGCCTCGCGGCGCCAATCGGTCAGGGCGGTCATCTCCGCCCAGGCGGTTTCAAGGCCGGATTCCTCGATCGCGGACACCGGCAGCGCCTTGGGAAAGCCGGCCGGATCTTGCGGGCGCTTGCGCAGCAGCCGCAGCGCCCCGGCATAATCGGCGCAGGTGCGCATGGCGGTGGCCTTCAGGTCGCCATCGGCCTTGTTCACCAGAATCAGGTCTGCGGTTTCCATGATCCCGCGCTTGACGCCCTGCAGCTCATCCCCGCCCGCCGGCGCCAGCAACAGCGCGAACAGATCGGTCATCTCCGCCACCATCGTCTCTGACTGGCCCACGCCGACAGTCTCGATCAGCACGATGTCGAACCCCGCCGCCTCGCACAGGTCCGCGGCTTCGCGGGTGCGGCGGGCCACGCCCCCCAGATGCGATTGTGAGGGCGAGGGCCGGATGAAGGCCTGCGGCAAGCGGCTGAGCCGGTCCATCCGCGTCTTGTCCCCCAGGATCGACCCGCCAGAGCGCGCCGAGCTCGGGTCCACCGCCAGCACCGCCACCCGCAGCCCCTGCGCCACAAGGAAACAGCCGAACGCCTCGATGAAGGTGGATTTGCCCACGCCCGGCGTGCCGGACAACCCGATGCGCAGCGCCTGCCGCCCGTGGCCGTTCAGCCGCGCCAGAAGGTCCAGCGCCGTGACCCTGTGATCGGCGCGCCCGCTTTCCACCAGCGTGATCGCGCGGGCCAGCGCGCGACGTTCGCCCGCCAGGATCCGTTGCGCCAGATCGGGAATGTTCATCGCGGCTCTCCTTCGGTGGTCCGCCCTCACCTGCCCGCAAAGGGGGGCTTTTGTCCAGCCTGCCGGGCTGGACCTTGCCGCGCGGCCACCGCATAACCGCGCCATGCGCCTGCCCATCGAAGACGCCCTGCCAGAGCTTCTGCCCGCGCTTGCCGCGCAGGGCCGCGCCGTGCTGCAGGCCCCGCCCGGTGCGGGCAAGACCACCCGCGTGCCGCTGGCGATGCTGCAGGCG
>CBFHYV010000008.1:0-29563 GCA_965660085.1 uncultured Paracoccaceae bacterium
GCACGTTCCAGCGCCGGATAGCGCAGCCCCAGCGTCACCCCCCGCGCCACGAATGAGATCAGCAGCGCCAGCCATACCCCGTGATTGCCCAGCCAGGGCACCAACAGCCACACCGCCCCGGCATAGACCAGCAGGCTCAGCGCCATCATGTTGCGCATATCGGCGGTGCGCGTGGCGCCGATGAACACGCCATCCAGCATCCACGCCGCCAGGCCCACCAGCGGCGCGGCCACCATATAGGGCAAAAACTCGCGCGCCGCGGCGCGCACGCTGGGCACATCCGCCATCAGGTCCACGATCTGCGGGCCAAACAGCCAGAACGCCGCCGCCAGGCCCAGGTTGGTGACCAGGCCCCAGAAGGCCGTCAACAGCGCGCCGCGCCGCAAGGCGGCGATCGCCCCCGCGCCAAAGGCCTGCCCCACGATGGTTTCGGCGGCAAAGGCAAAGCCGTCCAGCGCATAGGCCGTGATGTGCAGGAATTGCAACAGCACCTGGTTGGCCGCCAACACATCCGTGCCATAGCCCGGCGACAGGACGATGAGAAAGCTCAGGAAAATGGCCTGCAACATCAGCGACCGCAGCAGGATATCGCTGTTGACGCGGGCCATGCGCAGCAGCCGCGCGGCATCGAACACCCGCGCCCAATCCCGCCAGGCCGGTACATGAAAGGCCGCGCGGCAAAGCCACAGACCCAGCGCCAGCCCCGACCATTCCGCCGCCAGCGTGGCCAGCGCCACCCCCTCCACGCCCCAGCCCAGGCCCAGCACGAACAGCAGATCCAGCCCGATGTTCAGCCCGTTCATCCACAGCTGGATGACCAGCACCGCCCGTGTGCGTTCTTGTGCAATCAGCCAGCCTGTCACCCCATACAGGGCGATGGCCGCCGGGGCGGACCAGACGCGGATGCCCATATAGGCGCGCGCGAGCTCCTCGACCTCTGGCGCGGCAGGGGACAGGCGGAACGCCGCCGCAAAGACCAGCCCCTGGCAGGCCAGCACCGCGGCCCCGCCCAGCAGGCCGATCATCAGCGCCCGCGTCAGCAGCGCGGCGACCTCTGCCCTGTCCCCCTGCCCCGCCGCCTGGGCGGCCAGCCCGGTGGTGCCCATCCGCAGGAAGCCAAAGATCCAATACACCGCCGTCAGCACCATGGCGCCCACGCCCACCGCGCCAATGGGCGCGGCAAGGCCCATCTGGCCCACCACGCCGGTATCCACCGCGCCCAGGATCGGCACGGTGGCGTTGGAAATCACGATCGGCACTGCGATTCGCAGCACGCGCCAATGGGTGATCTGTGCCGGTTCGGGCGCAGCCCCGCCCGCCGCCACGCTAGCCATCGTTGCGGGGCATCAGGAAATGCGCGGTGGCCTGGGCGAAGGGACGGGCATGATTGTCCTGCCAGGCAGAGACATGCACGCTGGAATACCGCCGCCCCATCCGCGCAACAGAGGCCCGCGCATAGGCGTCCCGCGGCAGGCCGGACCGCAGGTAGTCCACCGTGAAGTTGATGGTCTTGGGCAGGCGCGGCAGAGTGCCGGCCTGCATCTGCTCAACCGACAGCGCGCCGCTTTCAGAGCGTTCCCACACCAGCGTCCAGCTGAGCGAGATGATCGCCGTGACCTCCAGGAACGCCGCCGTCACCCCGCCGTGGATGGCGGGCAACAACGGGTTGCCGATCAGCTTTTCTTCAAAGGGCAGCAGCGCGGTCAGCTCATCCCCGCGCCGGTCAAAACGGATGCCCAGGAACTGCACGTAAGGCACCCCGCCGACAAGCGCACCAAGCGCGGCGTCCCGGCGTTGCTGCACCACATGAACGGGCTCTGGCGCGGGTCTGGGCATCTCAGCGCTCCACGGTGAATGTGCCGGTGGCCGAGGCCACGGGGCGGCTGGTGTCATCATCGCAGGCCGTCGCCCGGACGAAGGCGACGCTGCGCGTGATGTGATAGCATTCGGCGCGGGCCACGATCGTCTGGCCCGGCGTGGCAGCGCGCATGTAATCGATCCGCAGGTCAATCGTGGCCGTGCCGGCGGGCGAATCCGGGTGGCTCATGACCGCGGCGCCGCCGCAGGTGTCCATCAGCGCAGATACCGCGCCACCGTGCAGCACGCCGGTTTCCGGGTCTCCGACCAGATGGGCGCCATAGGGCATGCGGATCTCGGCCACGCCATCCTCAACCCGCTGAACGCTCAGGCCCAGGGCCTTCGCATGGGGGATGGCCTCGATGAACTGTTGTGCGATGCGTGATTTGTCGGCTGGCATGGGCGGCTCCGTCTCTGGGGCCGTTATGCGCGCTGCGCCGTCCGGGTGCAACCTTGGCCGCTTGCTCACCTGAACCGATCTGCTACCTTCGCGCGCGGGGAGATTTCGGATGACAGACACACAGCTGACGATCAAGGACATGTGCGCGCGGTTTGACGTGACCCCGCGCACCCTGCGGTATTACGAATATATCGAACTGCTGGCCCCCGCGCGCGAAGGCCGCGCCCGCTATTACGGCCCGCGCGAGATCGCCCGGATGAAGCTGATCCTGCGCGGGCGGCGCTTTGGCTTCAGCCTGGAAGAGATCCGGCAGTGGCTGCTGATCTATGAAAAGGAAGGCACGGAGGCGCAGATGCGGGCCTGGATCGACATGGCGGACCGCCAGATGGCCACGCTGCGCGAACAACGCCGCCAGATCGACGAAGCCCTGGAGGAATTGCAGGACCTGCGCGCGGAAACCTCCAGCGCGCTAGGCGGCTAGCCCGCCGCATCCATCGCGCCGTGGCGTCACAAGGAAAATTGACGCAGCGTATCGCTTACGTCAATTCCTGGCCCGCGATACCAAACTCGCAGACCCAACGGCAGACGGGCCTGCGCCATGACAGATGACAAGCTGATGACCATCCGCGAGATGTGCGATACCTTCGAGGTCACGCCGCGCACCTTGCGTTTCTATGAAAGCAAGGAACTGCTGTTCCCCCGCCGGGACGGGCAGCGCCGCCTGTACACCCGCACGGACCGCGCGCGGCTGAAGCTGATCCTGCGCGGCAAACGCTTCGGCTTCAGCCTGGAAGAGATCCGGCAGCTGCTCGCGCTCTATAACAAGGGCGACCGGCAGCGCACCCAGTTGGAACGCACCTACCAGATTGCCCAGCAACGCCTGAAAGAGATGGAGCGCCAGCGCGACGAGCTGAACGATGCCATCGCCGATCTGCGCGACCAGATGCGATGGGGCCAGCGCATGCTGGCCGCCATCCCCGCAACGCGCGCCGCAGAATAAGCGGCGCCAGCCACACAGGAGGATCCCATGCCAACCTATACCGCCCCCACGCAGGACATGCAGTTCCTGATGCACGATGTGCTCAAGATCTCCGACAGCGGGATCGACGGCTATCAGGAGCTTGACCGCGACTTTACCTCCGCCGTGCTGGAAGAGGCCGGCAAACTGGCCAGCGACCTGCTGCTGCCGCTGAACGCTGTGGGCGACAAGCAGGGCTGCACCCTGGAAAACGGGGTGGTGCGCACGCCGGACGGTTTCTCCGAAGCCTTCGCCCAGATGCGCGACGGCGGCTGGACCGCCCTGGATTGCGACCCGGACTATGGCGGGCAGGGCCTGCCCTATCTGATGGGCACCGCGGTGGGCGAGATCTTCGTGTCCGCCAACATGGCCTTCAACATGTATCAGGGCCTGACCCACGGCGCCTATTCCGCCATCCACGCCCACGGGTCAGAGGCGCAAAAGGCGACCTATCTGCCCAAGCTGGTCAGCTGTGAATGGACCGGCACCATGAACCTGACCGAGCCGCATTGCGGCACAGACCTTGGCATGATGCGCACCAAGGCCGTCCCGCAGGAGGATGGCAGCTACAAGGTATCCGGGCAGAAGATCTTCATCTCCGCCGGTGAACATGACCTGGCCGAAAACATCATCCACCTTGTGCTGGCCAAGATCCCCGGCGGGCCGGACGGCATCAAGGGCGTTTCGCTGTTCATCGTGCCGAAATTCCTGGTCAATGAGGATGGCTCGCTGGGCGCGCGCAACGGCGTCAGCGTCGGCAAGATCGAAGAGAAGATGGGCATTCACGGCAATGCCACCTGCGTGATGAACTATGATGAGGCCACGGGCTTCCTGGTGGGTGAGGCGCACAAGGGGATGCGCGCGATGTTCACCATGATGAACGAGGCCCGCCTGGGCGTCGGGCTGCAGGGCTACGCCCAGGCCGCCATCGCCTATCAGAACGCGCTGACCTATGCCCAGGATCGCCTGCAGGGCCGCGATGTGACCGGCGCGAAGAACCCCGAAGGCCCCGCGGACCCGATCATCGTCCACCCAGATGTCCGCCGCAGCCTGATGGATCAGAAAAGCTTCGTCGAAGGTGCGCGCGCGTTCACCTTCTGGGGCGCGCATCTGATCGACAAGGGCCACCGGTCCAGCGATGCCGATGCCCACGGCCTGGTGTCCCTGCTGACACCGGTGATCAAGGGGTTCCTGACGGACAAGGGGTTCGAGTCCACCGTGCTGGCCCAGCAGGTCTATGGCGGACACGGCTATATCGAGGAATGGGGCATGTCCCAATATGCCCGCGATGCCCGGATCGCCATGATCTACGAAGGTGCAAACGGCATCCAGGCGCTAGATCTGGTGGGCCGCAAGCTGGCCCAGGACGGCGGCAAGCATGTCATGGCCTTCTTCGATCTGGTCAAGACTTTCATCGCCGACCACAAGGGCCAGGACGCAGAGTTCGACAAGCACTTCCTCGACCCGCTCAAGGCCGCGTCGAAGGATCTGCAGGCCGCAGGCATGTATTTCATGCAAAACGGCATGACGGCGCCCAACAATGCGCTGTCCGGCTCCTATGACTTCATGCACCTGTTCGGCCATGTCTGCCTTGGCCTGATGTGGGCCAGAATGGGTCACTCCGCGCGCATCGCATTGGCCGAGGGCACGGGCGACGCGGAGTTTCTCAAGGCCAAACTGGCCACCGGCCGCTACTACATGGCCCGCCAACTGCCCGCCACGACCACCCATCTGCGCCGCATCGAAAGTGGTGCAGACCCCGTCATGGCCCTTGCCGTGAACCAGTTCTGAGGGCGCAATTCCATAGGGGCGCGGCCGCTGCCGCGCCTATGACCTCGGCAGAAAGGCAAGACAATGAAGGTTGCACACAGGCAACAGCACCAGGGCAGAGCCAGAATAGCCTCACCGGGCGCTGTGAACTGCCAAATTGCCTTACCCTACCACACAGCCGGATACGCGGCACCAACTGTGACAGTGATGCGCAAGCCAAGTGCAGGCGTTAGGCGGCCGATCTTCCACGTCGGAAATGACAATCCGGGCGTGGCACCGATCAACGGCAAACAGACCAGTGCGGTGAGTGCGGGAGCCTCCGGCGGGAGTTTATTTGGCAAGATGAAGCCGCGCCGGAGTTTTCAAAAGATCACCCCTCCACCAGCGGCGGGCCGATGGAGGGGCTTCACCTTGCACGCGGCTCAGCTCTCCAGCCTGCCGCGCGCCACGAAGGTGGACCCGGCGTGGTTAAAGAACGGTAAACGCTCTTCATCTTGCCAAGAAAACTCCGGGGGGAGTCGCTCCGCAGGAGCGGCGGGGGGCTGGCCCCCCTTGGCGCTCCCACAAATGCCATTGCATCAGGAATCTAAGGCATGACGCTGAAACTCTATTGCTTCGGGGAATCCGGGCACTCTTACAAAGCCGCCCTGGCGCTGGAGCTTGCCGGCCTCGATTGGCAGCCTGTTTACGTTGACTTCTTCAACGGAGAAACCCGGAGCAATGCCTATCGTGAGAATATCAATGAGATGGGTGAGGCGCCTGTTCTGGTGGATGGCTCCCTGCGCCTCACGCAATCGGGCGTGATCCAGACCTATCTGAGCGAGACCTACGGGCATTTCGGCGGCCAGACACCTGCGGAGCGGCTGGAGATCCTGCGCTGGATCATCTGGGACAATCAGAAACTGTCCGGCACTGCGGGGCCCGCCCGGTTTCTGTCGAACTTCCTGCCGGAAGAAAAGAGGCCGCAGGAGGTGATCCGCTTCATGCGGGGCAGGCTCAAGGACGCCTATGCGCTTCTGAACCGGCATCTGGAGGGGCGGGACTGGATCGTGGGCAATGCACCCAGCAATGCGGATCTGACCTGTTGTGGCTACCTGTACTACCCCGAACCCTTCGGTTTTGACCGCGCCGCCTGGCCCAAGATCGACCGTTGGCTGGACAACATCGCCGCCCTGGACGGTTGGCGCGCGCCTTATGACCTGATGCCCGGCAGCCCGGCTGACCGTGCCTGAAACCCTGCGCCACGGGCGTATTTGAACAGAAAGGAAAGCTTCCATGACCGAGAGCTTCATCTACGACGCCGTGCGCACCCCGCGCGGCAAGGGCCGCAAGGACGGCGCATTGCATGAGGTCACCAGCCTGCGGTTGTCCGCGCTGACCCTCAACGCGTTGCGGGAGCGCAACGGCCTGGAGGGCCACGCCGTCGAGGACGTGATCTGGGGCAATGTCACGCAAGTGGGTGAACAGGGCGGCTGTCTTGCCCGCTCGGCCGTTCTCGCCTCTGATCTGGATGAGCGTATTCCCGGCGTGGCGATCAACCGCTTTTGCGCCAGCGGGCTGGAGGCGGTGAACATGGCCGCCAATCAGGTCAGCGGCGGCGGCGGCGATGCCTATATCGCCGGCGGGGTTGAGATGATGGGCCGCGTGGCCATGGGCAGCGACGGGGCCGCCATTGCCGTGGACCCAAGCCTTGCGATGGACAGCTATTTCGTGCCCCAGGGCATTTCCGCCGATATCATCGCCACGCAATACGGCTTCAGCCGGGCGGATGCCGATGCGCTGGCCGTGGAAAGCCAGCGCCGCGCCGCCGCCGCCTGGCAGGAGGGACGGTTTGCCCGGTCCGTGGTCCCCGTGACGGATCAGAACGGGCTGACCATTCTGGACCGTGACGAATACATGCGCCCGGAAACCGACATGCAGAGCCTTGGCGCGCTCAACGCCTCCTTCCGCGAGATGGGGGAGGTCATGCCGGGCTTCGACAAGATCGCCATGATGAAATACCCGCATCTGGAACGGATTGACCACATCCACCACGCGGGCAACAGCTCTGGCATCGTGGACGGCGCCGCGGCGCTGCTGATCGGCAACCGCGCCTTTGGCGAGCGTCACGGTCTGACGCCGCGCGCGCGCATCCGGGCCACTGCCAAGATCGGCACGGACCCGACCATCATGCTGACCGGCCCCGTTCCGGTGACCGAACACATTCTGGCCAAGGCGGGCATGGCGATTTCCGATATCGACCTGTTCGAGGTCAACGAGGCCTTCGCCAGCGTCGTGCTGCGCTTCATGCAGGCCTTTGACGTGGATCACGGCAAGGTCAATGTCAACGGTGGCGCCATTGCCATGGGACACCCGCTGGGGGCCACCGGCGCGATGATCCTGGGCACCCTGCTGGATGAGCTGGAGCGCACGGGCAAGAGCACCGGGCTGGCCACGCTCTGCGTCGCCAGCGGCATGGGTGCCGCCACCATCATCGAACGGATCTGACGGCGCCGGACCGGCGCTGCCCCAGCCAACCGAATGCCCCCGCGGCATTCCCCCCAGATGCGGGAGAGACAAGACATGACCGAATTCACCCTGACCACAGACGCCGATGGCGTAGCCGTCATCACCTGGGACGTTCCCGGCAAGACGATGAACGTGCTGTCCTTTGACGGGCTGCGCGAACTGGACGGCCTGGTTGACGATGCACTGGCGGATGACGCCGTCAAAGGAATCGTGCTGACCTCCGCCAAGCCCGATTTTGCCGCCGGGATGGACCTGAACGTGCTGGCCAGCCTGCGCGATACCGCCGGCGTTGAGCCTGCGCGCGGGATCTTTGACGGGATCATGCAAATGCACGGCGTGCTGCGCAAGATCGAGCGCGCCGGGATGGACGCAAAGAACAAGGGCGGCAAACCCATCGCCGCGGCCCTGCCCGGCACGGCTCTGGGCATCGGGCTGGAACTGCCGCTGGCCTGCCACCGGATCTTTGCCGCTGACAATCCCAAGGCCAAGATCGGCCTGCCGGAGATCATGGTGGGCATCTTCCCCGGCGCGGGCGGCACAACGCGGCTGGTGCGCAAGATGGGCGCCATGGCCGCGGCGCCCTTCCTGCTGGAAGGCAAGCTGAGCCCCCCGGCCAAGGCCCGCAGCGCCGGGATCATCGATGAGGTCGTGGACGATCCGCTGGCCGCGGCCAAGGCATGGGTGCTGGCCGCCACGCCCGCCGATATTGTCAAGCCTTGGGATCAGAAGGGCTACAAGATGCCCGGCGGCGCACCCTATCATCCGGCGGGCTTCATGACCTTTGTCGGGGCCTCCGCCATGATCCATGGCAAGACCCACGGCGTGTATCCGGCCGCAAAGGCGCTGTTGTCTGCGGTCTATGAAGGGGCGCTGGTGCCGTTTGACACCGCCCTGAAGATCGAAGCGCGCTGGTTCACCAATGTGATGCTGAACCCGTCCTCCTCGGCGATGATCCGGTCCCTGTTCGTCAACAAGGGCGCGCTGGAGAAAGGCGCCAACCGCCCCGAGGCCCCGGACCAGCGCGTGCAGCGTCTGGGCGTTCTGGGCGCGGGCATGATGGGCGCGGGCATCGCGCTGGTCGCCGCCCAGGCGGGGATCGAGGTGGTGCTGCTGGACCGTGAGATGGCCGCCGCAAAGCGCGGCAAGGATTACTCCGCCAGCTACATGGACAAGGGCATCAAGCGCGGCAAGGCCACGGCAGAGAAGAAAGAGGCGCTGTTGGCGCGCATCACCGCCACGGATGACTATGCCGCGCTGAAGGGCTGCGACCTGATCATCGAGGCCGTCTTTGAAGACCCCGCCATCAAGGCAGAGGTCACTGCGCTGGCAGAGGCCGCCGTGGGCGAGGATTGCATCTTCGCCACCAACACCTCGACCCTGCCGATCTCTGACCTGGCCAAGGCATCGACGCGGGCGGAACAGTTCATCGGCATCCATTTCTTCAGCCCGGTGGAGAAGATGGCATTGGTGGAGATCATCCGCGGCGGACAGACAGGGGACCGCGCCGTGGCCAAGGCGCTGGATTTCGTCCGCCAGATCCGCAAGACGCCGATCGTGGTGAATGACGCGCGCTTCTTCTACGCCAACCGCTGCATCATCCCCTATCTGAACGAAGGGATGCGCATGGTCGCCGAAGGCGTCAGCCCGGTATTGGTGGAACATGCCGCGCAGTTCATCGGCATGCCCGTCGGCCCGCTGCAACTGGTGGATGAAACCTCCATCGACCTTGGCGCACGCATCGCCCGTGCCACCCGCGCCGCCATGGGCGAGGCCTATGCAGACACCGATGTGGATGAGGTGATCTTCTGGATGGAGGCTGAGGGCCGCCTGGGCCGCAAGGCCAATGCGGGCTTCTACAGCTATGATGACGCGGGCAAGCGCATCGGGTTGTGGCAGGGCCTGGCGGAGAAGTTCCCGCAGGCAGACACCCAGCCGGACCTGACAGAGGTGCAGCACCGCCTGCTGTTTGCCCAAGCGTTGGAAGCCGTACGCGCGCTGGAGGCCGGGGTGCTGATGGACATCCGCGAAGGCGATGTTGGCGCGATCCTGGGCTGGGGCTTTGCGCCCTGGTCCGGTGGGCCGCTGTCCTGGCTGGACATGATCGGCACGCCCTATGCCGCCGAACGCTGCGCGGAGCTGGCGGAACGGTTTGGCCCGCGCTTCACCCCCCCTGCCCTGCTGCAAGAGATGGCGGAGAAGAACCAGAGCTTCTACCACCGCTTTGCCGCCACGCAGGACGACGCCGCCTGATCAGGGCTAGCGGGGCACGCGCCCCGGCCCACATGACAGACAAAGGGAAAGGCCGGTGCGCAAGCGCCGGCCTTTTTGCTGCGCGCGCCCCGCCGCGGTGCACTGCGGGCCTGTTACCCTGCAAAAGAAAAGGGCCCCGAAGGGCCCCTTTCCGCTGTTCCATTGCGCCTTGCGCGAAGGATCAGACCTCCGGCAGCTGCTGGAAGTCTTCGACATTCGCCGGGCTGAGACCGCCGAGGTCAGACACACCCACCAGCGTGGTCACATCCGTCACCGCCGGGCCATCCGCACCCATGGCAACCTCGACCACCGCGGTATCGGTGCCATCGGAGGCCAGCGCGAAGAAGACCTCGCCCGCGTCGGCACCGTCCAGGGACCCGACGGCAGCCTCGATCACCGCGGCATCCAGGCTGTCCAGCGCGTTGGTGAAGACCAGCAGGCCAGTGGCATCCGCCACGCTGCCGCCCGTTTCCACGAACTGCCAGAAGCTGCCGGAGGCGTCGCTTGCGTCCTCGAAGCTCAGCGCATCGATGGCGCCTTCGTCATCGCCCAGGGTGAAGCCGGTGATGTCCGCCATGCCGTCATGGACGGAGGTGACGCTCATCGACGCCGCTGGGAAGGGCGTGACGCTGTTGCCTTCGACAACCACACCAGACAGCGTGTTCAGCGTGATGTCACCCGCCCCGTAATCCCCGCCGGTGTCCACCAGCGCGAATTCCAGCAGCGTGCCGTTGCCATCGCCGGTCACGACAGAGCCGGTCTCGGTGATGGGTGCGGACATCTCGCCGAAGGTCGGGTCCGCGTTCGTCACGTTGAAGGCAAACACCTGGTTGTCCACCGCTTCGGTGATCGTGTTGCCGCTCAGCGTTACGGTCGCGCCACTGATGCCACCGGCCAGGCCGATGCCGTTGAGGCCGATCGCGGTGTTGGCCGAGGTCGTCGTGATGACCGTATCGCTGGCGTCCGCCCATTCCAGGGTGTTGTTGGAAATCGCCAGGCCGGTGGTGTCGCCCTGCACCTGGATCAGGCTGGGCATGTCACGGCTGGAGAAGACCTGATCCCCGGCGATGGAGATCTCGTTCCCCGAGATGAACAGGTTGGACACCGACCCGCCATTGGCCGACGACGCCACGATGCCGCCCATCAGGCCAGAGGTGGACCGCGCATCCGACCCACCGCCCAGCAGACCGCTGGGATCGGCGTTCACGAAGTCCGTCATGGTGTTGTTGGACAGGTTGAAGCCGCTGAAGCTGCTGCCATCCTCACCATACAGCTGGATACCACCGCTGTTGAACGCACCGTAGTTGTTGGTGACGTCCACATTGCTGTTGGCGCCCTTGAATTCCACCATGAAGTTCCGGCCGTAGAAGACATCCGTGGACGTTGCATCTGTCGGCAGGCCGTAGCCCTGCACATCGGTGAAGCGATCGCCGAAGCCATCGAAATCAACCCCGTCATGCACACCGTGGTAGAAGTAGTTGTTGTCGATCTCCAGGTTGGTCGCGCCATTGACATACAGATGGCCCGCGGAGGGACGCCAGAACACGTTTTCCGAGAGGGTGGAGACGTTGTCATCGCCCTCGGTGCCAAGGCCCGTCAGGGTCAGCGCCCCCGCCGTGCCGCTGGTGACACCGCCGATCAGGTTGTTGCTGATCGTCCAGCCACCCGCCGGTTCCACGGCCGAGGCCACGAATTCCGGCGCGTTCTCACCGCTGTAGCCAATCAGCAGGCTGTTGGACAGGGTGAAGTCGCTGACGCTGTTCTGCCAGACCAGCGGCGCCTCATCGGCATCGGCGTCAAACATCACGCCATCCAGCGCAACGCCATCTGCCGCCACCGTGATGGTGCCACCCAGGCGGGTTTCATCGCCGCGGCCTTCCTCGGGGGTGAAGCCCTCGACGAAGGTCGGGTTGGCCCCATCGGTATGGGTGAAGAAGCTGGACTGCCCTTCGCCCTGATGGGCCCCGCGGATGGTCAGCGCCTTGTCGATGACCACATCCTCGTCAAAGCGCACGGCGGCCAGATCCAACGTATCGCCGGTTTCCGCGGCCGCGACCGCCTCTGCCAGGCTGTTGAAGCCGGTGCCCTGCGTGACGTTGGTGATCAGCGTCGTCTGCAGATCGAAGGAGGTGAAGCCCACCGAGGTGCTGGCGTTCCCGGCCACATCCGTGACCAGAAGTGTCACGGTGATGCTGCCGTTCTGCTGGCCGACGATATCCACCGTGCCCGGACCATTTTCCGTGACGGTCGCGCGCAGCGGCGGGGTCGTGGCCGTGGTGTCGGTGAACACCAGCGTGGCCGTGGCGCCATCCTCAAGCCCGGTGACGGTATAGCTCGCCGTGGCGGAGCCGACCTCGGGGCCTGTGACGGTGACCGTGGGCAGCACAGGCGCCGTGGTGTCCAGCGTGTAGCTGAAGCCACCCGAGGACAGGTTGCCCGCATCATCAATGCTGGATGCGGAAACGGAGTAGCGATCCCCATCCGGGCCGTTGGTGAAGGTTTCCCGTGTCACGATGACTTCGCCCAGTTCAGGGCGAGCGTCGTTGGCCCATTCATCTGCAGGAACACCGTTGACCGTCAGGGCGGCATCATTGGTGATGCCATCCGTGCTGCTGACGCCCGTGTCATTGACCAGTTCGATGAACGGCGAGACGTCCGGGGTGGTGTCCAGCGTGAAGGTCAGGCGGGTGCTTTCAGAGACATTGCCCAACACGTCCGTCTGGCGCACCTCGACCACATGGTCACCCTCGGCGGTGCCGTTGGTCGGCGGTGCCACATAGGTTTCCGACCAGTCGGAGAACCCATCCTGACCCGGCAGAGACACGCGGTATTCCACGGTCGCGCCGTCTTCCACACCCGTGGGTGCGGCCAGGCTGCCATCATTGGTCAGGTTGTCCAGATTGCTGATGCCAGTGTCATTGGCCAGGGCAATGCCCGGGGCCTCAGGTGCCGCGGTGTCCAGCGTGAAGGTCACGGAAGTGCTGGGCGACGTGTTGCCGGCACCATCCACCTGGCGGACCTCAACGGTATATTCCCCGTCTTCGGTGCCATCGGTGTCCGGGGCGAGGTATTCATCCGCCCAGTCCGTGAACTCCGTCTCACCCGGTGCGAGGATGCGGTATTCCACCGTCGCGCCATCTTCGGCACCAGTGATCGTCAGCGCCGGATCGCCGGTCAGCTGATCTTCGGTGTTGTCACCCGTGTCATTGGTCAGCGCCACGGCCAGGGCCGCCGGCACCTCCGTGTCCACCGTGTAGGTGAGCGTGGAGGTGCTGGAGTTGCCGGCCAGATCCGTGTCCGTCACCGTGATGGTGTAGGTGCCGTCGGTTTCCGGCGTCACGATCTCGGAGACCGTTTCGCCATCCACCGTGATGGACCGCACAGCCGATGCCGGGCGAGAGCTGAGGGACACGGCGCCATTGGTGGTGATGTTGTCACCCTCCACGCCGGTATCGTCCGTCAGTTCCAGCGACGGTGCCAGAGGTGCGGTGTTGTCGAAGGTGAAGTTCACCGTCGTCCGCGGCGAGACGTTGCCCACGGCGTCCACCTGGCGCACCTGCACCGTGTAGTCACCCTGTGCCGCATCCTCTGCCGGCGGCGTATAGGTCTCGTTCCAGTCAGAGAAGCTGCTCTGACCCGGTTCGCGGACCCGATACTGCACCACGGCGTTCTCTTCGATGCCCGTGGGCTCCGTCAGTTCGCCGGAGTTGGTCAGACCATCCGTCGGGCTGAGCCCGGTGTCATTGGCCAGCGCCACCACAGGCGCGGCCGGTGCGGTCAGGTCCAGCGTGAAGGAGACGCTCGACGGCTCGGACACATTGCCCGAGTCACGCTCCAGCACCCGCGCCTGCACGATATAGTCACCACCCGCGGAGGGCGGAACGTATGTGGCAGACCAGTCGCCGAAGGTCGTGCTGTCCGGCCCGGCGATGCGGTATTGCACCGTCTCGCCCGCGGCTGCCGTGATCGGGTCGATCGCGGCGTCGCCAACGGCGCCATCCACCGGCGTTTCGGCCAGCGAAAGCGTCGGGCTTGCAGGCGCGCTGGTGTCAAGCTCGAACGTCAGCTGGGAGGAGGGAGAGGTGTTGCCCGCCGCATCCGTCTGACGCGCCTGCACCACCGTCGTGCCATCCACCGTGGGCGCCACATAGGTTGCAGACCATGCACCGAAGTCATCGGCATCCGATGCCTTCACCCGGTATTCCACGGTTGCGCCATCTTCGGCCTGCGGATCCACCAGCGAAGTATCGTTGGTCACCTTGTCCGTCAGGCCCGTGTCATTGGCCAGCGCCACCACAGGTGCCGCAGGTGCCACCGTGTCGATTGTGAAGGTCGCCGCGGTCGGGGTTTCCGTCGGGTTGTTGAAATCGTTCACAGCCGTGACGTTGAAGGTGTTTTCACCCTCGGCCAGGCTCTGCACAAACTCCGCCGGCAGCGTGACGCTGAACGCGCCCTGGCTGTCCGCCGTCACCGTGGTGGAGAAACCATCGCCGCTGACGGTCACGGTTGCACCGGCCTCAGGCTGGTCCAGCGCGTCGGTGACGACACCGCTGATTTCCACATCCGACTGCGCTTCCACCGCGTTGACCAGGTTGTCGTCGCTGATCGGGTCGATGGAGATCGACGGGCGGTCGATCACCACGGAAACGCCATCGGCGAGGTTCGACAGGTCGATCAGACCGTCGAAGAAGGCCAGATCGACGATCACAACCGTGCCCTCACCGGTGAAGGTGCGGCCATCGGCCTGTGCCGCGGTCACGGTGATTTCACCGCCACTGGACACATCCAGCGCGAAGTCCTTGAGCTTCGCATCGGTGAGGTTCAGCGTCTCCGTGCCGGCCACACCCAACTGGCCGCCGGTGTTGGTGATGCCCGTCAGGTCCATATCGGCCGTCAGGTTGGTCACCACGATGTCACCCGAGCCGTAGAAGATCACGTTTTCGACGGCACCCGCCTGGATCGACAGTTCGGCACCTGTGCGGATCTCGACCTCGGCATCATCCACCAGCGTGCCGGTAAACACGATGTCATCCACCACGGAGGCAAAGACGCGCCCGGTTACGGTCACACCCGACAGGTCGGTATCCGCATCCAGTTCCCGCACGGTCAGAGAGCCCGCGCCGGAGATGTCCCGGCCGCTGGCCTGTGCCGCATCCATGTTCAGCGTGGCATTGACCGACGCCACCGTGACATCGGCACTGCCCAGATCGCCGGTGAAGTTGACATTGGTGGTCACGTTGACGGTGAACGTCCCGTCCACGGCAACTCCGCTGAGGTCCGCCGCACCGTTCAGCACCGTCACCGCCACATTGCCGTTGCCGGTGATGTCGATGCCGCTGATGTCGAACGCGCGGGTGGTCAGCGTCGCACCGTTTTCAAGCTCGACGGTCGCGCCCTCCGGGAACTGGCGGAAGTAGGTCATGTCAGCGCCGATGCGGATCGTCAGGCTGTCCGCATCGATGTTGAACAGGTTGGCCGAGGGCGTCAGGTGCAGGTCAGTGACCGTCACCGACGTTCCCGTGGCACCGCCGGTGACCTCACCGATGGTCCGCAGGTTGGCCTGCGCCGCCGTCAGGGTCAGGGACCCGCCGTCAGCCAGATCAATCTCGCGCACGCTGCCCAGGTTGGCACCCGACGTCAGTTCGACAGCGTCGTCGATCAGGATCGTCTTGCTGCCCCAGTTCTGGATGGAGGACAGGTTCACGTCATTGGCGATGTTGGTCAGCACCACGTTGCCGGGGCCGGAGACCTGCGTTTCCGCCACGGTATCCGCGTCCACCGTCAGGGTCTGGCCAGAGCGCATCCACACGCGGAACCAGGGGTTGCCCGATGCCACATATCCGGTGAAGCCGCCATCCGGGAAGCTGCCGGTGAAGGTGGTGTCTTCGGTCACCAGCACCACGGCAGAGACATAGCCGGGCAGACGGTTTATATCGATCCCACTCAGGTCCGTGTTGGCGCTGGCCGGGGTCAGGTTCTCGATCCACAGCAGACCAGAGCCGGTGGCGTCCAGCCCGTCCAGGATGCTTGTCGGGTCAACCGCAAATCGCAGACCGAAGGTCGAGAAGTCCAGATCCAGTGGGCCGAGATCCCCAGTGAAGTCATCGTTGTTGTAAAGCGAGCTGTCCACCAGCATGACAGACGTGCCCGTCACGGTGATGCCGGAGAAATCGGCATTCCGCGGCGCACCCGCCGGGTCATTCACGATGATGTTGCCAGCACCGTCGATGGCCACACCATTGGCGGCATCCGCGCGCACGGTCAGCGTGACGCCATTGGCCACGGTGACATTGGCATCGCCCAGATCGCCGATGAAGGTCATCGTCTCACCCACGGCGACATTCACCGTCAGGCCGGCGGGCAGACCGGACAGATCCAGCGCGCTGTCAGTGGCCGCCAGCGTCAGGTTCAGGGTGCCCGTGCCGGTGAAGTCGGCATTGATCGCCTGTGCGGCGGACATCGTCACGCTGCTGGTGGCGGGGATGTCGATGGTGACGTTGGAGCCGACAGCGCCGGTCACGTCCACATCCACCCCGTCCGCGATCTCGAAGGTCACGCTGTCCGTGGTGACATTGGAGAAATCATCGAGGTCAAAATCCGTCGGGATCGACGTGAAGGTCACGTTCCCTTCGCCGATGATATAGGCCTCGTCCTGCAGGGCGGCGAAGTCGATGGTCACGCTGGTTCCGGTGCCAACCGACAGCACATTGCCGTTGAAGGTCAGGTCCACGTCCAGGGTCACGTCCGTGTCCGTCAGCGTGATGTCATCGCCGAAGGTGATGGACACCACCTGATCGTCCCCGGCGGCGTCGATCAGCTGCGCCTCGTTCATCACCAGCGGGTTGGTGATTTGCACGTCTCCGTCAAAGCCGCCGATCACGGTGCCATCGGCATCCACGATCCGCACTTGGGCATCATTCGCCGGCAGGATCAGGCCAGAGTCGGCGTCCAGCTTGTAGATGCCGCCCTCAACCGTGCCCCCGGTGGGCAGGATAATGCTGGGCACCGTGCCGCCGCCGGGCTGGTAGGTAAAGCCACTGGTATCGATGAAGCTGTCCGGGAAGGGCTCCGTCAGTTTCAGAACACCGTCACCGCGCAGGTTGAAGCCACCGCCCGTGAGGGTCAGCAGCCCGGCGAAGTCAGTGCCGGTCATTTCAACTTGCGAGTTAATGGACAGCTGCGCCGACCCGAGGTTGTAGCCGTTCGGGAACAGCAGGCTGCCGCCGAACACCGCCAGTTCGTTGTTTTCGCTGGCTGCGCCCAGGTCAAACGTGCCGGTGACATTCAGCAGCGGCAGTTCGTCATTCGGCAGTTCCGGGAAGCCGCGCAGTTCAACCCGATCAGACCCCGTGCCGCCGGCAAGGTTGTCAAAGTCCAGGGTTGGCGGGTTGGTGGGGTCATAATCCGTATAAAGCCCCGACACATCGATCACGATGGTGTTGTCGGTGCCGTCCCCGGTGATGTCGAACAGGCCCACCTGTTCCGCGGTGAAGATATGCGTCGCCGCACCATCCACAGCAAAGGTGCCGCCGTCATTCCCGATGGTCGCGCCGCGGAAATCAAGGTTGGCGATATCGATGGTCCAGCCATCGACAGGGTTGGTCGTGAAGCTGCCGGTCACGGCGAGCGTGCCCTGCCCCGTCGCGGTCGCCGCGCTGTTGAAGGCATCCGCGGGAACGGTCAGCACCTGACCCGCCGCCACGTCGTAGGTGAGGCTGTTGGCATTGCCCAGCCCGGTGACGTTGGTCAGATCCGTATCCGCCGTGACGCGCACGGTGACGTTCATGTCGAACATCTCCGGCAGGTCAGCGTTGGGTGTCAGATGCAGGTCACGGATGGTGACGTCATGGTTCGGGAAGTTCTGCGCGGCCTGGCCGACCAGAGTGATCCCGTCCAGCTGCGCCGCGGTGAACACATAGGCCCCCGGCTGCGTGTCAAAGACAGGCAGCAACTGCGTGATCGGGCCAAGGTCCGACCCGGTGTAATCACCAGGCGCCGCGAATTGCGTGATAACCTGGCTGTTGGAGGTGATGTTGCTGAGGTCGATCCCCGGCACGAAATCCGCCAAGGCAACCGAAGCATTGTCAGCAGTGATCGTCACGCCGTCCGCATCCAGGCTGTCCACGGTGATAAAACCGCTGCCGGAGGAAGAGATCGGCCCGTCATAGATGGCGTCCCGCAGATCCACGTCCGAATCGCCCGAGATGAAGAGGCTCGCCTGACCAAGGTTCGCCGTCAGCGTCACATTCTGAGTGGCGGCAACCTCCGCGCCCACCTGCGCCGTGCCGATGCCAGCCAGGTTGGCCGCCGGCGTATCCTCCAGCCCGGTGACGTAGACGGAGCCTTCGCCCTCGATCTGTGCGCCATCGGCCGCCTCGGCCGACAGCGTCAGTTCCGCACCTGCGGCAACCTCAAATGTCAGCGAGACACCTTCCAGCGTCGGCAGCGTGCCGGTGAAGTTGGTATTCTCATTCACCAGGATGGTCACTGCGGTCAGCGTGTCGGCAATGCCGGACAGATCGGCATTGGCCTCCAGGCCCACCAGGGTCAGCGTGCCGTCCCCGGTCACGCTGGTGCCGTCGGACACGGCGTCGATGGGCAGGGTCACCGCCACACCACCGTCGATTACGAAGCTGTCGATCGGGCCGAGCGTCGTGTTGGCGCTCAGGTCCACGGTCTCGTTGATCTGCGCCTCAACCACCACGGAGTCGCTGATGCCGCTGAGGTCATTGGAGGCTTCAAGGTTCGTCAGGAACAGTTCCGCATCAGACCCGCTGCCCGTGATGCTGATCCCGTCGGCCTGTGCGCCAGTCATGGTCACGGCCAGGTCAAAGCCGTTGGGGTTCAGGCTCATGCCCGTCGGGCCGGCCACATCCTCGGCAAAGGAGATTGCGCCATTGGCTTCGCTGCCCGCCAGCGAGAGGAAGACAGTGGACACGTCACCGCTGATCACACCGCTGTCCGCGCCGATATCGGCGGCAACGATGTTGAGCCCCGTTCCGGCGTTGGTGAAACCGCCCAGCTGTGCTGTCAGCAGGTCTGCGCCCGTCGCGGTCAGGTTGAGCGCACCGGAGCCGGTCACATCGCGCCCGTCAAAGTCCGCAAGGGCACCGCGCAGCGTGATGTTGTTGAACAATTGAACATCCGCCACACCCAAAGACCCGGTGAAGGTCACGGGCGTGCCGAACTGGGCCACCACATCGCCCGTGGCCCGAACACCGGAGATATCGGTGGCTGCGGACATGGAGGTAACGGTCACGTTGCCCAGACCATCCACGCTGCGGCCATCCAGCATACCCGAGGTGGCGGTCAGGGTTGCCCCGCTTTCCACCAGGATCTGATCGACAGTGCCCAGATCGGTGCCGAAGTCCAGCGACGCATCGGCAGAGACCAACATGTCAACACGGTCGCCTGCGGTGCTGATGCCGGTGAAGTCATAGACCTCATCGCCCGGCTCCACGATGCGGACAGCCAGTGCGCCCGTGTCACCATTTGCAGTGATTGTCTGGCCATTGGCCTGACCCGCCGTCAGCACGATCGTGCTGCCGCCGTCCACAATGATGTCATCCAGGCCGCTCAGGACAGCGGACTGTTCCACTGTCAGGTCGGAGGCATCGAACGTGCCGTTCAGGATGCGGATGCTGTTGCCGGGGGAGGCAACCTCAAGCGCCTGTTCCAGGGCGTCCAGCCCGGTGAAGGTGGCTGCATCGTCCACCACGTCAGAGATGACGATCGGGTCCAGCGCATCCGTGGCAAAGGCGTTGGACTGCACGGCCGCGGCGGGCGGGTTGCCCGCGCCGTTGCTCCAGGAGGTGCCCAGGGTCACGGTGTTGTCGGCGCTGGTGGTGTTTTCATCCAGCGTCAGGTCCAGCGTCCAGCTCAGGCCGCCGGTGCCGTTCACGGCGGTCAGGTTGGACAACGCGCCGATGTCGGTGCTGAAATCCGCAAGGCCCAGGCCCAGCGGCGCAGAGGCGAACGTGACGGAGACCGTCACCGTCTCACCCACCGAAAGGTTGGTATCCGCGATTTCCAGCGTCGGTGCCGCCGCGAAGGAGGTGTTGACCGTGGCCGATCCAACCGCCTGTTCAGAGGTGTTGCCCGCCGCATCCGTTGCGGTTGCGGTCACGCTGGCCAGGCCCTGGTCCAGCAGATCGGGGTCGATGCCTTCGATGCTGGCCGTCCAGTCGCCGTTTGTATCCGCGGTCACGGTCTGCGTGTCAGAGTTTTCGCCGATTGCAATGGTGACGGACACGCTCGCGCCCGCCTCGGCCGTGCCCAGGATGTCAAAGCCGTTTTGGGCCTCGGCACGGTTCACGATGTTGTTGCCGGCCACCGACAGGATCGCCGGAGCGTCCGGTGCCGTGGCATCGACGGTGAAGGTGGTGGTGCCGCTGTCAGAGACATTGCCCGCCACGTCCTTTGCACGGACCTCCACGGTGTAGTCGCCATCGGCGGTTGTGTCGGGTGCCTCGGTCGACCAGCCGGAGAAGCCCTGGCCATCCACTTCGGCGCGGTATTCCACGGTCGCGCCGGCTTCAACGCCCGTGGGCGCGGCCAGGGTGCCGTCGGCGGTGATGTTGTCGCCATCGGTGCCCGTGTCATTGGCCAGCGCCACGGCCGGCGCGTTGGGCGCGGTGGCATCCAGCGTGAAGCTCAGGTCAGAGGTGCTGCTGTTACCCGCGCCATCCACATCGGTGATGGACAGCGTGTAATCGCCATCGGTCGTGGGCGCGGTATAGCTGTCCACGGCCTCGCCATTCAGCGTGATGCTGCGGGTCACGCCCTCTGCCGCATCGGTGAAGCTCAGCGATGCGTCGGATGTGATCAGGTCATCCGCAACGCCCGTGTCATTGTCCAGCTCGATGCTCGCATCGGCCGGCGCCACGGTATCGAGGCGGAAATCAACCCGCGCCGCCGGAGAGGCCACGCCCAGGTTGTCCAGCTGGCGGACTTCAACGGTGTAATCGCCATCGGCCGTGCCATCGGTGGCCGGGGCAACGTAATCGGTGCTCCAGTCAGTGAAGGCGTCAGCGCCGGGCGCCAGGACGCGGTATTCCACGGTCGCGCCGTCTTCCACGCCCGTGGGCGCGGCCAGCGCGCCATTGGCGGTGATGAGGTCACCATCGGTGCCCGTGTCTTCGACCAGGGCCACACCGGGCGCGGCGGGCGCGTCGGTGTTCAGCTCAAAGGTCACAGAACCGGCATCGGAGGTCAGGCCAGCGGTGTCTGTCTGGCGCACCTCGACGGTATAGGTGCCGTCGTTGTCAGGCTCGGTGTAGCGGCGGGACCAGGCAGTGAATTCGCCGTCGCCAGACTGGATGCGATACTCAACGGTCGCACCGTCCTCGATCCCGGACAGGGCCAGCGCGGCGTTGGCGGTCAGGCCATCTGCGGCGCCGGTGTCTTCCTCAAGCGCGACAGTCGGCGCGTCAGGCGCCGTGGTGTCCAGCGTGAAGGTGATGCTGGAGGAAGAGGAATTGCCAGCGGCATCCGTGTCCGTCACCTCAACAGTGAAGGTGCCATCGCTGCCGGGCTGGGCGTAGTTCTGGACGGGGGTGCCGTTCAGCGTGATCGCACGCGTCGCGCCCGGAGGCACGTCAGAGAAAGTCAGGGACCCGTCGGAGGTGATGCCATCGCCGTCCACGGCGGTGTCATTGGTCAGCTCAACCGTCGGCGCGATGGGCGCGGCGGTGTCCAGCACGAAGGTCAGGCGCGCGGCGTCAGAGACACGGCCCGCGACATCGGTCTGGCGGACCTCAACGGTGTAGTCGCCATTCACGGTCGGCGCGGTGTAGCTGTCGCTCCACTCGCCGAATTCGGACGTGCCGGGCACCTGCACCCGGTATTCCACGGCCGCGCCGGTCTCAACACCCGTCAGGGCGATGTCACCGTCAGTGGTGATTGCGTCCGTCTGGCTGATGCCCGTGTCATTGGCCAGGGCAATACCAGGGGCGACCGGTGCTTCGGTGTCCACGGTGAAGGTGATGGCGGTCGCCTCGGACATGTTGCCCGCGGCATCCACGATGCGCACTTCGACGTCATAGGTGCCGTCAGCGGTGGGCGCGGTGTAGGTCTCGGACCAGTCACCGAATTCGCCGCCAGAGGTTGCGATGCGGTATTCAACGGTGTCGCCCGCCTGCGCACCAGTCACGACAAGCGCCGCGTCCGCGGTGATGCTGTCGCCGTCGATGCCGGTGTCATTGTCCAGGAATACGGAGGGCGCCGCGGGGGCTTCGGTGTCCAGCGTGAAGCCCAGCCGGGTCACCGGGGAGGACAGGCCATCCAACGTCTGGCGCACTTCGACAACATAGTCGCCATCATTTTCCGGCGCGGTGTAGCTGTCCGTCCAGTCACTGTCAGTAAAGACAGTGCCGATCGGCCCGACGCGGTATTCAACCGTGGCGCCGGTTTCCACGTTGCCCGGCGCGGCCAGCGTCGCGTCAGAGGTCACGCGGTCTGTCGCGCTGCTGCCGGTGTCATTTGCCAGGGCCAGCGTCACGCCGGCGGGCGCGTCGGTGGTGTCCAGCGTGAAGCTGAGCACGAAGCTGTCAGAGGCGTTGCCCGCCGCATCCAGCTGGCGCACCTCGACCTCATAGACACCATCCACGCTGCCATCGGTCGCGGGCGCGGTGTAGGTCGCGGACGCCTCGCCAAAGGTGGCGTCCTGCGGGCCCTTCACACGGTATTGCACCGTGGCACCGTCTTCCAGACCCGTCGGCGCGGCCAGCGAGCCGTCATCCGTGACGCCGGTGTTGCCATTGGCCAGCGCAACCACCGGCGCATCGGGCGCAGTGGTGTCCAGCGTTGCGGTGAGGGTGGACAGCTCGGACACATTGCCCGCCGCATCGATCTGGCGCGCCTCGATCACATAGGTGCCGTCAACGGTGGGGGCGGTGTAGTCCTCGGAGAAGTCGCCGGGCGTCTCGCCCTGCAGATAGACGCGCACCTCTGCGGTGGCACCATCTTCGATATTGCCGGGTGCGTTCAGCTCCAGCGAGCTGGAGATCAGATCGCCCGCGGTGCCGGTGTCATTGGACAGCACCAGTTCCGGCGCGGCCGGGGCCGTGGTGTCCAGCGTGAAGGTCAGCGCCGTGGCGTCAGAGGCATTGCCCAGCGTATCCAGCGCGCGCACCTCAACGGTATAGGTGCCATCGGTGGTCGGCGCGGTGTAAGTCGTGGACCAGTCACCAAAGCTGCCGCCCTCGGCCAGCACGCGGTATTCCACCGTCGCGCCATCGGCGGCGGTCACGGTCAGCTCCGCGCTGTTGGTCAGGCGGTCGGTGGCATCTGCACCGGCATCGGTGGTCAGCGAAACGGCCGGGGCCGCCGGGGCCTCGGTGTCCACAGCCTGGTTCAGGCGGGCGGCCTCGTTGGCATTGCCGCTGGTCGCGCCAGTGGCCGCACCCTGCGCCACGCTCACCGCGATGGAGGCAGTGCTGTCAGCATCCGGGGTGACGACAAGCGTATAGGCCGTGCCTGCGTCATTGGCGGCAAAGGCCCCCTTGGTGCCGCCGGTCACGGTGACATCTGCCGCGTCAAACCCGCTCACCGCCTCAGAGAAGGTGAACGTGAAGGTCACGGCCTCATTGGTGATGCCGGCGGTGTCATCGGTGATGGTCAGCTTCAGCAGCGCGGCATCCACCGTGCCGTTGGAAATCGCGCCCTGTGCATCGGTCACGGCAGCGGCGATCACGGTGCTGTCCACCTCGCCCTCACCGGCGGCCTGCGCGGACAGGTCACCCTGCACAACATACTGCACCGCGACCACCTCATCGACGGTCGTGGCATTGACCACAAGGCCGTTGGCCACGGCAATCGCCTCGGCCAGGTTGGCGGCCTGACCGGCAGTGGCCCCCGCCGTGGTCAGGATCGTGGTCAGCGCGGCCACATCAACCAGCGCGCCTTCGCCGCTGCCCACCAGCAGATCGGCAAGCTCGCCCTGCAGCACGCCTTCGTCCAGACCGGCGGCGGCGCCCATCTGGATGACGTTCGCCACCTTGACCGAGGACTGGAAGATCGACAGGTTGCCGCCCGCCGCTTCCTCAATCGGGTCGGTGTTCAGGATATCGGTCAGCGTGCCGAAAGTGGTCTGCACCTGCGCAACGGCCTGATCCTGGGTCGCACCGCCTTCGATCAGCGCCTGGACCATCGTGGTCAGCGGCGACAGGACCGTGGCATCTTCCGGCGCGGACATGGTGCCCGTGAAGGCTTCGCCGGTGGAGGTGTCAATCCCGCCGAAGGCACGCAGATAGCCGGCGCCCGGCACATCGTTCACATTGAACTGACCCGTGGCATCGGTGGTGGTCGAGGGCTCGGACCCGTTCAGCGTGGCGCTGTTGTCCGTGTCACGATACACCGTGGCGCCTTCGATATAGCCATCGACGACTTCGCCGATCACCGGGTCCACGCCGTCATCGCCACCGCCGCTGTCACCGCCGCCAGCAATGGCGGAAATGGCAACCGCACCGCCACCGACATACAGCGCTTCAGGCGGCAGACCCACGGCATAGGCCACCAGTTCGGTCGCCTCGGCGCTGATATGCACCACGTCGCCGATCACCTGCACCTGGTCGGCGGGCAGCACGATGGTCCGACCGTCGGCCAGCACCAGCTCCAGCGTGCCATCGGCGCGCAGCTCATAGCTGACGACAGCCTCCAGGTTGTCCACCGGCACATAGCCGTCCTCGGTCTGGGCGGCGGCGGCCAGCGGCATCACCATCAGCACCGTGGCCAGGAAACCGAAGGCCTTGGCCGCCGGGCGCATCGCGCCGGCCGAGGCCTTGCGCCGGGCCAGCATCCCCAGGCTCTCGGCCGCGGCGGCGACCTGGGCGGAAACGGGGGCCAGCGCGCTGGTGTAGGCTGCGGCGGAGGTGGAACCCAAATGCTTGTTCATCGTGCTTCTCTCTTCCAAAGACCTGGCGAAGGGCGGCTCAGGCTTTTCAAATTCTATTAACTATTTAAGCGCAGGCTGCTGTTTAGCGGCCGGCGCTGTGCGAATTTCAGGGTTTCGGGATGTGGCGCTGTCGGAGGCGGACGGGCACTGCAAGCAAAGCTGTTGCGCGCGCAAACAAACAAGAACTCGTCATACTACCCCCAAGTCGTGGTTATGCCCGCAAGGCCACCCAGGCATGACAGCCTCGGCAACTTCACGGACAGGCCAACACGCGGCCAGTTTGTTGTTCCGCACCCCGGCAAATCCGGGGCGCAGTCATATACTTTGGAGACTATGGAATGGCCCACCTAAGTCAAGAACTATGCGTTTGCAGCAAGCCTTTGCGCCAGATGTGCCAAGAAACGGCCCAGCATCCCCGGATTTTTGCGCAACTTCCATGAAATGGTCATGAGACTGAAACCTGGCGCGGGCAGTTTGCGTTGACGCCGTCGACACCCGCGCTGGCTTGCCCCGCTTTTCAGGCTCATGACATCAGCATTTGGAAAACGGCGACAGGCTCGCCGCGCGTTCACGGCGATTCGGCCTGTCAGGGCCGCGCTGATTCGCCTGACAGGGTATCTCGCACGGCGTCGGCAATCACCAGCTCTTCATTTGTGGGGATCACAAGCACCGGCACCGGCCCGGCATTGATCCGCGTCTGTGCGCCGGCATTGCAGCCTGCGTCCAGTTCAATCCCCATCCAGCCCAGCCGCGCACAGATCAGCCCGCGCACATGGGAGGAATGCTCACCGATCCCACCGCAGAAGACCAGCGCATCCACGCCAGCCATGGCCGCCGCCATGGCGCCGATTTCGCGCTGAATTCGGAACACGAAATACTCGATGGCCTGCGCGGCCTCGGGGCTGCCGGCCTGTTCCAGCGTGCGCATGTCATTGGACAGCCCCGACAGGCCCAGCAACCCGCTGCGCTTGTAGAGCAGATCCGCCACCGCATCGGGCGACAGGCCCTCTTGCTGGATGAGGTAGAGCACGACGCCCGGATCAAGCTGCCCGCAGCGCGTGCCCATGGGCAGCCCGTCCAGCGCCGAAAACCCCATGGTCGAGGCCACCGCGCTGCCGTTCTCAATGGCGCAGAGCGAGGCTCCGTTGCCGAGATGGGCCACCACGACCCGGCCCGCGGCGATCTCCGGCATCGTCTCGCGCAGGGTGCGGGAGATGTAGTCATAGCTCAGCCCGTGAAACCCGTAGCGCCGCACGCCGCGGTCATAATAACTGCGCGGCAGGGCGAATGTGTCATTCACCCAAGGGTGCGCCCGGTGAAAGGCCGTATCGAAGGCCGCCACCTGGGGCACCGCGGGAAAGCTGCGCCGCGCGGCCTGAACGCCCGCAAGGTTGTGGGGCTGGTGCAACGGGGCGAAGGGGCACAGCGCCTCCAGCCGGGTGAGGATGGCATCGTCCAGCACCACGGGCCGTGCGAAATCCGGCCCGCCATGCACCACGCGGTGCCCCACCCCGATGACCTCCAGCGCCGGCATGGCCGCGCGCAGCCCCGACAGCACGATCGCCAGAGCCGCATCATGGCCGTCGGCGGTCTGTGGCAGCTCTTGCGGGGCGGCGTCCGCCAGATGCAGCGTCACCCGCCCCTGCGGCCCGATCCTGTCGGCCTGGGCCGTGGCCAGCGCCGCGGCGCCGGTTTCGCCAAAGACCCCGACCTTGAGCGATGACGACCCCGCATTCAGTGTCAGAATGGCCCGCATCACGCGCCCCCTTTTCCGGCATGGGCCAAGGCCGCCACCGCGCAGGAGGCCAGGCGGCTCATGACGCTGTCAGCGCGGGAGTTCAGGATGATGGGCACGGAGGCGCCCAGCACCAGCCCCGCACCCTCGGCATGGCTGATGAAGGCCAGTTGTTTGGCCACCATGTTGCCGGCGTCGATCCCCGGCACGATCAGGATGTTGGCCCGGCCCGCGACCTCGCCGCCCAGGCCCTTGATCCGCGCGGCGGAGAGGTCCACGGCGTTGTCCATGGCCAGCGGTCCTTCCACCAGCCCGCCGGTGATCTGGCCCCGCTCCGCCATCTTGGACAGCAGCGCCGCATCGATGGAGGACTGGATGGCCGGGTTGACCGTTTCCACCGCCGACAACACCGCCGCACGGGGGGCAAAGCCCAGCGCGGCGACCAGGTCGATGGCGTTTTGCACGATGTCTGCCTTGGTGGTCAGGTCCGGGGCAATGTTGATGGCCGCGTCCGATACGGTCACGGGCCAGGGCTGGCCCGGCACATCCATGACAAACACATGCGTCAGCCGCCGGCCCGTGCGCAGGCCCAGCGCCTTGTCCAGCACCGGGTGCAGCAGATCATCGGTGTGCAGATGCCCCTTCATGACCGCGTCGGCGCGCCCTTCGCGCACCAATGCGCAGGCCAACGCCGCGGCGGCCCGGTGCGTGCCCGGGTGGTCGATGATCTCCACACCGTCCAGCGCCAGCCCCTCTTGCGCGGCAAGGGCGCGCAGCGCGGCCTCCGGCCCGATCAGCAGCGGCGCGATGATATGCTCCTTCGCCGCGCGCAAGGCCCCGCCCAGCGAATTCGGCTCATCCGGCCAGACAACCGCCGTGCGCAAGGGCGGCAGGGCGCGAGCACGTTCCACGAGCGCGTGAAAATGGCGATGGCGTTCCACCACAAGGCCGGGCAGTTCCAGGCCATGACGCTCGAACCGCTGGGTGGGGGCCTGAACCTCCGCCTGCCCGGTCAGGATCAGCGCGCCGTCCCCCAGACGGGTGATCACGGTTTCCAGGCTTAGCGTGCCATCGGCGCGCTTGTCCGTGACCTCCACCACGCAGCACAGCTCCTCGCCCGCGTGGGCGCGGTCATGAAACTGCAGATCCTGCCGCCGATACAGCGTGCCCGGCCCCGGCAGACGCATCCCCAGCACGCAAGAGATCAACGAGGCCACGAACATCCCCGGCGCCACATGTTCCGGCAGGCCGTCACCGTCGCCATCCAGATCCGGCAGGTGCATGGGGTTGTAATTGCCCGATGCTGCGGCAAAGACATACAGATCATCCTGGCTCACAAGGCGCCGCACCTCTGCCCGATCCCCAATGCTGATTTCATCAAAGGTGCGGTTTATCAGGTCCATGGCGGGCGGTCCTCTTGCTTTGCAGTATGGCGCGGGCGCGTCGGGCAAAGGGTGCCATGCTTTGCCGCCGCGGATGTGACAGGACTGCAACCCGCACCCGTGGCATAGGGGCGCATCCGGACGGGGCCGCCCGCCTGTTCACCGCACCCCGTGGCATCTGCCGCATTTTCAGGCACAACTGCGGGACAAGCCCCGCGCGCCGCTTGCCTGCCCCCTGCGCCCCGTGCACTCTGCCGCCATGGCCTATCGCATCGACATCAACGCAACCCGGTTCACCTTTCCGTCGCTGAAGGCGCTGTTGGCCAAGGCCTCGCCCGAACGGTCGGGCGACACGCTGGCGGGCATCGCCGCGGACGGCCCGATAGAACGTCTGGCCGCGCAGCATTGCCTGGCCGAGGTGCCGCTGCGCGATTTCCTGACCGATGTGCTGGAGGTGGCAGGCGACGATGTCTCCGCCCTGATCGAGGCGCAGCATGATGCGCGGGCCTTCGCCCCGGTCGCGGGGCTGACCGTGGGCGCGTTGCGGGACTGGCTGCTGGATCCGGCCACGGACGGCGCGGCCCTGGCGCGCCTGGCCTGGGGGCTGACGCCGGAAATGGCCGCCGCGGTCAGCAAGATCATGCGCAACCAGGATCTGATCGCCGTGGCGGCGAAGATCGAGGTCATCACCCGCTTTCGCACCACGCTGGGGCTGCGGGGGCGGATGTCCACCCGCAACCAGCCCAACCACCCCACCGATGACAGCCGCGGCATCGCGCTGTCCGCGCTGGACGGGCTGGCCATGGGCGCGGGCGATGCGGTGATCGGGGTCAACCCCGCCACGGACAGCCTGCCCGACTACATCCGCATCTGCGAGGTGCTGGAGGCCATCCGCACCCAGCTGGACATTCCTACGCAGCATTGCTGCCTGGGCCATGTCAGCACCGCCCTTGCCGCGATGGAGCGCGCCGCGCCCGTGGACCTTGTGTTCCAGTCGGTGGCCGGGTCCCAAAAGGCCAATGCCGGTTTCGGCGTGACGCTGACCATGCTGGATGAGGCCTTCGACGCGGCGCTGGCCCTTGGCCGCGCGCCGCAGGGGGCGAATGTAGTGTATTTTGAAACCGGCCAGGGCGCGGCCTTGTCCGCTGATGCCCATCACGGGATGGACCAGCAAACCATGGAGGCCCGCGCCTATGCCGTGGCGCGCCGCTATCGCCCGCTGCTGGTGAATACGGTGGTGGGCTTCATCGGGCCGGAATACCTGGCCGATGGCAAACAGATCATCCGCGCCGGGCTGGAGGATCATTTCTGCGGCAAGCTGCTGGGCCTGCCGATGGGGGTGGACGTCTGCTACACCAACCATTCCTACGCCGACCAGGACGATATGGACATCCTGCTGACCGTGCTGGCCGCGGCGGGGGTGAATTTCGTCATCACCGTGCCGGGGGCCGATGACATCATGCTGAACTACCAGTCTCTGTCCTTCCATGACGCGCAGTATATCCGCGAAACGCTAGGCCGCCCGCCCGCGCCGGAATTCGCCGCATGGATGCAGGCCAACGGCATCGGCACGCCCGATGCCGGCCTGCCCCCGCTGGAAACCGCGCTGGCACAGCTGCGGCTGCCCGCGGCATGAGCACGCCAAACAACACCCCCCGCCCGCCGCTGGCGGAGATCACCCAGGCGCGGCTGACGCTGGGCCGGCGCCGCGCGGCCCCGGACACGGCGACCTCGCTGCGGTTTGCCCTTG